>JAFGJB010000205.1 GCA_016929295.1 Candidatus Zhuqueibacterota bacterium | reverse complement strand
TTGTTGACAACTGAGCGGGCGGGACAGTTTTATGCCGTCCATAAGGAAAAGCCCTTTTACCCGGAACTGGTCAAATACATGACCTCCGGTCCAATCTATGTCCTGGCCCTCGAGGCTGAGGACGCCATTCGACGATGGCGCGATCTGATGGGCGCCACCAATCCGGCGGACGCTGCCGAGGGCACGATCCGCAAATTGTTCGGCAAGAGCCTGTCCTATAATGCATCACACGGTTCGGATGCGCCGGAGACAGCGCAGGTCGAAGTGGCTTTCTTTTTTGATGAAGAAGAGTTTTTAGTTGGATAAAATCTGCAATTCGACAAAAATTTTATGAAAAAGATAGCAACAATCGCTCCAGGAATTGGCGCTGAACTCTGTAGTGCACTTACCGGAGAACAAATCGAAATACTTCTCAACACGCTTTTCACGTCCATCGAGCAGCAGACTCTGTCCGAAATATTATCATATCATAAGCGTATGGAAATGTGGTGTGAACTGTGGTCCGAATGGAACGACCTCGCCTGGGAGGCAAGTGATGAGAGCGGCAATTACATCATTCAAGACTACGATTGGAAACAGCCCTATTTTGATGGCTCACTGCTGGCTGCAGATTTGGAAAAGGTCGCGGAAAAGATGCTGCTAATGATTGATGATGTTTTTGCATTGAAGGAGGAAGACGATAATATTTACTTGCAAGCTTGTATGGAAATAGAAAGCAACATTCGATTGCTGCCGGATTGGATGGCAGCAGATCAGGATTCTTTTACACTTGATCCCATCAGCACAGCCTGTGTTCTCAAATGGGAGTGGCTGGTCTCCAAACAAGTACAGGATACAGCAGTGAAATTTGTCGAGAGAATTGTCGAGTACGAAGAACAGCTAAAGATTGTTGGGCTCGATATTCGTTCGATTCTCGATTTTCTCTTATCTCTACCCCAAAATGTCCAGAGACGCATTTATGATTATGTAACAAGCGTCCCGCGCGAAGGCAAATGGAAGAAGCGATTGAACGACGTCAATTCAGTTTGGCACAGGATTTATCGTGATTCTACAAAAATTGATAATTAAGAAGCATAGCTGTGAAAAAGCTATCTGAAAATAAGCCCATAAAAAAAGCCCGCTCAATGGCGGGCTTTTTCATAAATCAAATGCGATCACAAACTGGACGGAGCAGGGTGCAGTCAATCCACTGGGATGTAACTGTCCGCTAAAGATGGATGTCACGCAGCCTTTGGCGGCTTGATCGCCATCGTGATCCCCGCCGCAATGATGCACAAAATGCCACAGCCGATAAATGCGGCCGGGAAATTGCCCAGATCGCCCAACTTGCCGCCGAGAATCGGCCCAAAGATGCCGCCAACGCCATAGGCTAAAAAGACCCACGGGTAATTCTGACCGATGAATTTGGCGCCGAAGGTATCGGCTGTCAATGTCGGAAACAGGGCAAAGTTGCCGCCAAAGTTGAAACCAATGAATATCGAGGCGATGAATAAAAGACCCGGCACGCCCGCCATCCTGGTGAAGGCGATCATGAACAGCCCCTGCGTGGCGCACATGATGACGACCGATAATTTACGTCCCAGCTTGTCGGACAGCGTGCCCCAGACAATGCGACCGAGGCCATTCGCCAGCGAAAAGAACACGGCCATGGCGGTGCCGGCAACGGCGCTCGCCTGACCTTCGCTCATGCCCGACACGCTTTGCAGCGCCTCCTTGGGGAACAGTTTCATCAGGCCGATGGTCATCAGACCGGCGCCGCCGCTGAACACAAAGGTCAGAAAGATCATGTAGAACTGGGCGGTCTTGAGCATTTGGCTGCTGTCGATGGCCACGCCGGCGGCAACTTGTCCCGCTTTGGGGGGCGGAGGTGTCCAGCCCGCGGGCTTCCAGCCTTCCGGAGGGAAAACCATCCACATGCCGCCGATGATGACCATGACGAGGAATATGATGCCATAGATCGTAAATGTTGTGCTCAGGCCGAATTTGTCAATGAGCAGACCCCATTCACCAGCCAACTTGACCCATAGCATGGCGCCGAAGCCAAATCCGGCGACGGCCAGGCCGGTGATGAGACCCTTTTTGTCCGGAAACCAGCGCATGCCCACGGCGATGGGCACGACATAAGCCAGGCCGATGCCGCTGCCGCCGATGACGCCGATGAACAGGGTTAATAAAAATGGACTGGTGCCGCCGAGCAGACCGCCGAGAATGTAGCCTAAGCCGAGGACAATGCCGCCTGAGATCGCCAGCTTTTTCGGTCCGACTTTGGGCATCATTTTGCCGGCGAGAACCATGACGATGGCGAAAAAGGCCAGCCCGGCGGAGAACACGTATTGGGTTTGCGCTTTTGTCCAGTCAGCTTTCTGCAGGGCGGGCGTAAAGACTGACCACGCATAGATGGCCCCGAGTGCGAGTTGAATCAGGATGGCGCCCGCTACGGGCAGCCATCTGTTCATAACCTTTTTTTCGGACATATCCTCTCTCCTCTCTGTCATCGTGATCATGAAAAAAGCCGGACATCATTGTCCGGCTTGATTTTTTCAACCGATGGCGTTGCGATCTTGGACAAGTTTTTCGACGACATGCGGATCGGCAAGGGTGGTGATATCGCCGAGGTTGCTCGTATCTTTTTCGGCGATCTTGCGCAGAATGCGGCGCATGATTTTGCCAGAACGAGTCTTGGGCAATGCCTGCGCGAACTGAATGGCTTCCGGGGCAGCAATGGGCCCGATCTCTTTCCGGACATGCTGAATCAGCTCTTTTTTCAGCTCTTCAGATTCTTCGACGCCTTCGACCAGGGTGACATAGGCGTAAAGTCCCTGACCCTTGATTTCGTGCGGGATCGGCGTCACCGCTGCTTCCGCCACTTTGGCGTGACTGACGAGGGCGCTCTCGACCTCGGCGGTGCCGATGCGGTGGCCGGAGACGTTCACGACGTCATCGATGCGGCCCATGAGCCAATAGTCGCCATCTTCATCCACGCGGCAGCCATCAGCAGTAAAATAGATGTCATTGTACATTGTAAAATAGGTATCAATGAATCGATCATGGTCACCCCAGGTGGTGCGCATTATACCTGGCCACGGTTTGCGAATGCACAGTTTGCCGCCCTCGTTCGGCGCGCACTGGCTGCCGTCATCGCGCAGGACGACGGGATCGACGCCGAAGAAGGGCCGAGACGCGCTGCCCGGTTTCAGCGTATGGGCGCCGGGCAGTGGTGTGATCAGAATACCGCCGGTTTCCGTCTGCCACCAGGTATCCACGATCGGGCATCGGGCGCGGCCGACTTTTTCATAATACCATATCCACGCCTCCGGATTGATCGGCTCACCGACGGTGCCGAGAATTCTCATTTTATCCAGCTTGTATTTTGCCGGCCACTCATCTCCCAAACGCATGAGGGCGCGGATCGCCGTGGGAGCGGTGTAGAAAACAGTGACACCGAATTTATCGCAGACCTGCCAGAATCG
>JAFGJB010000204.1 GCA_016929295.1 Candidatus Zhuqueibacterota bacterium | reverse complement strand
TCTGTCGGGCTGGTGGACTATAAGGTTTGTTCAGTGGATGAGACATGGTCAGGTCTGCTGTTCACCAAAAAGCGCGCATGAGAAGCGATCAACAAGTGCGTTTTTTTTTAGTGTAAATCAAAAGGCGATCGTAATCGATCGCCTTTTTGCGTACGAGAGAAAATGATATAGTACTATCTGAGCATCGTCATCTTGCGGACGTGGTTAAAATTATCTGTCTCCAGCGCGTAAAAGTAGGCGCCGCTCGCGACCGGCAGTCCGTTGTCATCGGCGCCGTTCCACGATACGCTGTGAACGCCCGCTTCTCGCACGCCGTTCAGCAGCGTCGCGACCTGATGGCCACGTACGTCGTAGACGACAACCTTGACCGCCGAGCGCTCCGGCAGGGCGAAGGAGATGGTCGTCGTCGGATTGAACGGATTGGGATAATTCTGCTGCAGGCTGAATTCCGTCGGTAGCGCCGCTTCGATGGCAACGCCAGTCAGCTTGGACAGGCTCGCCGCTGCCGGCAGCTCGACGACGTCGCCGGTGGGCAGAGCGGCGAAGAGGCCAAAGCCGGGTCCGCCGTTATTGTTTGCCGGACTCAAAAAGCCGGAAGCAAAGACCACTGCTGCGCCGCCGGCCAGACCGGAGAGATCAGCTTCGAATGAGGCGACCACGGTCTGCGGCTGTCCTGCCGGCGTGATGGCCAGCCGATAGCTGTCCGGTTCAACTCGCAAATAGTCCGTGAACATGCCATAAGCCAGGTTACTGACAAGCGTCAGGGCGCCATTGACCACCACATCCACTGCCGGTGCATCCGTGGCGCCGTGCAGCACGGTCAATTCGACGTATTTTACCCATTTGGCCTTTTCCTGCGCCATGTCATAGGCTTGCAATCCAAAACCGATCTCTACCCCATCGGGATTGGCTGCAAAGCCTTCACCCACAACACCGCTGGCGACGGCGACATAGGTCTTGCCGCCCAGCAGAGTGATGGCCGGCAGCGTCAGAATGATGTCCTGGGGACCCGCAGAGTTGGCCGGCGCGACAGCGACGGTCAGCGGCGTATTCGCCGGCACATCGATGAACGGCGTCGCGGCGCGGAAGGCAAAATTCGGGATCAGCAGCGCCTCATTCACGTAAATGTCGACCTCGGCTGCCGCCGGATCGGCGGAGTTGTGAATGACCTGCAGTCGCGCACTTTCCAGCAGCGGCAACCGATCCACTCGACCGTCCGGATAAGCGATGAACAAGCCAAAAGCCTCTCCGCCCTGGTTGTTCTCGGGAGACAGAAAGCCGGAAGCGAAAATGACCGCGCCTTCGCCGCCGCGTTTGTAAAAGCCGGTCTTGTAAGAACCCACTACCGCAGCGTTGTCCGCTGTCTGCAGGTCAAGATAGTAGAAAGAGTTCGACGGCAAGACCAGGTAATCGGTCATGTCGCCATAACCGGCGTCATCGACGACCTTTCCGGCTGTGCGTTCCACGACATCAACCTGCGGCGCATCGGTGGCGCCGTGAAAGACAAAAAGTGCAGTCGACTGACTGTCGTCGCTATTTTCGCGCGCCATCGCTTTGATGTAGAGTTGAAAGCCGGTGTTGCTACCATCAGGGTTCGGCGCAAAACTGGCCGGCGCGAGCACGCCATTGGCAATGGCCATATACGTTTGTGCAGCCTCGAGCGTCATTGGCGGCAGGGTGGCTATGATATCGGCAGCGCCCTGGCTGTTTTTCGGCGCTACGCCGATGGTCAGCTCAACTCCAGCTGGCACGTCGACGTATGGCGTTGCTTTGCGGAAACGAAAATCGTCCAGGAACAGGCCATTGTTGACGTAAATGTCCACGGTATGCGCTGCAGGATCAGCGGAGTTGTGAATGACCTGCAGTCGCGCTGTCTCTTGCGATTGTACAGATGCAGATAAAAGTATAAAAAGAGTCATTAAGGTGTACAGTGCTGGTTTCATGATAAATCTCCTTATTTGGTTTCATTGTCTAATAATTGTCTAATATACGAGTAATATAACCATTTCTGCCGCTCAGAAAATTCCTGGAAACTTAAAAATTAGTAAAAATGTTATATTTTTGTCTAATTTATGGTGTGGCCTGGTGCATTTTTTGGCTCTATAACATTTTGAGTGGATCAAAGCAAACCACCGAGTTCACCGAGAACTTCGGGGCCTTTGGCCGCAAACAAACGACGTAATAACTACGAAAAGCTAAACGCAAAGGCGCAAAGGACCGCAGAGATTCGCAGAGAAAAATGGATGTGCTGTGCAATTGTAAACCTCTCGAGATAAGCGAAGAAATGAAAGATTATAGGCCTATTTACCGGATGTACAAAAACTTTGTTAAAAAAAAACACGATGTTGCCGCCTTGTATTACAGAGAAAGTCATATGTCATTTCGATCTATTCAATGTTGATGAAAATAAACCTATCCTAAAATTGCATCATTTGAAAAACTCGGTGGTTTAATAAATTATCGCCCACTAGATCCGCTATAGAGCCCATTTTTTGGAGAAATATTATAAATAAATCTTGACAAATTTTAGACAAATATGTAGGTTGGCAATCGCAAAAGAATTATCCCATATTCTGTGTTTAGTATCGTTTTGAGCTCAATCTAGTTCACCTATTGGGTGTGGAGTTCTCAACTCGAATGATGAGTTAACACAGAATCTGGGATTTATGTGATTTAGCGGACAAGGATGGTGGAAACGGCATGTATCCAATAAAAGCGGTCGCGCTCAAGACCGGCCTGACGACGCATACGATTCGCGTGTGGGAGAGACGCTATGAAATCGTTCATCCCGTTCGCACGGCGTCGAATCGGCGACTTTATTCGGAGACGGATGTGAGAAAACTGGCGCTCTTGAAAAAAGCGACGGCAGCCGGACATGGCATTGGCCAGCTGTCCAGGATGCCGCTTGAAGAGATTGAGCGCTTGGTGAGAGAGTTCACTATCGCTCATGCGTCGTCGATTGCGACGCCTTTCTCCTCTGCCGAACAAGCTCCCGCCTTCTTTGTTGATGCCGCCCTTGCCGCCAGCGAGGCTTTTGATAACGAGGTGCTCGATGACATCCTCACCCGGGCGAGCGTCAACTTTAGTCAGGCAACGCTCATCGATCAAATGCTCATTCCTTTCCTTAATATTTTGGGCGAAAAATGGTGCACTGGCGCTATACAGGTTGCGCAGGAGCATGCGGCCTCAGCGGTGGTGCGCACATTTTTGGGACGCCTTCTCGGCAGCATTCGCATGCAGCGACAAGGTCCGGTGTTGGTCGCCGCAACCCTCTCCGGCCTGCATCATGAATTTGGCGCCATGCTGGCGGCCATTACGGCTGCCTCGCAGGGCTGGTGTTCCCACTATCTCGGCGCGAATCTGCCGGTGGAAGAAATCGCGTTTTCAGCTGAAAAAATAACGGCGCACGTCGTCGTGATCAGCATTGTCTACCCGGCGGGCGATGATGAGGTGCGCGACCAACTGTTGCAGCTGCGTCAGTTGCTGCGCGATGATGTCGCTTTCATCCTCAGCGGTCGCGCTGTTGCCAGCTATGAGGAAACAGTGCGAAACATCAACGCCCTCGTGTGCCATGACACGGCCGAGCTGCGCCAGGAGCTCGCCGCGCTGCAGGACCATTTCGTAAACGGAATTTGACAATGCGTACATCGCTTTTAATCGACGCCCATGTACATATTTATCCAAACTTTGATCTCGACCGCGCCATTCGCAGCGGCCTGGAAAATTTCCACAGCGCAGAGACGAACGGCGATACCGTCAAGGTATGGCTTTTGACCGAGCGCTCTGATTGTCATTTTTTCCGCGATGCGCTCACGTTCAAGCTGGACAACTATCATTTCGTCGAGACGGGCGACGATCCGGTTCTGCGGGTGAAAAGCAACGCCCATGATCCGCTGCTCTACATCGTCGCCGGCAGGCAGCTCATCTCATCGGACGATCTCGAAATCTGCGCCCTCGCCACCAGGTTTCAGTCGGATGACCGGGCGCTTGATACGGTCGATCTGATTCATGCCGTGCTCGACGCCGGAGGAGTGGCCGCCATCAACTGGGCGCCCGGAAAATGGTTTGGCGCGCGCGGCCGGGTTGTGCGTCAACTGTTCGAGAACTTTAGCCCGCAAGAGCTGTTCATAAGCGATACGACGATGCGACCCACCGTATGGCGCACGCCAAAACTGATGGCTGCGGCGATGCGGCAGGGATTTCGGGTTTTGTGCGGCTCAGATCCGCTGCCCTTTGAGGGCGAGGAGGATCTCATTGCTTCCTATACTTTTGGGCTGGCGGGTGAATTTGACCACGACCAGCCGGCGCAGTCCCTCAAGTCGCTGCTGCGGCATCCCTCAACGACCTTCACCGTCCACGGTCATCGCAGCGGACCGTTCACTTTTTTGCAGCGCCAGACCAGGATCATGTCAGAGAAGAGAAAATAGAGCCGGTTTCCCAAGTTGAAATGCGCCTAAATTTTGTCCTTTCTGGCCGCGACATCGCATTTTTTCAGTGAACAGGGGCAGGATATGGTCAAATGGATGGGCTATTTTCCGATCTGGCAGACACGATGATTTCCCCGCCTTCATCTCTCGCTCGCCGTATGCAAGGACGTGGCCTTTGCCAAAAGACAAAAAAAATCTTTTTTTTGATCTGCATAATTATTATATAGAGGTTGATTTTTTCACTCAAAACAGGAGGAAATGTGATGCGACTCATGGCTACAACGTTCATTGTCCTGTTGCTGGCCGCACTGTCAGCGACTCTTTACGGTGAAATAGCTATAAAGATCACCAATCCGGAAGATGCGTCAACCATAGTGCCGTGCACCGATTTGACCATCACGGCCGAGGTGACGGCCACCGGCGGCGAGGTGATACAGTATGTATATCTTTATAACCATGGCAGAACATTGCGACGCCTGCGCGCTGCTCCGTGGGAATATGAATGGAAGACGATCAAAAAAGGCGTCTATGAGTTAACAGCCATGGCTGAGACTGCGGACGGAACGCAGGTATGGTCGGACGCTGTCCGTTTCAAGGTTGGCAGCGTCTCCAATGGTGAGCTCCTCTACAGTGGCGGCTTTGACTGCGGTGTGTTGACGCCCTGGACAGGTCAGCTCAATGAAGGTGCGGTCGCGATTTTTTCGGTCTATGATGACGGCTACTTTGATGATCCCTATTATTTGTATGTCGAGATCGAAAACGGCGGCACTGATACATGGCATATACAGTTGAATCAGCAATGCCCGACCGACTCGGGCCATGTTTACACTATTTCATTCCTGGCTGATTCGGAAAATCCCAAGTCGATTGTCGTCGGCATGCAAGAAAGTCAGGATCCGTGGGCGAGTCAGCTGTGGCAGACCGT
>JAFGJB010000203.1 GCA_016929295.1 Candidatus Zhuqueibacterota bacterium | reverse complement strand
GTGGCGCGTTCAATGCCCAGTCGGATGGCGTCATCAAAGCTCTTGGTCGATGTGGCACTGATTTCGGAAACTTTTGCGACAGACATGTCATCTCTCCTGTAAAATGGTTGTTGGTTAGATGCGAACGTATCATACTTGCTCCATATATGATACTCGCCTGTTGCTGCTCATTCGCAGCATTGACAAAACAAGATATTTGATTCTATTGCCAAGCCTGCCCGAATGCAATTATATTGATTGTAAATTGTAATGTCAAGCAAAATTGAAGCTCTTCAGCAAAATGAGTACCTGGAAGCACAGAAATACTCTGATAATTATTATTCTGATATTAGCGCTCGGTGACTCTCTGCGTCCCTGGCGGTGAAAAAGTGTTGGCAATTGTAGCATGAAGCTGCTAAATTGTTTTATAAAGAGTTCGTTCACTCCGTTGCAAGTCAGTCACCTAAAAAAGGAGGAAATCATGAACAAGGGAAGCAAAAATGCTGCGCTTGTACTGATATTGTTCTTACCGTCATTCATTCATTCGCAAACCAACATCGCGCCGCTGGGCACGGCATATACGTGGGCGCACAATCTAGAATCGACCGCCGATTCCAACAAAGTGGCCTGCCCGGAGCTGAACGACGGCGATCAGGATTCGATCATCTGGCTGAGTCGCGGTGAGCAGGGTGAGGGCGTCGATGATATCATCAATGCCTGGCAGGCGGCCGGCGTGGTCTGGGAGACGGCGCACGAGATCGTTGAGGTGGTCTATGTCAATGGTCCCTACGACGGCACGGTCTATGCCAACGGCGCCTTTTCGCAGGAAGAGTCGTTCAGATTGCAGGTCTGCAAAGATGGCACGACCTGGGAGGACGTCAAGATCTACGAAGATCCCACCTATACTTACTTTAAATTTGACGATGTCGAGTGGGGCGCTCTGGTCACCGATCAGCCCTTCAGCTTCAAAGGCGTGATTGGCACGGTCATGGGCGTGCGCGTGACCGGTGTTGTGCACAACTGGGAGGCGGGCTCGTGGAACGCGACCTGTCGGCAGATCCTGGCTTATAGCACTGAAACGGATGTCTTGCGTGCGCCAGACCTTTTTCCAACACAATTTGAGCTCTTTCAGAATTATCCCAATCCATTCAATCCAACCACCACCATCTCCTATGAAATAGCCGCTGCAGAGTTCGTGTCGCTGACGATATATGACATGAACGGTCGTCTGGTGCACACCCTGGTCTCGCAAAAGCAGATCCCAGGACGCTACACCGTCGTCTGGGAAGGGAAGAGTGATACAGGAGAGTTAGCGTCGAGCGGCTTTTATTGCTGTCGACTCCAAGCGGGGGAAGTAAACCAATCGATCAGGATGCTTTTACTGCGATAGTATCTCATCACTGTGACAGCGATCCGCTCCCCAAGCGGGAGCGGATCGGTGATTTATCATCCATCGGCTGCAAGGTGGCTGCAAGCGATCACTCCAGCTGAGCCACGCTTATCGCTTTCGTTTCATCCGGCGATACAAATAAAGCAACAGAATTGCTCCACCTGTGGCAAGAATAATACTGAATAGATCGAATCCAGTGACGGTGCCAATGCCTATCACCGAGCCGATGAAGCCGCCTATAAAAGCACCGGCTATCCCTATGAGGATCGTCGCTATGATCCCGCCTGGATCCTTGCCAGGCATAATAGTCTTGGCCAGTGCCCCGACGATGAGTCCCATGATAATCCACGATACTATTCCCATCGCTTCTCTCCTTCAGATTAGTAGATTTTTACTTGCGCAGCCGACATTTGCCAAAAGGCAGAGCAACATTTTTTCAGTCGAGCGCCTCGGCCACGATCCCCTCATTTACTCACTGCATACAAATTATAAAAAACCTTCACTTTTGCAACCGATTTTTACTTTTCTGTCGATTTGAGCGTCAACTATCATCGCTGTCTGACTCGGAAACGAATGAGAAAAAAGCCAAAACTGTTGGTGAAATATAATTATTTCTTTATATTAGCCTACGAATCCGCAATGAGGGACGCATGAAGATCAAAAAGTATCAGCAACAACCTCTGCAAAAAGATTTCAGGGTGGGCATCATTCTCGTCGCGCTGCTGTCGCTGGCCTTCGGTCTCTACCTCGTGGATATCGGCATCAGCGCCCTGGCCACGCTTCTCAGTTTTGCAGCGTTTGTCCTGTTCGTCGCGCCCTATGTCCTGGCTGGCAATCCGGCGCTGATCAAAGTGTTGCGCAGCGATTCCGCAACGTCGCCGAATCGCATCTGGCTTGCAGCGCTGCTGCTGTGGGCGCTCGTTCAGATCTTCGCCCTCGCTACACGACAATTCGCGTTCACGCACGCGATCATCTCCGGCACATGGCTCGGCATCTTGGCTTTTCTCGTCCTTCTGTTGCCGCAGCGACAGGCGCCACACGCTCTCGATTACCTGCTGGTGCTGTTGATCTGGCTGCCGATCGAGATCGGGCTGCTGCACGGCGTGAGCATACCGCCGGCGCGGGGACTGGTCAATCCGCTCGAGCTCGTCGGCCTCGTGGTGCTCATCTATGCCTATCTCGTGGTGCGCACGTTTGAAGTGGGCTTTAGCTATCGTCTCAGTGGTGAAGATTATCGCGTCGTCATCCTTGATTTCATCGTCTTTTTTCTCATCGCCATCATCGTCGGCATGCTCACCGGTTTTCTCTCCATCGCCAGGCATATGCCATCTTTCACCGACCTGCTCATTCGTCTCGCGGCGATCTTCTTTTTCATCGCCCTGCCCGAAGAGCTGCTCTTTCGTGGCGTCATCTACAAACTACTGGAAAAGCAGTTCAAAGGGAAACATCGGGTGCGGACGGCGATGATCGTGTCATCGGTGATCTTTGGTCTGGCGCACAGCAACAATCGGGTCGCGCCATTTCTCACTATCGAGATCGGCGGACGGGCGTGGGACATCCCATGGGTTTACGTCCTGCTGGCGACCGTCGCCGGATTTTTCTACTGCTTTGTCTTCATTCGCACCAAGAAAATAACCGCTGCCGCGGCCATTCATCTGCTGGTGGATTGGGCGTGGTATGCGTTTTTTGACTAGGCAACAGATGGCTGCTGCAACTGTTTAACATGAAAAATTCATTCGCACAAAGCATAATGTCTCTTCGTGTCTTGGAGTCTTTGTGTGAGGCGTTTCTGAATCATCCAAATGAATAGTCAATAAATATGGAAAATCTCATCAAAGGCACTCGCCCCAAAATAATGTTGTGGGGCATTGGCTCCTATGCGGGCTCGGCCATGCGCTGCCTGTGGGAAAACGGCGCCGATGTCTGCTGCTATCTCACCCGTCACTACGGCGACTATGGCCCGTCGCTGCACGGCGAAACCTTTCACTTCAAGGACTATCCTAATCCCTGTCCTCTGATCAGGGAGAAAGAGATCGATCTCGTCATACCCATGTCAATCAACTGGCATGAAGCCGAGTGGAAGGATGAGTTCATCGACATGGATGTCCCCATACTGTCACCGGTCGGCGCCGCGATGAAGCTGGAGCGCGATCGCGATTTTGCCCGCATCGTGGCGGCAGAGCACGGTGTGCCGGTGCCGATCGGACATGTGGCGAAAAATCGCATCGAAGCGCTGGAGTATGTCCATGCCCATCCGGGCGCCTATGTGATCAAAAATCCGCTCTGCGCGCCCGGCTCGCCGGTGCACACGATTGTCACCGAAACGGTTCAAGATACATTGGCCTGGCTGGAACAGGTCAATTATGCGGAAGGTGTCTTTCTGCAGGAGTACATGGGCCGGCGTGAGGCCGGGCATACCGCTTTTGTCAGCAATGGCAGGATTTATCCGCTGGTGACGAATCAGGAATACAAACGCGCCTTTGATGGCAACATGGGGCCGGTCGCCGGCGCACCGCTGGGCGGACTGGTGGAAGTGGACCTGGATGACCGCTACGGCATCGTCCGAGATACGCTGACGCCGCTGCTGCCGTGGTTCAGGGAAACCCATTTTCACGGCCCGGTTCAGTCCACCAGCGTGAAACGCGATGGCCGATGGCACGTCATCGAATACAATGTCCGGGTCGGCATCACCACCGGGCCGGCGTTGTATCGCATGCTGAAGAATCCGGTCGAAGCATTTCTCGCTGTCGGGCACGATCGGCCGCTGGATATTCAGTTCAAAGAGGGTTGTGACTATGCCTGCACCCTCACCCTGGCCGGCTGGGGTTATCCCTATATAAAGATAGAGGGACCTTCGGTGACCGTGCAGCTGCGCGAAGAACCGACCTGCGATATCTGGTGGAATGAGGTCGTCGCCGACAAAAAAGGCAGAATGCTGATGTCCGGCCATCGCGTGGCGGACGTCGTGGCCGTGGCGGAGTCACTGCCGACGGCCATCGCCAAAGCCTATGAGAATATAAAAAAGATCATCTGTCTCAGCTCCTACTACCGTCTCGATATTGGCGACAGTTTGTGGCCACCGGGAGAAGAGTAGAGGTTGGCGTCATGAAGCTGCTCTTTTCCGAGTACAAATCGGATTATGCGCACTATATCTTTCCGTATGTCATCTGGGCGTTGCCCGAGGCGGGGGAGAGGCCGGCCGACTTTTTTGCCAGGGGATTTTTGCCGAGCCGCGAACTCGATCGTTTTTACATGTGTAGGCACACCCGCGTCGATCTGCGGCAATTCGAGCCCTCCTCTGAAAACAGGCGCATCCTGCGCAAAGGCGCGGGCCTCTCGCATTGTCTGCTGCCGGCATGCGAGTTCGATTATACGCCGGCGTGGCGGCAGTTCTGCCAGGCCTACGCGGATGCCAAATTCGGCCGCGATGTCATGAGTGAGGAGCGCCTTGATGCGCTGTTCACCTCGCCGGTCTGCTCGCACATCATGCTCTTTGCGGACGAATCGGGACGGGATGTTGGTCTGGTCGTCCTTTTCCTCGATGCACCATCGCTGGCCTTTTACTATTATGCTTTTTATGATCTGAATCATCTCAACAAGAACCTCGGCATGTTCCTGATGACTTCTACTGTCGCTTTCATGCAGGAGCAGGGATTCGATCACATCTACCTCGGCTCCTGTTACAGCCGCAATGCGCTCTACAAGTCACAGTTCGAAGGTTTTCAATTCTGGAACGGCTTTCGCTGGTCAGACGATGTTGATGAGTTAAAGTATTTGATCAAGCGAGATGGGGCAGAGGTCGATAAGCACTTGCTAGAGGCGCCTTTATTTAAACAAACTTTTTATCCGGATGGATTCATGTGAGCGTGCTGTTTGGCGCAGATTTTCGCTTCTGTAAAACAGGAGTTCATAAGCCAAGCTCACTTGGCGTGATGGGTACAGACTCACGCAAAGACGCGCTGTCGCACGATCGGCCCAGGAAATCCATCCTGGGCGGACAATAGAGCGGGATATTTATCCCACTCGGACAAATGTCCGATCCATTTCCCGTACGGTACTTCCCGCAAGGGGCACACCCCGCAAGGGGCATGGATATTCCGAGCGATCGCGAGAATGCAGTTAAAAAACTTTGCGAAAGAAACCAGATTTTGCTGCACTGTAATATGTCACAACTAAAGTTATGATGTCCTGTAAGCGGGGACATATGCCACTTAAATTCTAAAAATGAAAGCCCAAATTTGTTGTTCGTGAGCTTTTTAGCGGGTATCGCCTTCATACGATGCCTGAAACGCATAAAGGCGTTTCACTCCGATGGATTCATTATAGAATCCGTTTTTTCATTTGATCAGCACCATTTTTCGACTCTCCTTTTTCCGCGGGCTCTCCAGGATGACGAAATAGACGCCGCTGCTGGCGCTCTCGCCTTTTTCGTCCTGTCCATCCCAGACGACGCTCGTCTCGCCGCCGGCGTGCAGTCCTTCGTACAGCGTGATCACGCGGCGGCCGGTCGCGTCATGGATCGCAATCCGGATCGGCAGGGGGGCCGGCAGGTGAAAGCGAATGGTTGTCTGGCCATTGAACGGATTCGGATAGTTTTGCCGCAAGATAAACTCGGCAGGAGGACTCTGGGCCACGCCGCTGTCGACAGATCGCGTAACCCGGATATCATCAAAAAAAACGGCATCATTATAAGAACCGACGCCGAGCTGTCCCGCTGCGGCGAATTCCGCATCCGAGAAGGTATAAAAGGGGCGGCCATCGATGCGGAATTCGATCATGGATCCGACCCGGCGAAAGAGATAGTCGTGGTACTGATTATCGACCAGACCTGACGTGGCGACAGAGCCACGCGGCAGCCGGACGCCGTCGCGCACGCTAAAGACAGCGTTGCCGGTCGCCGCCGGATTGGAGTTGAGCATGGCATAATTATAGTTCTCGTC
>JAFGJB010000202.1 GCA_016929295.1 Candidatus Zhuqueibacterota bacterium | reverse complement strand
TTATTATATATTAATAATAAAGTTACGATGTCCTGCAATCAGGAAAAAATGTCAACGAAAAAGAGTCTAATGTTTTTTAAAAACTTGCGAATCTTTGCGGCTGTGGTTTAATAAATTATGGCCTACTAGATCCGTTGCAGAGCAAATTTTTTTGTCAGCTCATCCGCGCTCAATATTGCTGCTTAGCGGTGTCTATAGGGGGTCACTGAGATCGAGGTGGGTGATGGCATGATGCAGTGGGGAGCCGGTCTCTACTTTTTGAAGAAAAATCCCGCTGATCCGATCAACGGGATTTTTCTCCGGCGCCACTAGTTTTATGCGGCTTTTGCTTCTGCCTGCTGGGCTTGCACTTCCGCACGAATTTTGTCCATGTCCAGGGCGCGTACCTGTTTGATCACCTCTTCCAGGCTGCTCTCCGGCAGCGCACCGGGCTGTTTGAAGATCATGATATTATCGCGAAAAATGGCCAGCGTCGGAATCGATTGAATGCCGAAGAGCGCTGCCAGTTGCTGTTCTTTCTCGGTATTGACTTTCGTGAAAGCGATATCAGGATGTTTCTCGGACACCTTTTCAAATGTCGGACCAAACATGCGACACGGTCCACACCATTCCGCCCAAAAATCTATGAGCACGATTTCATTATCCTTGAGCGTGCTTTCGAGCTCATCCAGCGTGAGATTTTTTGTTGCCATAAAGAACTCCTTTTGGCTATATATGAAACTGTCTTTTGTTCATTAGATGAATTAAAGTAAAAAAGATTCAACGAGCTGAATTTCTTGCATGAACTGAAATCGTGATGGAATTTTCGCATCACAGGATTGTTTATCTTGTAAATTGACACAATATAAGCGACGGAGCTATAAATGGCGATGGTCTATGTCACTCGGCGGATGCACTTTAACGCTGCGCATCGCTTGCATTCGGATGCGCTGACAGAAGATGAGAATGCACAGACATATGGCGCGTGCAACAATCCCATGGGTCACGGCCACAACTATGAGCTGGAGATCACCGTCAAGGGGACGCCCGATCCGGTCACCGGCATGGTCATCGATCTCAAAGATCTCAAGGATCTGGTTCAGCATGTGATCATTGACAAGATCGATCACAAGCATCTGAATTACGATGTCGATTTTATGCGCGGCATCGTGCCGACGGCTGAAAATATCGTCGTCGCGTTGTGGCAGCAGTTGCGCGATAAAATCCCTGCCGGAGAGCTCTATGAGTTAAAGCTGTTTGAGACGCCACGCAATATTGCATATTACAGAGGAGAATGAGAATGTCCGAACAAATTGAAGCAGCGGTTACGACGATTTTGTCGGCTGTTGGCGAAGATCCACAGCGGGAAGGTCTGCTGCGCACACCGCATCGTGTCGCAAAGGCATACGAATTTTTGACAAAAGGTTACCGTACGGATCTGGAGACGATTGTCAATAACGCTATTTTTCATGAAGAGTGTAATGAAATGGTAGTCATTCGCAATATCGAATTTTACAGCCTGTGCGAGCATCACATGCTGCCCTTTTATGGCAAGGCGCATGTCGCTTACTTGCCAAAAGGCAGGATCATCGGTTTGAGCAAGGTGCCGCGCATCGTCGATATGTACGCCCGCCGACTGCAGGTGCAGGAACGTCTGACCAATCAGATTGCCAATACGATCGATGAAATACTCAAGCCGTATGGCGTTGCTGTGGTGATGGAAGGCAAGCATCTGTGCATGATGATGCGCGGCGTCGAAAAACAAAACAGTTTTGTCACCTCCAGCGCCATGCTGGGGACGTTCAAGGATGAACGGGCAACTCGAATGGAATTTCTCAATCTCATCCAAACATGAGGCAATCAGCATGAAACTCAATGGCAAGATAGCCTGGATCACCGGCAGCGGACGTGGAATCGGCGAAGCGACAGCCTTTGCCCTCGCCGGCAAAGGCGTCAAAGTTGTCGTCTCCGCACGAAATGATGATGATATCACGCGCGTTGCCGGAGAAATTAACGCCAATGGCGATTCGGCATTAGCTATCCCGTGTGATGTCCAGGTAAATTCTGACATCATCAGTCTGGTCGAGCAGACCAAAGATGTGTGGGGACCGATCGACATTTTGATTAATAACGCCGGCATCGCCATTTTTAAGAGCATTCTTGATACAAGCGAAGAGGAGTGGGACGCGATGATGAATACAAATCTAAAGTCGGCGTTCCTGTGCACAAAAGCGGTGTTGCCGGATATGATCAGGATGAAGCGCGGCAAGATAGTCAATATCGTCTCTGTTGCCGGTATGCAGGCGTATCGCGATTGTGGCGGCTATTGCGCGTCAAAATTCGGCCTGCGCGGATTCACCGATGTGCTGCGTTTGGAGCATCGTCGCCATGGCATCCAGGTGACGTCATTCATCGCCGGCGCAACAAACACCACCATTTGGGGCGATGCGGCGGTCGATTTTTCCATCATGATGACACCTGAACATGTCTCGCAAGCCATTATCGCGATTTGCGAAGCCGGCGATTCGACGCATGTCGAGGAAATCATCTTGCGTCCGCAGGAGGGTGACCTTTAAAATTCGAATGTTGTGTGAACTCGACGCAAATCTGTTTTTACATGTTTGCCGAGTTTCGCGGGCCTCAACATTTTCCTGCAACAGATACGAGTAAAAAACAATACAGCCGTTGAGGGTGGAAATTTTAAGTCTTGAATCCGTGACAATAAATGGATATATTCTCTCCGCTGAAATCCGGGCAGCGTCTTTGTCGCCACGACTACTGACTGCCCTTTCCTGTTGAGAAACGCCGGCGCGCTATGAAAAAGATTATTGTTTGTACAGGCTTGTTTTTGATCACCACCCTCTCGGCGCATGAATGGGGCTACCCTGTCATGCCGATCGCCGATATAAAGCCGGGGATGACCGGCACAGGCCGTACGGTGTTTTATGGTGATGAAATTGAAGAATTTGGCGTCGAGGTGATTGACGTCATGCGCAACTATTATCCCAGGCTGGATGTCATTTTGGTGCGGCTGTCGGGCGAAACGGCAGCAAAGACGGGCATCGTCAGCGGTATGAGCGGCAGTCCTGTTTACATTGATGGCAAACTGGTCGGGGCGTTGGCATATGGTTTTGGTCAATTCATGAAAGAACCGATCGCCGGGATCATGCCCATCGAATCGATGTTTCAAATCGCGGACAAAGAAAAGGTGCGCGAGACGCCCGTCTCTCGTCACTCCTCTCAGCTGCAGGATTACCTCGATGCGGTGCTCGTTGGCGCGGATGATGTTTTTTGGAAAAAGGTTCTCCACATGCCGGACGACGTCAAGCGCTCGCCATCAAATCTTGCGATGATTTCCAGCCCCCTGATCTTTTCCGGCTTTCAGTCCGAGCTGGTCAATTTGTACGCGTCCTATTTTGAATCTCAGGGCTTCACCCCGGTGGTCGCCGGCGGTCGCAATGCCGCGGAGGCGGAGAGGCAGTTTCAGCCGGGTTCTGCCGTGTCCGTTGTCTTTGTGACCGGCGATCTGTCGATCGAAGCCACCGGCACGGTGACGGCTGTCGGGAATAATAAAATTTTAGCGTTTGGCCATCAGCTCTTCAATTTCGGCCCCATCTCATTGCCCCTGGCGGCAGCGAAAATCTATGCGACTCTGCCAAGCATGATGCAATCAAGCAAGGTGGCGACCGCATTGGAAGTCGTCGGCACATTTTTGCAGGATCGCCTCAGCGGCGCCCTGGGGGACTTGACCGTGCAACCCAGGATGATTCCGGTACATCTGCAGGCTGAATCGCCTTTTCATGCGAACACGGAATTCAATTTCAAAGTCGCGAATGACCCTGCATTCAATAATCTGCTGCCATTTTATATGCGCACAGCGCTCATCCAGGCGGCCTACTCTGCGCGATTGGCGGGTGAGCAGAATACATCGCATTTGACCGGCGCCATTTATTTGTCAGATGGCCGAGCCATTCTGCTGGACGATCTGTTTGCATCTCGTCAGACCTTTGGTTTTCTGGCATCCGGCGCCGATGCGGTCTCGGCAACAGATCTGGTCACGACAATATTGGGGACCGTGATGATTCATGATTTTAATGGTCCTGAGGTCTCATCCGTCGACATCAAGCTCAAGACAATCCCCGGCCGAAAATACGCCTTTATCGAATCGGTGTGGCAGGATAAAACAAAAGTCAAGCCGGGTGATAACGTGACGCTGGTCATCCAGGTCCGGGATAGCGCAGAAAAAGTTCGTAAAATCGTGCGCTCCATTCGGATTCCTCCCGGCCTCGATGGTCGCTTGAGCATTCTGGTGTCGAGCGGCTCATCGCTTTCGCGATATGAAGTGCAGGTCAGCCGCGACAAATTTGTGCCGCAGGATTTTGATCACCTCCTGAAAATAGTCGCGGAGAGGCGCAAAACACAAAATCTTTACATTCAGGTTCGTACAATGGATAACGGTTTGATCGTCAACGGCCAGGAGCTGCGCGATGTGCCGCCATCGGTGCTGAACGTCATGAGCACGCGCTCCTCGGGCGGGGTGATGAATCGGCAGCGCGATCGCGTCCTCTATGAAGAGGCGGTGCCGATGGAGGATGTGATCAGCGGTGCGAAACAGTTGTCGTTGACAATTGTTTCGCCGCCAAAGGCGACGACGCCAGGCACTGATGACAAAAGAGCCTGGTATGGATATTAGGGATGAAAGGATCGACAGATTTTAACTACTCAGGACCGCATATGAACGCTCGCTTAATCGCTCTATTCATTTGCTCGTTTGCTTTTTCACTCTCCGCCGTTTCTCCTAAAATTGTGACCCACGATTCAAAAACCGATTTTAGCAGAGGAACTTTAAAAAACATCACCATACGATCTGACGGCGCCTTGACGCCGGCGCCGCTTAAAAGCCGCATTTTCGACACGGGCGAACCGTTCATCTGGTCAATGGCCGAGGATTCGCAAGGCAGTTTGTATCTTGGCACCGGCAATGACGGAAAATTGTTCAAAATAACAACGGCAGGGGATGCCACAGTTGTCCTGGACGCTGAAGAGCTCGCTGTTTTTGCATTGGCGGTGGATAAAAAAGACAATATCTATGCAGCGACATCGCCGAACGGTAAGGTTTATAAAATCGATGCCTCCGGCGTCGGCATATTTTTCGATCCCGATGCCGAGTACATCTGGGATCTGGAGATGGATGCAAACGGCGACCTTTTGGTGGCGACGGGCGAAAAGGCGTTCATCTACAAAATGAGCACAAAAGGACAGACCGTTCTTTTTCAGGGTGAAGAAAATCACGTTCGCTCCATTGGCCTCGGTAAGGATGGCACGATTTACGCCGGCACGAGCGCAAAAGGATTTGTCTATCGCATCAAGCCGGGTGAAAAGCCGTTTGCGATTTTGGACCCGCAGATGGAAGAGATCACTGGCATCATCATCGATGATGGTGACAATATTTTTGCGTCGGCTTTTGGCGAGTCCCTGGTACTGCCGACGCCGCGACGTCCGCAAGAGGAGCAGTCCGAAGAAAGTGCCGAGGAGGTGGAGGATGAAGAAGGCAATTCGGCGCTTGCCCAATTAGTGGATGTGGAAACTTTGATGAAATCCCGCGGTGCGCCGACATCGCTGTTCAAAATATCGCCCGACGGCTATGCGCGAGATCTCTGGCTGGGTGCGGATGACCGAATCCAGACAATCGCACGATATAACGCCGATGAAATCTTGATCGGCAGCGGTAAAACAGGCGCGCTGCTCACCATCAATAGTGAAGGTGAATTATCGACCTTGCTGGAGAATGAAGAGTCGCATGTCACCTGCATTCTGCAGAGCGCAAAGAATAAAATCCTGTTCGGCACCTCGAATCTGGGGCGCTGTTATCGCCTCGAGTCCTCTCCCGTTGACACCGCCTGCTTCATCTCCGAAACCATTGATGCCGGACTCCCGGCTACCTGGGGCGCATTCTCCTGGAAAGGGAATGCCGCCGCGGCGATATTCTCCACGCGCTCGGGAAATACCGAACAACCCTCGCAGAGCTGGAGCGAATGGATGCCCGTCCAGAGAGATGGCGATGTCTGGCGAGTGCAAAGCCCTGACGCACGATTCATACAATGGAAATGCGAGCTGAAAAATAGAGAAAGTCGAATTGAAAGGGTCTCCCTCAGCTATATGCAGCAAAATATTGCGCCAAGGCTGTCGTCCATTATCATCCATCCGCCGGGGGATTTTTACGAGACAAAGCCCGGCAGCGCCGGCGACGCAAAAGGCATGACCTTTCCGGCGCCATTGTCCGCCAAACAGACGAAAAAAGGCTATCGTACGGTCGATTGGTTGTTTGAAGATGCGAATTTTGACGGCCTCTGTTTTGATCTGTATTATCGTCAGGTCGGGCGGGAGTGGCGACTGTTGGCCAAAGACCTGAACGTCAATAGTCATTCATGGGATTCGGCGCAGATGGCGGATGGCGACTATGAAATCAAGGTCGTCGCCAGCGACAAGCTGGCAAATCCCGAAAATATGGCAAAACAGGGCGAAAAGGTGAGTCAGATTTTCACCATCGATAACAGCTCCCCAACTATTGAGACGAGGAATGCTCCTGGCGCGACTGTGTTGACGGCAAAAATTACCGACGCATGGAGTCCACTCAAACAAGTCGAATACAGCATCGATGCCCGGGAATGGAAAATAATTTTCCCTGTCGACGGCATCATGGATTCCAAAACCGAATCATTTGAGATCAACTTGCCGGATAGCAGAGCGCATGAAGTGGCGCTGAAAGCGACCGATGCAGTCAATAATGTTGCCGTCTTGCATACAATGACGAAATAGGCGGTCAGGCCAACATGGGAAAGCGCTGGGATGCAATTTCCAGGTTCCTGGATGATAAAAAGAGAATTCTCATCACCACCCACCTCAACCCCGATGGAGATGCGCTGGGCAGCGAGATAGCTCTGGCGCATTACCTCAGCGCATGC
Source organism: Candidatus Zhuqueibacterota bacterium (assembly GCA_016929295.1). GTDB lineage: Bacteria > Zhuqueibacterota > Zhuqueibacteria > Residuimicrobiales > Krinioviventaceae > Kriniovivens. The sequence goes on along the minus strand of JAFGJB010000202.1, from coordinate 5,065 downwards.
GGCAAAGAGGTGCATGTCATCAATTCCGATCCATTGGCCGATTTTTTTACATTTCTGACCAATGATATTCAGGTCAAACAATTTCAACGACAAAAGCATCAGCCTCTCATCGAATCGTGCGATGGCTGTCTCGTCGTCGATGTGAGCGACTGGCATCGCCTCGGTGACATCGGCCTCGTGTTGAGAGAGCGGGCCATTCCATTGGCCTGCATCGATCACCACCTGCAGGGAGGCAAAATGGGCGATGTTCATGTCATTGATGAGAAAGCCTCATCCACAGGTGAGCTGGTGTACGATTTTCTCAAGTCGGCCAATGCGGCCTTGTCGCAAAACATCATCGACGCGATTTACACCTGCATCCTGACAGACACCGGATCGTTCAAATTCTCAAACACAACGCCTGATACGCATCTGATAGCCGCCGAATTGCTCGAAAGAGGAGCGCGATTTCAGAAAATTTACGCTGAGCTTTATGAGAGCGATTCGATCGGCAGGACTCTTTTAAAAGGTCACCTGCTGGCGCACATGCAGTTCGCCTGCGACGACCGTATTGCCTGGTTTGTGTTGTCCCAGGAACTGCTGCACGTAACTGGCGCGCAGGAATGTGACGCCGAGGGCTTTGCGGATCTGGCACGCTCGATAAAAAGCGTCGAAATCAGCATCATGTTTTCGGAAAAGAAGGATGGGCTCACCAAAGCCAGTTTTCGCTCCAGGGGCTGCATTCCGATCCACGCGCTGGCTGAACAATTTGGCGGTGGCGGACACAAATATGCTGCCGGCGCCGCGCTGCAATGGCGGCTGAACGAAGCGATAGATATTGTCCTCGCTGCGGCAAAAACATATCTCGGGAGCGTCTCCAAACACCGCTGACGCGGAAAATCGCATCCGCAAAAAAATATCATATGCAAGAATGGAATATTGGGCTATTTATTAGCATAAATGGCATGGCAAAGGTGTTGTGAATGAGTCGAAATCCGCAAGTTCTTGTCGTAGAAGATGATGTCCAGCAGGCTCGCTATTTCCGGTTGCTGCTGAGCCGCTACGATCCGCCGTTTGATGTGGATCTGGCGAGCGATGCGCCCGACGCTTTTGCCAAGCTGTCCGCAAGTCAGTATGACATCCTGACGATAGATTACCACCTGCCGTCCATGACCGGGATCGAGCTGCTCGTTCAAATCAAGAAGAAATATGCTCATCTGCCCGTCATAATGGTGACCGGCCAGGGTGATGAACGAATCGCCGTCGAGGCCATGCGTCAGGGGGCAAACGACTATCTCACCAAAGAGCGTCAGTACCTGGAGATGATGCCGCGGGTGTTGCTGCGCGCCATTCGCGAGAACAATCTGGCCAGGCAGCTCGATGAAAGCCGCCGGCGTTATTACGAAATGTTCCATCATGCGAATGTCGCCATCTTTGTCATTGATGCGGAGACGTTTCACATCGAACAGATGAACCAAAGCGCTCAGCAACTTCTGGGCTTGTCGAGTGACCTGGGGCGACAAAAAGCATTTTTCAATCTCGTGTCTCCCGATCAACAAAATCTGATCGAGAATTTGCTCGGCAATATCAAGATTAAAGGCAGAGCGACCGCCGACAATGTGAGCCTTTTACATCAGGATAAACGGCTCATTCCCACGGATGTGAGCGGCAGCTATGTAAAGTCAGGAGAACACGGCCTGATCGAGCTCTTTGTCGCAGATATTCGTGAAAAATTGGCCATCCTTCGGCAGTATCAAATAAGCCGGCAACGCCTGCTCTCTCTCTTTAACGGCATAACAGATCTCATCTGTGTGCTGGCCGCCGATTATAAACTGCAGATGGCAAATAAACGATATCTGGAATTCACCGGCCATAACGCCAGATCGATCACGGAAAAAAAGTGTTACGAAGCTCTTTTTAATCGCAGCTCGCCATGCGATATTTGTCCGGCGCTCAAAACATTCGAGACGGGCATGTCGAATTTCATCGAAACCTATAACGGGGATCGCATATATCATATCTGGACGTTCCCGATGCAAACGCGCTATGGCAAGCCGCACTATCTCGTCGAGTATACCAAAGATGTGACCGAAGAAAAAAATCTCGAGCGGCAATTGATTCAAGCGGAAAAGTTGGCCTCCATCGGATTGTTATCGTCAGGCATTGCGCACGAACTGCGCAATCCGTTGAATATCATCGAGACCGCGCGATACTCGATCGAGACGAGTCTTGATCACAAATCGCCGGAAATTTTACAAAAATTATCGATTATAAAGTCCAGCATCAGACGCGCATCCGCCATCATAGACAACCTGCTGCAATTTTCTCGACATTCTCATCTCAAAAAAGAGTTCATCGATTTGACCTCCCTTATAAAAAGCACAATTTCACTGCTTTACAAGGAGATGATGCGGATGAACGTACAGCCGCAGCTCATGCTGGGAGACACTCCCGCCGTCTATCTCAATCTCGATTCTCTCAAGCAGGTTTTTCTCAATATCATCCAGAATGCCATTCAAGCGATGCCACATGGGGGACATCTGCGGGTGCGCTCATTATTGAGTGAGGACAAAAAGTGGGTGAATGTCGAGTTTGCCGATGATGGTCCGGGAATTTCACCAGAGAATCTGAAGCATATTTTTACACCATTTTTCACCACAAAGGCGCCCAAAGAGGGGACAGGCCTCGGGTTGTATATATCCTATACACTTCTCAAGCGCGAGGGCGGCGATATACAGGTTGAGAGTCGAGTCGACAAAGGGACTCTATTTCGTGTATTGTTGCCAGTGGGGACTGACATACCGGCATAACTTTTCCTCCTTGCCTGTTGTCAAAAACCGCAGAGGCTTTGGCGTGATGGGTTCAAAATCAGCCAAAGCCGCCAAGGTTCGCGAAGAAATGATATTGATTTTTCATTGCCTCGCTTTTCTATAGAGGTTTACAATACCGCAGCACGTCCATTTTTCTCTGCGAGCCTCTGCGGCCCTTTGCGCCTTTGCGTTTGGCCTTTCGTAATTGTTACATTGTTTGGTTGCGGCCAAAGGCTGCGCCAATGTCGCGGCGGTTTTCTTTTCAATATGATCAAAAACTTGAAAAAAAACAAAATGTTGCAGATGTATATCATCGAAAAGCACCGAGAAAAAAAGAATATATGGTCTTTCTCGGTGCTCCTCGGTGCTCTTGGTGGTTTCAATGTTCTGTTATCCAAAAGATCCTTCTATCCCATATGCGGCGCCGCTTTGCGCTGCATCCTGGCGCGCTTTCGTGCGACTCTTCTTGCTTTGCGCTTCTCGGCGCCCAGCTCCAGGCTGGCATAGATGACCGGCACGATGATCAATGTGAGTATTGTTCCCACGATCAGGCCACCCATGACGGATCGCGCCATGGGCGCCCAGGACTCGCCGCTTTCGCCGAGCCCAAGCGCCAGGGGGAGCATGGCCAGGATCGTCGTCGACGCGGTCATCAACACCGGACGCATGCGAATGCGGCCTGCCTCAATGATCGCATCGAACAGACCGTAGCCGCGATCGCGAAGCTGGTTGATGTAATCGATGAGCACGATGCCATTGTTCACCACAATGCCCACCAACATGACGAGGCCGACGAGCGCCATGACACTGAGAGAGGTGCCGGTGATGAACAGGCTGAATGCCACGCCAATCAGTGCCAGGGGAACGGTGAACAAAATGATGAACGGATCGACAAGAGATTCGAATTGCGACGCCATCACCATGTAGACCAGGAGAATGGCGACCATGAAAGCCACGATCAGATAGATGAAGGATTCCTGCATGTCTTCTGCGGTGCCGCTTATTTCGTAGCGATAGTCAGTCGGCACCGGCGTTTCTTTGAGCACCTCTCTGACCTGAGCAGTGATCGCGCGCAACTGGCTGCTCTTTTCGATGTCGATATTGATGCTCACAAACCGTTCCTGGTCTTCGCGGGTGATTTCCTGCGGTGACTTGTCATAGTCGATCGTGGCAATGGCGCGCAGCGGAATTTGTCGACCGGTTGGCGTCATCACCAGGATATTCTCGATATCCTCCTTGCTTTTGCGCGCATCTTTGGCGAGTTGGACGCGAACATCATATTCGTCGCCGCCTTCACGATAGCGCGTAACCACGTTGCCAAGGACGCTGGTGCTGACGGTTTGTCCAACCTGTGCAGTGCTCAGGCCGAGATCGGCAATCCTGTTGCGATCGAGATTGATGCGCAGTTCCGGCCGCGCTTCCTTGAGGCTGCTTTCTGTGTATACAATTCCCTCGATTTTATCTATCTTTTTTTGCACATCATTGGCGATCGCTTGCGCGACATTCAGGTCATGACCGATGATCATGACGACAATGTCGCCTCCTCCCATCATCGCGGCCTGGCCTCTGTCCGAGAAGGTGATGGTCGCGTCAGGGAACTGGGAAAATTTATCTCGCAGCGACGCCTTTATCGCATCTTCATCGCGATCGCGTTCTTTCCTGCTTTTCAGTTCGATGCTGATATCGCCCTCGGCGGCGGATCGCGATGAAAAGAACGCCATGATGCCCTCGCCCTGGCCGAAATTGGCGTAGGTGAATTCGCCTTCCGGCACCTCCTCCTCGAGGATGCCATTGATCGCTCGCATGGTTTTCTCCATCTGCTCCAGGCTGACGCCGGGCGACCGATCGACAGCGATTGTCATAAAGTTGTCGTCGCCCTCGGGGAGGAATTCGCCGCCGAGTGTGGTCAGCAGGAGGATGGAGATGATGAGGAGACCCAACGTTGTGAGGATGACAGTTGTTCTGTGATGCAATGACCAGTTGAGACGATTGCCATAAAAGTCTTTCCATCTTTCGATTATGTTCATCATGCGGGCGGCAAATTTCCTCAGGCTCGTTTTGGGCGCATCAGCTGATGCTATCTTTAGAAAACGCGATGACAGCAGGGGGATGAGCGTCAGCGCAACGATGAGCGACACGGCCAGGGAAAAACAAATCGTGATAACCATTTCCTTGAACAGTTGGCCCGCCAGGCCGGGGACAAACAAAACCGGCAGGAACACGGCGAGGGTCGTCAGGGTGGAGGCGGTGATGGCCATGGCCACCTCGTTCGTGCC
>JAFGJB010000201.1 GCA_016929295.1 Candidatus Zhuqueibacterota bacterium | reverse complement strand
AGATTGAAATCCGTAGTACCCCATACGAAATTACAAGATGTTAATTAACAGGCACTTAGCGGACTATGGTGGTAAATTTGGGTTAAGTTCTTCATATTTTTCAAGACTAATGAAGCGAACTTTTTCATCCGAATAATCACCTTCAAGATTTTTAGTGGTCAAAACAGGAAAGCCGTTTTCTCGATCTTCGATATAGTCGCTTTTTTTTAAATTAGAACCAAATGGACCATCCACTATTGCGTTACTACCAGCACCCAAATCAATCAGTTTCGCTACTACCCAATTTGCTGGAATGTCTAGATTTTTTGAATCCATTTATGCTTCCAATACCTCATTCATTCTACACACTCCATTTTGCTAATCTTTTCTCACACTCTTTTTGCGGCAACCAACTATCGCGATCCAATATTTTCCGCAAGCTAGTTGCCGCTTGCGCTGGCGTCAGAATCGTATGTCGAACCAATTCATCCAGCAGCCACAAAACGCCATGCACAGTCACCTGCTTTTCTTCGGCCGCCTTGCGCAATTTAGCATCACCGGTGACCAAAATAGCCTCATGTTCGAAAGCTGCCAAAAGACCGGCAAAATCGTTGAATGAAGGTCCGGTGTAGCGTTGTCTTAATTCAGCAATCTCCGCAACAGCCTTGATACTGATTGCTAGAGAAGTCCAACCTGACTCCTCAAGTAGTTCCGCACGAGGATACACCAATTCGCTTGCCAAAAAATTGACAAAATGAAATCGAAAGGGCAATCGTGTGACCACGACAAGCAGATCTGCGTGATATAAATCAAAAATGACGCTCGAATCAACGACCAACGGTCGCGAACTGCGTCCCCCATCGATCTCGTATGTCATTGATTGTCGTTTTTAAAAGTTCGGCAGCTCGACTCTCGGAAATAAGCGATTCATCCAAAGCCTGTAGCACCAGTTGCTGCATACGCATCGGTTTCTCGCGCTCGATTTGATCTCCCGGTTCCTCGCTTCGCCATCCTCGCGCGCTAAACACCTTGTACCACTGCTTGTAATAATTTTCGCTAATGATACCTAAATCTTTCGCTCGATACACCCACTGCTGCATGCTCATGCCGTATTTCATTTTGAGTTGATGCAACTCGTTGAAACTCAAATTCTGCCGGCGCTGTCCCAATTCGTAAAATGCCATTTTGCGCGGTACTAAAAAGGCTGCAGCAAATCGAAAAGCTGCTTTTTCCTCATCAATTTGAGTTGAATGAATGAGCAGATGCCCAAGCTCATGCGCCAGACTTGAGCGCTGGCGGTCGCCTGGTACACCATCTTTAATGACCGCAACCGGTTTATTTTGATTTGCCCAGCAAGACAACCCATCAAAATGATCTTCATGATCCACCTGAACAACAATGACATTACGATCTTCTAATAATTGCACGAGGTTATCAATTGGATCAGTGCCCAATTCCCATTCATCTCGCAGCCGTTCAGCTAGCTCTTCAACTTGATGCAAAGATTCAATTTGTGTTACAAGCGGCTTCAACTGATAGTCAGGAAATCGTTCCGGCGGGAACAAGGACTCTGCGTCCAAAAAGCGCTCCACATACTCTCGTACTTTTTCCCGTATACTTGCCTGTTTTTTTTTGCCCAAACTGGAGCTTTTTCGATAGGCCGCTTGACTTAATTCGACGTTTATTCTTGCCGGACGAAAAAAGTATTCCGGCTTTACATCAAGGGCCTTGACGAGCAGCATCAATACTTCACTGTTAGGCATCATTTTACCTTGTTCATATTTATTTAGAGCCTGGCGAGTAATGATATTGCTCATCTTTTTCGACAGCTCTTCCAAGGATAAACCAGCCATCTTGCGTGCGGATTTAAGTCGTTCGGAAAACATATTTTCAATCTCCCGATCTTTGGGTTGACATATTACTAAATATTAACGCATTTGTCAACCAAAAGTTTCTCACGCCGCCAATGCTTCATTCATTGCTTCCAAAATCCCATCCATATCCTCGCCGAACAACTGATACATTCGCCCAATGCCACCTTGGGCATCAAACGGCGCATACTCCAAATCGTCGCGCTGTATATGCACCGACGAGGCAATGTGATCCTTAATCATGCGCAGCCAATCCATTTGCTCGTTATTGAACTTGAGCGCACCCGCTTGCTTTGCAAAGACCCACTCCTGAAAATTGACATTCACGGTTGAGCTGTAAACCGTCAACTGACTGTCCAGTCCGGTCATCCGCCGAATGAGCGACACCAATGCCGTGAGCTGACTCGTCGGTTTGCCATCCGCACCCTCCAGTTGCGCGTAGGCCTGCCATACAGGCAATGGCATGAGATTTGGCTTGTTGCGCTTGATGAGATCGACCACCTCGTTCAGCATACGAAAAGTGACCTCTCGCCGCCGCCAAGGCTACGCATAATAGATTTTGAGTGCGGTGATTTCGTCCTGGTGCTGGCGCAAAAAGGTGTCAAAATCCTGCACCACCTGTTTGGTGTGTTCCCTGGCCTGCGCATCCCATCCTGCAAAAGTGACGCGATCAATATTCGCCGCGTCGATCAATTGCTCGTGCACGCGACGAACCTGGTCAATATAGGTGTTCAACTCGCCATGAAAAGTCGCCGCCGCTTTTCGCGCCAAATCCTTGCGCGCTTGTTCGTACTCCTCGTCATCCGGTGCGCGACTATCAGGTGCCTCATTTATCTCTCGGGCATGTTGTTCAATTCTATCAGGATCATGCGCCTGCAGCAATTCATGCACAACCGTCTTGACATCTTTGCCGGCCAGCTCTATAAATCGTTTTCGCTCCTCCCTTGAAATTTGTTTGTCAAACCGCGACAACCGACCTGCCAATGATAAAAAAGTATCTTCGTCCGAAATGCCCATCATCACGCCATAGAGCAAATCCTTCAACGGCACGGTTCGTTTTCTTTCCAATGGACGACTGTCGGTCTTGACCGATTTGGTCACACCCACGGCATCCACGATGACAAAATGTGTCTTCGCCGAGGTGGCGGATGGCGTCACTAACTTGAGCCGCTCGCCGTCATACGTTCTGGTGCCGCGGCCTTTCATCTGCTCGAAATAGCCGCGCGAGCGCACATCGCGCATGAACAGCAGACATTCAATCGGCTTGACATCTGTGCCCGTGGCGATCATGTCCACGGTCACCGCCATGCGCGGATTGTAATCATTGCGAAACGATGCCAGTACAGATTTTGCATCATTGACCTGATAAGTCACCTTGCGGCAAAAGTTGTTATCCTGATCAAATTCTTCTCGCACCATCTCGACAATGTCGTTGGCATGACTGTCATTTTTGGCAAATATCAACGTTTTGGGCGCCTCGGCGCGTCCGGGAAAAATCTCTGGCAGCTTTTCACGAAATGCCCGAATGACATTGCGAATCTGACTGAAATTCATCTTTTCTTTGTCTTGAACAATCCAACCCGACTTTACGAGCTGCGCGTCATTTTTTTCTCGAGCCGCCTCGTCCGGTGTTTGGTTCATCATCCCTTCCTGCCTTCAACCCTGAACTCTATTATTTTCTATAATATACAGGAATATTCAAATTTTGCAAGCGCTAACGGGCGATCCAAATAATTAGAGTCGCAATCAAAATCCATCGTCCACGTGGTCCCGGATTTGAGATAATCACAATATTGTTGAGTGCAAGGCTGTTCGCCATTATTCTATTCTATTACTCTGAAAAACTTTGTTTATTTAGCAAAGTTTTTGATTGCAGCCACAGGCTGCGTTAGGATTTGCACAGACTAAAAAGGCAGAAAATCCATGTTGCAACAAAAAGAACGATGGAGCACGAGAGTTGGTCTTGTTCTGTCCGCTCCGCGGCGGAATGCCGGATAAACCAAAGCATCAATCGTTCGACACCGGCATCAGTTTGTCGGAATCCGCAACCTCCGTTGTCGCCGCCATGATGATCGAAAATCGCAATTCAGATACGTATCCAAGCAAATACCTCTGCAAGACATTCCGTTACTTGCGAATAAGGCGTTTTTTTCCTACTTTTTCAAGTTAAACCACTCTCTCTGGATTGCATATGATCATTCGTACGTTGTCTGTCGTTTTTTTTCTCCACACGCTTTTGCTCGCCGCAAAAGAAATCAATCCTGTTTATACAAACACGCCCCCAAAAATTGACGGCATCATCACCGAAAACGAATGGACGGGCGTTACTTCCACGACTGGTTTTACCCAACTGCAGCCTCATAAAGGCGCACCGGCCTCCGAGGAAACCATAGTTTTTGTCCAGCAAAATGCCAACTATTTGTTTGTGGCGTTTCAATGCGTGCAGCAAAATTCGTCGGATATCGTCGCCAACATATCACGGCGCGACCGCCTCGACAACTCTGACGATGCCGTGCTGCTGCTCCTCGATACCTTTAATGATAAACGCTCGGCTGTAGCATTCTGGGTGAATCCGTTGGGCACGCAAACTGACTTGTTCATCACCGATGACGGTCGCAATGCCGACCTTAACTGGGATACCGAATGGCAAGCCGCCGCGCACATCGCCGACACAGTTTGGACGGCGGAAATGGCCATCCCGTTTGATCGTATCCGATATAAAAACGGCTTGCAGACGTGGGGCATCAATTTTGCCCGCGTGATCCGCGCCAACGTCGAAATCGCCTACTGGTCCGGAGAACTCTACGACAATTACCGCGTATCCCAGAGTGGCACGTTGACCGGCTTAAAAGTACCGGAAAAATCCAAATCTTTTCGCTTGACGCCCTATGCCACGTTGCGCTTTGAAAACGGCAGCATCACCCAAAACCACAACAAATGGCTGGCCGACGCCGGCTTGGATGCCTCGTACCAGCTCACCACCGGCGTCCGTGTTGATGCCTCGCTCAATCCTGACTTTGCCACGGTCGAAGGCGATCAGGAACAGATCAATCTGACCCGATGGGAATTGAGTTTCCCGGAAAAACGCCTGTTCTTTCTTGAAGGCAACTCCCTTTACTCCACACGCATCCGCACCTTTTATTCGCGCCGTATCGGAGATATTGATTATGGCGTTAAAGTCATTGGAAAGCTCAATGACTATAACTTTTCAGCATTATCAGCCAGGACAGCAGCGGATGTTGACCTTGCTATCCCATCCGCGCAGTTTACCGCAGCTCGACTAAAAAAAGATGTGTTAAACTCTTCATCCATTGGTCTCACTGCAGTGGATAAAAGCTGGAGCACCGGCTATTCCCGTTCGCTCAGCGGCGATTTTTTGATCAATCCCGGAGAAGCGTGGCAAATCACCGGACAATTTGTCGTGAGCGCACCGGGACTGAGCATAGCACACAGTGCCTATTTTCTGCGCGTGGCGCACGAGAGCAATTTGCACCATATCCACTTGCGCTATTCGGACACAGGAGAAAAACTTAAAGACAATGTCAATCAGACCGGCTTTATTCGCGATGATGACATGCGGGAGCTGGATAGCGATCTATCCTATTTTTTCTGGCCGCAATCATCGGCGCTTAAATATATATTTATCGAGTCCCGAAACAATATATTTTGGAGTCATGCCGGCATGTTGCGCAGTTGGTATGTGACTGAAACCGCGCGATTCTACCTGAAGAACCGTTTCAGTATTCAGCTTTCCTATAACGATGAATTTAAATTGTATGAACAAAAATATTATAACCATCAATACCAAATCCAAATTGGCTACAACACCGACGAGTGGCAAGCCATCAAAGGGGATTATACATGGGGCAGGAATTTTGATCGGGATTTTGAATTATACAGCTTTGGCATCCAACATCGTTTTTTTGAACATTTGGCGCTGGGCTATGATTTTCAATCAATCTCGTTTGTTCCGGATGCGACAGTTCGTTCCAACACCATCCATATCCTCAGCGTCGATTACAATGTCACCCGCGATCTCTGGTTTCGTGTATTTACTCAGACCAGCATTACAGAAAAGCGCTTGTACATTTATGGTTTATTCGGCTGGCGCTTTTTCCCGCCGTTCAGTTCACTCTACATTATTTACACCACCGACCGCTTTGACGAGTTGAGATATCAAGAACAAAGAATGAATGATATCCTGTTTCTTAAATTGTCATATCAATTTGGGATTTACTTGTAGGCCACCTGCCACAACCGCTCCTTGACCGATGCAAGCAGATTCTTAATGTGCCACGAGCTCCGTCGCACTGAACGATAAATTTTTCATGCTTGTATTCGAGCTAATCGAATGCAATCGCCCCGTTTCATCAGTGATCATCCGCGGCTTCAAAAGCTTTGCCAATAAAACACGATATTGTCACCTTGTAGTACAGAGATAATGTTTATTTTTGTTGATAATGCGTACATCCTTCCTTGTTTCCGTGGAAGGCAAAAGATCTCATTGCTACATTTTATTTCATCACCACCATCTTGCGGATTTCGACAAACTCACGCGATCCTGATTGCGCAACCAGCTTGTAGAAATAGAGACCGGAACCCAATTTGGCGCCCGATTCATCTGTTGCATCCCATTGCACGTCATGGCGTCCCACAGGCTGCCAACCATTGACCAATGTTTTGACAACTTGACCACACGTATTATAAATTGCCAGAGACACCTCGGCGTGGTCAGGAAGATGATACTGAATTGTGGTCCTCGGATTGAATGGATTGGGATAATTTTGTCCCAACTGAAAATCGTCGACAGTCGCAGATTCATTTGCGATTTTAACATCGCTTGCGAGATCGCCAAATATTTGCAGCTCGGCCATTTGCATCAATCCCTGTTGATCGCCGTTTATCGCACGGATGTTCAATCGATATGTGCTGAACCACTTGTCGCTGTTTTCAAATTGCCAGTATTTTGTCTGAAACCGTTCTTCCCAGACAGGTTGATCGACAACCGAGTGCAGCGTCACCCAGTCATTTGACGCTGTATCCCAGCCTTGCAGCCGCCAGCTCCGCGGATCGCGCTCGGGAACATCGTTGGCTGAGGTGATCGCATAGCCGATAATGCGCGCCATCTCGTTGATGCTGTATTCCAGCCACGACTGCTCGGCGCCGACAAGGTATTTTGTGTTCACATCGTTATCGATTAACTTTTCGATGCGCTCATTATCCGGAGAGCCGTCACTGTCCGGCCCGGTCCAGGGCAAATGATCATTCGATCCGTAAATCGTGCCCATCAGATCTGTGATGTCGTCTCCATCAGGCTTTTCGTCGCTACCATCATCGCCGCCGCCATCATCACCACCTTCACCGGTGATATTCTCATCCATCCACGCGATTCGACCGGCAAGCCAGGTTTTAATATAATTCACTTCCTGGTGCAAGTTGGCGCTCTGATTCCATCTCCTCAAATCGCGGACGTGCGCCTCCTCCAGCGTATCGGCAACGGCATCGATATAAGCGTGCAGCCGATCGACATCCAAAACATGTTCGCGATGTTCTGTCCAACGGGCCAGCAGGCGGCTCTGAAAATCATCTGTTTTGCTGATAATTGCCCACCAGAATGGCGGCGTATATTCATGCGCTGTTTTTTCGATGAGATAATCGAGATTCCAGCCATCCGTTCTGTTGCCATCCCAGTTAGTAACACCGAGCGACAAATTAAAATCCCAGATCGGCCCCATTTTGAGTTTGTCAACCTTGTCGTCTTTGTCTTTGTCTTTATACATATATGTGCTTATTCGGTAGCCGTCAACATTTCTGGTGACTTCATTGATGATGAAATAATCGACCAGGGATGTCATGTCCAGATACGCTGGATAACCCAGCAGGGGATCATCAAATTGATTGGTCTGCATGACGCGTTCAAAATCCAATATATAGTTTTTGATATAGTCTCTTTGCTCGGGCTGCAAATCCCGCGGCTTGGGATAATGATACTGATAGTCGACATTTTTGCCGTTCCAGTATTCATTGTCCTCACCACTCCTTTTGTCAATTTTAATGATATAGCCGCCGGTCAAAGAGTCGCCTGCAACATCGTCGGCATCCAGCTCGGCAATGTCCACGCGATTTTTATCCCGCTTTATTTTTTCCATCAACACATAAACGCCCTGATAGTCATTATTTAAAAAGACTTCAACCGGCTGTGTTCTGGGCGCGTAATGTCCCATTTCATTGGATAAATTATAGGAAATAATGTTTCGCATCAGTGACTTGTCGTAATAGGGATTTTGCAGCACCCAATCATTTTCCCTGGGCATGCCGAACAGGGAGACATTATTGTTCTCGCCATTTGCGTCTATCGTTTCAATCCGGTAAGGTTTTTTCGGATAATTTTGCGAGGTTGTTCCTCTGAGCTCGATGCCAATTTTGCCATTATAATGATTGAACAGATCATCAACATTATTTCGCTCCCCAGGCCCATTGTAGATGATGCCCATATCCGCCACGATTCGCGGATCGTCGACAATGACTTGGCCATGCGTGTCGATGAAAATAATTGGCAAGTTGGATGAGGAAAAATCGCCATAGCGGCTGGTGCTCGCAACCAGCGCGGCGTTTATCAAAAAGTCGGAGCTGGTTGTGCTGGCATTGACGCCTTGAATGGCCAGGAGATTTTCTCCGGCGATGAATTGATCACGATAGCTGCTCACATCAAACGGCGCCTGTCCCGAGCTTTCATTCGAATTGCCCGTCGAGGAGTTCCATTCCAGGGGATCGGGGACATTTGCTTCAGCGATTTTCGTGCCGTTCAGCCAGGCGGCGAAACCGTCATCATAGCGCATGAGCAAGGTGAAATATTTGGCAGCCTCCAGATCTGCTCCATCAATATTGAAACGGATGCGGATGTAACAACTGGTGTTGGGATTGTCGCCATCAGAGTGCATATCGTCGCCCACATCAAGTGTGATATAGCTTTCATAGCCGCTGCTTTTTTCATAACCAATACCGCCCGGGCTGCCGGAGCATCGCTGCCAGGAGGCATCATTAAAATCCGGTTTCTGTCGCCAATCCGCATGAATGGCAGATTTGGGAACAAGGACTTGCTTGGTTGCGCTCTCCGGTAAGAGTATAGTTTCATCGGCGATTAAAGCTTTTATTGCAATAAACATCAATGCGAAAATCAAGCTTGAATAGGAAAGAATTCGCCTGTTGGTATCATAAATAAACATACTGCAATAATTCTCCTGTTAAAGGTGGGTGGACTTTTCAATAACGCCAGCAAAATAGATGGATGCCAAATATAATAAAAGCTCCCGCAAAACGGAAAGGATAACGATGCAGAGTTATCGCAGAAGAACGAGTTTTTTCGTCTGCACAAATCCATTACATTGCAGCCGACAGTAATAAACGCCGCTTGTCAATTCAGCAGCATCAAACTCTACGTGGTGATGGCCGATTGGCTTGACTTGATTGACCAACGTTTCGACTTTTTTGCCCAATAGATCATAGACCGTCAGCTCAACATGGCCGGATTGGGGGATCGAATATCGAATGGTGGTCATCGGATTAAATGGATTCGGATAATTTTGCCGTAGCTTGTATTTTGTTGGAACCTGACTTTCATCATCGATGCCGGCCGGATGTTTTATGGTGATCGTCACGTCGTCATCCGCCGTGGCGCCGCCGTCATCGGTGACGGTCAATGTTACAGTATGCGTGCCGGTGGGCAAATTGACGGTCGGGCTCTTCCCTCTTGCGATTTCAGCACCATCTGTTGTCCAGGAATACTTCACAATGGCGCCATCGGGATCCATACTGCCAGAGCCATTCAGGTTTATAGATTCGCTGCCATTGCTGTCGTTGTCGATGAGCGTTTGATCCGCACCTGCATCGGCAATTGGTGATTCATTCACTGCACCGAACTTTATGCCGTCAATTCTCGATATCACATCACCGGTTTTGAAGCGGTAGAGCCGAAACCAGTTGATGTTTTTGGGATCAGGTGCATTACCAGTTATCCCAGCTTTGGCAAAGTCCAGTTTTATATAGTTCCAGCCATTTTTCAGATTTGTCAAATTCCAGCTATATTCATTTTGATCGGGACGGCCAGCGCTGCCAATTTCCAGCTGATTATTCGTTGTCAGTTTGCTCACATCCGAGACATAATACCAGAATTCAATGGACCTGCAGGCAGTAATTGACACCGCTTTCGAAAACACTTTTTTATAGTCATCCGTGCCGTCACCTGAGGCTTCCAGACATGCGAGTCCCTGCTTTTGATCTGTCCTATTGAGGCTTAATGAATTTGCCGAATCCCAGCCGGTTTCAGCATCACAATCATCGAAATAGCCGCCATCCACTGTGATTGTGACCTGGTCGTCGTTTGTGGCGCCCGCATTATCGGTCACGGTCAAAGTGATGACATGTATGCCCTCGGACAAAACAACAGTGGGATTTGCGCCGGCGCCAATTTCTGCATCACCTTCTGACCACAAAAAACTGATGATGGAACCATCCACATCAAAACTGGCCGAACCATCCAGGCTCACCGAGGCGGCGCCGGTACTGTCGCTGGCAATCGTGCGGTTTGGCCCCGCATCGGCCACCGGAACCTGATTGCCGCCACTGCCTCTGAATTTGATATCATCAATTCTGGTGGTGACGTTCCCATTTTTGGCGTGATAGATGCGGAACCAGTTGACTTTATCCAGATCCGGCTGACCGCCTGTCACTTGCGCGTCACTAAAATAGAGTATCACATAATTCCAGCCATTTTGCAGATCATCCAGGGACCAGGAATATTCATGGACATCCGCTTCACCGCCGCTGCCAAGCTCAACCTGGTTATCCGCGTCGAGCAGACTGACATTGGAAATAAAATACCAAAAACCGATGGACGTCGAGCCGTCAGCGGATAAGGGGGACGGCAGTTGTTTCGAAAATTCTTCGGGGAGACTGCCAGCGGATTGCAGACACCCCGCGCCTTTTTTCTGATCCGTGCTGTTCACAGTGAGTTCATTGGCCGATCGCCAGTCGGTTTGAGAATCACACGCATCAATTTCCGCCTGCACGGTGATATTGATCTGGTCTGCATCGGTATACCCATCATCGTCCGTCACCGTGAGGATGACAATATGGGTGCCAATAGCAAAACTCACCGAAGGATTGTCACCGCTGGCAATTTCTGCCCCCTCTTTGACCCAGGAATAGCGGATTATAGCGCCGTCAAAATCAATGCTCGCCGACGCATCCAGCGTGATTATTTCATTTTTATCCTCATTGTTATCTATTTTGATAATATCGGGCCCGGCATCGGCAACCGGCGTTTGAATGCCGCCCGCGCCTCTGAACTTGATATCATCGATCATGGTCGTGACTGTGCCATTTTTCGAGCGATATATTCTGAACCAGTTGAGTTCGGCCATATTTGGTTCGCCGCCAGTCACCGTGGCATCGGCGAAATCCAGTTTTATATAATTCCAGCCATTTTTCAAGCTGGCCGTGTCCAAAGTCCAGTTGTATTCGTTCACATCCGCTGCACCGCCGCTGCCGAGCTCCACCTGGTTATCGCTTGCGCAAGTTTTCACATCTGAAATAAAGTACCAGAATCCGATGGATGTACTCGAGCCGGCCGCAAAAGGCATTGAAAATTTTCTGCGAAACTCATCAGCGTTGCTGCCAGTGGATTGCAGGCAGGCTGCGCCGCGCTTTTGAGCGCTGGTATTCAACGTCAACGCATTGCCCGATCTCCAGCCAGTTCGTGTTTCGCACTGGGATATATATTCTCGAAAGTTTCCTTCATACGGTGTGATGGGTATGGTGCTGCTCAAGGCGATGCTGCCATCGAGCATTTTTTGCGTTTCACCGGCCAGCCGCAAATACCAATCGTTGGGCAGCTCATAGCCGTCCGCGTCAAGGGTGACAATTCTGTCCTGAATTTCAACGGGAACCTGCGACTTGTTCTCCGCCAATTTGAACATCGCCGTGCCTTCATCGACCTCATCGAACATGGCGACATAAATAAATTCAGCGCCGGCATCAATGGCGTTGAAGGCCTGGCGCCAGAAAAATTTCCCGCCATCTCGTGGTATCTGGTTCAATGGACCATCATTTATATTTTTCCAGGAAAAGCCTGGCCAGATCACCGGCATATAATCGACGCCATTTTCATTACACGTTTTCAGATCCGGGATGATCCGGGTCGCTTTCCAACTGTCGATGCCGGATTGATTGTTGTAACGGCCAACCGTCCAGGGTGAAATCATGTCGAGTGAATTGTAAACAGTACGCCATGCGGGATCGGATTCGGAATCTTCGTCCAGTGTGCGCCATCGGCCTGGCAGACCGCCCATGATGTAAGCCCGATATTTGGACTCTGCTGCAATGTGAAAATAATCGATGATCTGCTCAAAGGTTGCAGGTCTCAAGCCCCGGTCGGAAAAACCGATGCCCCAGATTGCGATTATCGGACGATCATCTTTGTAAACATAGCCTTTTTGATTGAGAACATCATAGGTATCGACAAGATACTCCCAATCACTGATGAGCTTGCTATAAAGACCGCCATCATCCGCGACGCCAGAAATATCATACATCACCGCAAAGTGACGGTCATATCGATTCGCCGCAGCGATCACATTCTCCAGTGTCTTGTTTCTGGACTCGAACAAGTCCCCGCGGGACGCTACCGGGCCAAGAAATCGTTGCAGATAGACGCCGTGAATACCATATTCTCTCATCCATTTAAAATGGAGATTTATCGTACTCGAATCATAGGCAGAATAGAGCGTTGCTGTCGATCCATCCAGATAGGTCAGATTTGTTTGATAAGTCTCTGTGTACTCATCCATGGCCGGCCAGAAATCGATGCCGATTTGCGATGCCGATGGATCGCTGCTGCTATTGAACCAATGCACCCATCTGTTTGGCGCCGAGTTATCGCCCTCGCACAAGAACCAGCCTTGATAGCCCATCATGAGTTTTTTAGTCACATCATCCTGTGCAGCGGCTGCGTTTGACAAAAGTTGAAAACCAAGAACCACTATGAGCAATTTTTTTGATAGCCGAGTCATAACCATAGCTTCCCTCTTTTCAAGATTGAACCTCGTTAAGGTAAAGTTACATACCACTCTTGATAATCAAAATTATAAATAGTGCGGGGAATAATATTTTAATTGAGACTGGTTTCATAGTCTTACTCTATTTTATAATGGTCGCTGGCGTTTTTCCGTCATGCGGCGAGGCTGTATTTTGCTTCAACCGTATCGGCGGCGGCCCGGGCATTTTTAGCGTCAGAGGTTTTTCTTT
>JAFGJB010000200.1 GCA_016929295.1 Candidatus Zhuqueibacterota bacterium | reverse complement strand
GAGACCAGCTCCGCATTGATGAGGAAATCGGAGCTGTTAGTACCGGAGTTCAGTCCCTGGATGGCGAGTAGATTGTCGCCGGCCTTTAGCTGGCCTTTGAACTCGGTGATGGTGAAGGAGTCCTGCCCATCCGCCTCGTGGGTCGCGGATGCCGCGGCATTCCACACGACGGCGCCATCGGCATTGGCCTGGGCGACCAGCACGCCGTTGAGATAGGCAAGAAAGCCGTCATCGTAGCGCATCCTCAAAGTGAGCTTGCTGATGCTCTCTATCGTTGTGCTGGTCAGCGAAAATAGAATGCGGATATAGCAGCTCGAATTCGGATTGCTGCCGCTTTCGTACATTCGATCGCTCACATCAAGGGTGATGCGGTTTTCATAGCCGGATTGCATCTCATAGCCGACGCCGCCGGGCGCGCCGGAACAGAGCAGCCAGTCCGAATCCGCATAGCTGGTCCGCGCTCGCCAGGTCTGACCAATGTCCGAACTCGGCACCAGCACCCGTTTTGTCGCACTCTCCGGCACGAGTATCTCTTCCGCGCCGGCGGCTGTCGACAGGACAGAAAGCAGGCTGAGAATATAGAGTGATATCTTGAATCGCATTCATTTCCCTTTCGCATGTCCTTTCCCCCTCGCCACTTCTCGCACCTTTAAACTCCTTGCAAGTGGTCAAGTTCCGCAACGCCTGGGAGAAAGGTTTCCCCAGTTCGCATAAGGGGAAAAGGCGAGCCTGATCTTGAGATGCGAGATTAAAGTGATATTATAGAAGAAAAAAACGTCTGTTTTTCCTCTGTAACACAAGGCGTCCACATCGTGTTTTTTTGATAAGTTTTTGTACAATCGGCAAATACACCTATATTCTTTCAATATTTTTCAACGCAGGCGCAGAGCACGCAAAGGTACGCGAAGAAATGATATTGATTTTTCATTGCCTCGCTTATCTAGAGAGGTTTACAATATCGCAGCACATCCATTTTTCTCTGCGAACCTCTGCGTTCCTTTGCGCCTTTGCGTTTAGCTTTTCGTAATTGCTATATTGTCTGGTTGCGGCCAAAGGCCGCGCCAAGGTCCTCGGCGTTCTGGTGGTCATATTATTTATCTTCTATGCGCAAAAACCTTGTTAAAAAAACACGATGGTGCTGCATTGTAGTACAAAGGATGAACGCTAAAAGTCCATTTCAAAACGTCAATCTCAGGCTATCGCGAAACACGCCCTGCGCGCCAAAGCTCTCCTTGAAGCGCGCCAGGCCCCAGTTGGGATCTTGATTGACGGTGAAAATGCCGAAATCGAGAAAGCCATACTTCTCGCGGATGCCCCAGTCGATGATGTCGTGAAACAGACAATTGACGCCGCGATAATGCTGATACTCCTCATCGTGGCTGATGTAAAAGGCGAGGACCACGCGGGGGTTGCAGATGAACATGACCACACCGGCGGCCATGTCGTCGTCCGGTGTGTAGGCGGCAAACAGCTTGACGCGGTCGGGGAACAGTTTTTTAACATCGAGCAGTTCGGCCAGCGTATGGGTGGGATGGACGTTGTGGCGCAGGCGCAGGTTCTTTTTCAGAATGGCATAGAATCGCTCATACTCTGCGGGATCATCGGATTCGCGCACGGCAACGCCGAGCTTTTGGCCGCGACGCACGGCGCGACGCGAGGCTTCGTCAAAGGTGTTGAGGATCTCATCCGCGGCGAAATCGAGCGGAATGACGCTGGAGATTTCGCGCTTGCGGTAGCAGAAGCCGTTTTGCACCAGGGCAAAATCGATGTAATTGCTGGGTCGCCGCAGATAGATCTGCGGCGGCGGCGTCATGTCGATAGCGCCAAAGCCTTCATTTTTGGCATAGTTCAGCAGCGCTTCCACGAGATCGAATGCTTCGCGAATGGAGAGCGTATCCCTGATGACAAATCCTCCATAGGAGGCGCCGCGATGGGACAAGACCAGTCGTGTGCCCTCCTCATCGTAATCCACAGCCGGCAGCAGAGCGAGGAGGCGTCCCTTCTTCGTGAACAGCAATGAATGATCGACAAACCTGTCCGGCGGATGATAGGACAGGAACCGTCGCGTATGAAAGAGAGTGCCATTGTTGGCAGACCAGACAAATTCATCCCAGACTTTTTCCAGGTCGCCTGTGTAGCGCTGAACGTTTAACATCTGTCTCCGCTATAAAATGTACTGACTTAGATCTTCGTCCTGAATGATCTCTTTCAGCTTTTCCTGCACCATCCTTTGTGACACCCTGATAGTGGTGGTGCTCGCATCGGGCAGTTTGAACAAATAGTCTTCCAGCAAATTGCTCATGATGGTGTGCAAGCGTCGGGCGCCGATGTTTTCCGACTGTTCATTCACTTGCGTCGCGAATCTGGCGATCTCCTTGATGGCGCCTTTGCTGAACGTCACTTTCACGCCTTCGGTTTCGATGAGCGCCGTGTATTGCTTGATGAGCGCATTTTGGGGCTCGGTCAGAATGCGCTCAAAATCATCAGCATTCAATCGGCTCAACTCGACGCGGATCGGGAATCGTCCCTGCAACTCCGGAATCAGATCCGATGGTTTGGAGACGTGAAACGCGCCGGAGGCGATGAACAGGATGTGATCGGTGCGCACCATGCCGTATTTGGTGATCACATTGGTGCCCTCGATGACCGGCAACAGATCGCGCTGCACGCCTTCGCGCGACACATCCGGACCGCCCCCCGAGTTCTCACCGGCGATTTTATCGATCTCATCTAAAAAGACAATGCCGGTCTCTTCGACGCGATGCTTCGCTTCACTCACCACTTCATCCATATCGATGAGTTTCTGCGTTTCCTCCTGTTGCAGGACGACGAGCGCCTCTGAAATGGACAATCGCCGTTTTTTCTTTTTAGTCGGCATGAGGGGGCCGAGCAGGTCCTGAATGTTCAATCCCATCTCTTCAATGCCGATGGGTGAAATCACTTGCATCATGGCAGAGGGCTCCATGTTCACATCCAGTTCGATCATACGGCCGTCGAGCTTGCCTTCAAGAAGATTCACCCGCATTTTTTCGCGATTACGCAAATACTTTTCTTCCCTCTCTTTGCGCTTCGCTTTGTCGTCGCTGTTGTGCGTCTTTGGCATGCGCGGCGGCGGCAGCAGGATATCAAGGAGCTGTTCAACGGCCAATTCTGCGGCCTTGTCTTGCACGCGCTCGACATATTCGCTGCGCACCATATTGACCGCCTGATCGACCAGGTCACGCACAATGGACTCGACATCGCGTCCCACATAGCCGACTTCGGTGAATTTGGAGGCTTCGACCTTGACAAAAGGTGAATTGTCCAGTTTGGCCAGGCGCCGCGCTATTTCCGTCTTGCCGACGCCGGTCGGACCGATGAGGATGATGTTGTTCGGCATAATTTCTTCGCGCAGATCGAGCGGCACCTGCTGGCGACGCCAGCGATTGCGCAGAGCGATGGCCACCGACTTTTTGGCATTGTCCTGGCCAATGATATATTTATCCAGTTCTTTGACTATTTCCTCTGGAGTCATGTTCATAAAAATATCCTTTGAGAGATAACAGGCTGCTACAGTTCTTCGATAACGATGTTATCATTCGTATAGATGCAAATCTCGGCGGCGATGCGCATGGCTTCCTTGACAATTTGCACGGCATCCAGATTTGAATGTTTGATGAGGGCGCGTGCCGCCACCAGCGCATAATCACCGCCTGAGCCAATGGCAAGAACGTGGTCATCCGGCTCAATGACATCACCGGTGCCCGAGATAAGAAAGATATGATTTAAATCCATGACGACCAGCACCGCTTCGAGACGACGCAGATAGCGGTCGATTCGCCAGTCTTTGGCCATTTCGACCGCAGCGCGACTCATGTTGCCATTTGCATCTGTGAGCTTTTCTTCAAACCGTTCAAACAACGTGAACGCATCGGCGGCGGCGCCGGCAAATCCGGCTAAAACCTTGCCGTCGTACAATTTTCGCACCTTTCTGGCCTTGGTCTTCAACACCGTATCGCCGTAGGTGACCTGGCCGTCCCCCGCCATCACAACCTTGTTTTTGTGCCGCAAACCAATGACGGTTGTGCCATGAAATGCTTTCGGATAGGACATTTTTTATATTCTCCGTCTCAGGCGGGCCACCGGAATATTCATTTGCTCGCGATATTTTGCCACCGTTCGCCGAGCCACCGGGAAACCCTCTTTTTTCAACATTTCTGAAATCTTTTGATCATTATACGGCTTGTTCGCCGGTTCTTTATCGACCAGGTCTTTGATGAAGGCCTTGATCTTTTTGTTCGATACATCCTCACCGTCATCCGTGACATATTTTTCGCTAAAGAAATATTTAAGCTCAAAGACACCATACTCTGTTTGCACATACTTGCCATTGGTCACGCGACTGATGGTGGAGATATCCATGCCGATTTCATCAGCAATATCCTTTAAAATCATGGGTTTGAGATTCTCCGGTCCCTTGTCGAAAAAATCATGTTGCTTTTCAATGATCGCCTGCACGGTTCGCAAGATCGTAGCCCGGCGCTGATGGATCGAGTTGATGAGCCAGCGCGCGGATTCCAGGCGCTGGCGGATAAAATCGCGCGTCTCCTTGTTGGTCTTTTTTTTGTCCAGCATCATTTTTCTATACTGGTTGTTGATGCGCAGCTGCGGCACGTTGAAATCGTGCATATAGATCTTGAATTCGCCGTCTTCCTTTCGCACCTCAATATCCGGGACAATATAGTTGTTGCCGTATGAGACGTACCCTTCGCCCGGTTTGGGATTGAGCCTGGTGATATGGTCCATTGTGCGCTTGACGGCTTCAAGATCGACCATCAAATCTCTTGCCAGACGCTCGAAGCGCTTGTTCTTAAAGTCTTCGAAATGATCGCGCACCATTTTGATGGCCAGCTCGTGCTGCGGCTGCTGCTGGCAGAGTTGCACCAGCAAACACTCCTGCAAATTGCGCGCACCTATCCCGGGTGGATCAAATTGCTGAATGACGCTGAGGACGCTCTCTATCACCTCGATATCTTCCTCGAGGTTTTCGGCAATCGTCTCCGTGTCGGTGACGAGGTAGCCGACATTATTGATATTCCAAATTATATATTCGCCGATAACCTGCTCGGCCGGCGTCAGCTTGGCCATATGGAGCTGCGACATGAGATGATCGGTCAAGGATTCCTGTTGAACTTCGACATGCTCGTTTTCTTCTTCGGTCTTTTCGCGGGGCAGGCGGAATTCATAGTTATCCTGATCGTTGAGTATTTCGTCCCAATCTATCTCTTCTTTTTCTTTTTCCAGCTCGACTTCGCCGATGTTCTCCTCGTCCACTTTTTCATCGTCTTCAAGGCTCTTCTCCTGCTCTTCCTCCAATTCTTCCTCGAGTTCCTGCTCCTGTTCCATTTCCAGCAACGGATTCATCTCGATTTCCATTGACAGGCGTTGCTCGAGGCTCATGATGGGAAGCTGCAGTAGAGATGACAGCAACACCTGTTGCGGTGATTGCCTCATCTGTAGACTTAAATGCTGACCTAAACGTACCATGATAATCTAACTCCCTTATGCCCTCAGCGTCAAATCGATCCCGCCTCTTGTATAGTTTTATTAACGATCCAGTCTGAAACTGTCACCTAAATAAAATTTCCGCGCTTCCGGATCATTTGCTAAAAAATCTGCTGTTCCGGTCTTCAGAACACGCCCTTCGAAAAGCAAATAGGCGCGATCCGTAATTGAAAGCGTTTCATGCACATTGTGATCGGTTATGAGCACACCAATATTGCGTTCTCGCAAACGCACGACAATCCTCTGTATGTCCTCAACCGCAATGGGATCGACGCCGGCGAAGGGTTCATCGAGAAGAATGAATTTGGGCTCGGTTGCCAATGCGCGGCAAATTTCCACGCGGCGCCGTTCGCCTCCCGACAGCGTCGTTGCTCTATTTTTTGCCAAACGCGCGACGTTCAATTCCTCCATCAACTGATAGGCTTTCTCCTTGCGCTGTTTGCGCGACAGCGGCAATGTCTGCAGAATTGCCAGCACATTCTCTTCGACGGACAGCTGCCGAAATACCGACGCCTCCTGCGCCAGATAGGCGATTCCCTTGCGCGCGCGTTTGTACATTGGCAGCTTGGTCATGTCCTCCTCGCCAAAGTAGATGCGTCCGCTTTTCGGTCGAATCATGCCGACGATCATATAAAACGTCGTCGTCTTGCCGGCACCGTTTGGTCCCAGCAATCCAACTGTTTCGCCTTGCCTGATATTGATGCTGACATCATTGACGACGCGTCTTTTGCCATAGATCTTTATCAGGTTCCGACATTTTAGTATCTGCTGATCGTTCATTCGGCTTCAATCGCTGGTTGAATGATCTTTTCTGTGCTGTCTAAATCTGTGGAACCGAACTCTGCCGGCGGTTCATCCAGATAGATATGTAACTTGGCCAGCTCGGTCCGCAGTTCTGCTTCCAGTGCCGCACGATGTGCCGGAGGATGAAATTGGCCAACCGACGAGCTCGGCGAACTCTGCACAAGAACCCGTGAGAGTGTGTCCTCGTTGAAATGAATGAACAGAGCATCACCCAATACCTTATTGAGACCCTTCTCCTCGCCGTCTTCAATCACGTGGTAATAACTCGTCGCCCGCTCTTTTATCAGCACAGAATCAATCTTTTCATCCGTGACATAGACCATCATATCCTGACCGCTGAGAAGATCATACGGCACGGGTGTGACAAATGCAGAATCAACCGCCGAGCTGGCAATGGCATTGCCGACGATATGAATGGCCTTGACCACGGATCCTTCCAGCAACAACGATACCGAATGTCCGGTCAGATATTGCCTGCCCTGCTGCACTCGTGGCGCGTTTGCCAGTTGGATCATGCTCTCTTTTTGAAAAAAATAGAGTGAATCACAGGACGCTTTGATAGCGCCGCGCTCAACCGTGACGCTATCCGTCACCAGAAATCGCTCTCCGTCGTTGAACATCTGAAAGAGTTTGCCCGTGATGATCAGCTCTCCGTCCGTGGCTGAATCAGATTTCGTCAGCACCGCCTGTCCGGTGACTCGAGCATAGCCGGACTGGCGAAAATACTCGGCATGATCGCCGACGATATTCACATTCTCCCTTGCATCGATGAGGACGACGTTGCCGTCGGCAATCGCCTCTTCCTCCTTGTCGTGATAGCGGATCCGCTCCGCCGTCAATGTCTTGGTTGAATCGACGAGCCTGACATTTCCCTCGACATAGGCAATTCTCGTCGCTTCATAATAGGTGATTTTATCGCCGAACAGCGACTTGGCGGAATCCACAAAAGCGACCTCGCCGCGCAGGACGAATCGACCGGCATCTTCATACTCCATCGCGCGCTCGCAGGTCAGGACAGCAGCGCCCTGCTGAAACCTGACATTGCCAATGAACTGTCTGATTTTCTCGCCATCTGACTGGCCGCGCAGGACATCCGCGTGGATGAGGCGCAGCTTTTCCTCTTGCGCGGACTCGCTGCTGTGGGCGACGAGTTGACAAAGAACAAAACAGACTGCTATAATACGAACTTGCATCATTCCATCAAGAGTGTGTCGACAGCGGTCGTGTCGAGATCAGCGGACATCACATTCATCGAGTCGGCCGTTGCATCGGCCCGCAGGCTGTCCGGTCGCGGTTTTTTTTCAAACCGCTCCATTGACAGGTCGACGCCCGGGGCAACGCCATCATACGGTTGGCGAATTTCCCATAAGCGCATCTGTGCATCCGACTCAAAACCGACGCCATGAAGGACGTGTCCTTCCTCGGTCTCAACCTTGACATTTTTGTTCGAGACAATCCGGTCGCTGTCGCGATAATAATATAATTCATCCGTGTAAAGTGTTATGCCGCTGTCGGACACGACAACCACATTGCCCATGGCTTTGACATTTTCAGTCTCCACATCATATTCGCCGGACATCGCGGTCAAAACCGAAGCGTGCTTGCCTTTCTCATCATAAAAGTCGACGTGAATGCCATCATCAAAGAGCATGCGAGACTCTTTGGAAAAACGCTGCATATGTCCGGCGCGAATGACAGCCTCGAGCTTGCCGTTCGTCGTCGTCGTCGCTTTGAAATCCCAGATCTCCTGATCCGGCAGTTTTCTGGCCTCGCCTGTCTGAAAAGCTGTCGAATCATCGCGGCGGCAGTCACCGATAAAAAGCGACATCATCAGGAACACGACACTATATAAAAGTCTTTTCTTCATGCAACAGGTGTAACACTCTTTTATCCACGACCAATTCCGGCGTCGAGCAGATCATGCAGATGAATCATGCCGATGGGTCTTTTTTGCTCATCCACTATGACGATCTGCATGATATTATTGCTATCCAAAATCTTGAACGCATTGATCGCCAGAGCGCCGGAGCGGATTATTTTCGGATGCGTATTCATGATCTCTTTTGCCGTCAGGCTGTTTATCGCCACCGGCTGATTCCACAATCGACGCATATCGCCGTCGGTGATGATGCCGGCGAGAACTCCTTTTTCATCGACCACGCAGGTGCCGCCGAGACGTTTGGTGGAAATCTCGCTGATGATCTGCTGCAATCCTGCCTGCAAATCCACCCTGGGCACACGCGATCCTGTGAACATGATCTCGTCGATGGTGACGAACTGCCGCCCTAAAGCACCTCCTGGATGCAGAAAGGCAAAGTCCTTCTTTTGAAAACCGCGCTTCTCCAGCAAGGCGATCGCCAGCGCATCACCCATGGCCAGCATCGCCGCGGCGCTCGCCGTCGGCGCCAGATCATTGACGCAGGCCTCAACGTCGACATGGACATTGAGCACCACATCGCTCTGTTCGGCCAGCGTTGAGCGCAAATTCCCGGTCAACGTGATGATCGATACGCCTATTTTCTTCAGCGTCGGAAGAATGGCGCTGATCTCATTGGTCGCACCGCTTTTTGAAAAACAGATCACGACATCATCTTTCGTCACCATGCCGAGATCGCCATGCATGGCCTCAGCAGGATGCAGAAAAAACGACGGCGTGCCGGTGCTCGATAATGTCGCCGACAATTTCTGTCCCATGACGCCGGATTTGCCGATGCCGGTCACAATGACGCGCCCGCGACATGCCAGAATGATGTGCACCGCCCGGACAAATTGTGCATCGAGATGGGCGGCAAGGGATGCAATGGCCCGGCTCTCGATAGCTAAAACGCGGTGCGCGCATGCCAATACGTCGTCATCGTTCAGAGCAACTCTATTTGCAAACCAGGCCTGATCAGTCACCATGGCTTCTCGGTTCAAAGCTCCTCCACAAGGATTGTTCTCATCGGACGTCATACCCTGAACATCGCACGAACTCGCCCAGATCTTTCAACTGCCGCAGCAGTGACGGCAATTGCTCGAGCGGCAGCATGCTCGAGGCGTCGCACAACGCGTTCGCGCAATCCGGGTGCGTCTCGATGAAAAGGGCGTGCACACCGACCGCCACAGCCGCCCGAGCCAGCGCCGGCGCCCGCTCCGGACGACCGCCGGATCTCACGCCGAGTTGGCCCGGCTGCTGCGTCGAGTGCGTCACGTCAAAGCAGACCGGATGACCGAATTCGAGCATATCCGCCAGGCCGACAAAGTCATTGACCAGACGATGATAACCGAAAAAGGTTCCGCGCTCTGTCACCATGACGCCGGCCGAGTCACCCAGCTTTTTGATGACGTTGTGCATTTCGGCCGGACTGATGAATTGGCCTTTTTTCACATTGATCGGCACGCCTGTTCGCGCCGCCGCCAGGAGCAAGCTTGTCTGACGGCATAGGAATGCCGGAATCTGCACGAGATCGACGACATCAGCTGCGGTCCTGGCCTCTTCAGCGCTGTGAATGTCTGTGGTGACGGGCAGGCCATGTTGTTCCCGCACCTCTGCCAATATTTTCAGTCCCTCTTCCATGCCGGGCCCGCGCGGGCTGTCGAGACTTGAACGATTATCCTTGAGATAGGAGGACTTGAAAATGATCGGAACGTTCACCTCATCAGCAATGGCGCGAATGGCTTCGGCGACGCGCAGCACCAAGTCGCGGCTCTCAATGACACACGGTCCGGCGATGAAAACCAGCGTGCCGCCGCCAACCGATATATCACCGACCTGGACTGTTTTCATCGACGCCCGCCTCTATCTCTTTATCGAGGAGGTTCTCTTTGTGCTGGATGGCAGCGCGGACAAAATCGCGAAATAAGGGATGCGTATCCAGTACACGCGACTTGAGCTCCGGATGGTACTGCACGCCGATAAACCAGAGATGATCGGGCAATTCGATCACCTCAACCAGGCCGCTTGCGGGATTTCTGCCGGCAATGCGCATGCCATGCTGCTGCAGCTGATCGACATACGAGTTGTTGACCTCATAGCGGTGCCGATGCCGCTCCGAAATATTCATTTTACCATACGCTCGATAGGCAAGGCTGTCTTTTTCCAGCCGGCAATCCCAGGCGCCGAGACGCATGGTGCCGCCTAATTCGCTCACATTGACCTGGGTTTCCATCAAATCAATGACCGGATGCGGCGTCTTGTTGTTGAACTCGGTGCTGTTGGCGTGATCCAGTCCGCAGACATGTCTGGCAAATTCAATGACGGCGCACTGCAATCCCAGGCAAATGCCAAAAAAAGGAACATCTGCACATCGCGCGTAATGGATGGCCGCGATCTTGCCTTCACTGCCACGCTCGCCAAAGCCGCCCGGGACAAGCAATCCCGAAATATCGCTGAAATATTTTCCGGCATTGTCGAGGGTCATCTCCTCGGAATCCAGCCATTTGAGCTCCACCCTGGCATCATTATCGACGCCGGCGTGGACAAAAGCTTCGATGATCGATTTGTACGAGTCCCGCAGTTCCGTATATTTGCCGCATATGCCGATACGGATGAATTGCGTCGGATTGTGGACTTTATCGACAAACTTTTTCCAGCCGCTCAAATCGGCTTGCCTGTCCGGCAAACCGAGTCGCCGGCTCACTTTTTCCCCCACCGCATACTTTTGATAAGATAGAGGAATCTGGTAGATGGTGCTCTCATTGCGCGCCTCGATGACCATTTCGGGCGACACAGAACAGAACAGGGCGATTTTGTCGCGGTCGGAATTTTCCAGCGGCCGATCCGTGCGGCAGAGGAGCATATCAGGTTGAAGACCGATCTCGCGCAACTTCATGACAGAGTGCTGCGTCGGTTTGGTCTTCATCTCTCCCGAGTGGCTCAGATAGGGGATCAGCGTCAAATGGACGATCATGGTGTTTTCGCGGCCCTGATCCAGAATGAACTGGCGGATGGCCTCCAGGAATGGCTGGCCTTCGATATCACCGACCGTTCCGCCCACTTCGACAAAAACAATGTCATATTTTTTCGTATCGCCCACTTTGCGGATTCGGCGCTTGATTTCATCCGTTATATGCGGAATGACCTGTACGGTCTTGCCTAAATAGTCGCCCTTTCGTTCCCGTTTGATGACGGTCTCGTAAATCTGGCCGGCCGTATGATTGTTATCGGCTGTCATACTCGTATGAATGAATCGTTCATAGTGGCCGAGATCGAGATCTGTCTCCACACCGTCGTCGGTCACATACACCTCGCCGTGCTGATATGGACTCATGGTGCCCGGATCGACGTTGAGATAGGGATCGAGCTTCATGATGGTCACATCGTAGCCGAGCGCTTTCAGCAGACGTCCGATGGAAGCGGCGGCGATGCCTTTGCCGAGCGATGAAACGACCCCGCCGGTGACAAAAATATATTTCACCTGTCTGCTCATAGAATATTCAGCTCCCGCAAGCGTTTTTCGACCCGCGCAACATCGTCCGGAACATCCACGCATATAGGTTTTACATCGACAAGGCCGACTTTGATCCGGTAACCGTTCTCCAGCACGCGAAGCTGCTCGAGCTTTTCCGCCTGTTCGAGCATGGAAATCGGCAATTTGGTCAGCTGCAATAAAAACTCTTTGCCGTAGGCATAAATGCCGATATGGTCATAATAGGGATAATGGTCAATCCAGCTCTTTTTATCAATGTCGCGCGCATAGGGTATGGGAGCGCGGGAGAAATAGAGGGCATCGCTGTTTTTATCAATGACCACGCGAACCGTATTGGGATTATCGATTTCAGCGGCCTCGGTGATCTTTCTGACAAGCGTCGCCATCCTGATCGTTTTTTCGGCCAGCAACGTATGCGCCAGCACATCAATGGCGTCCGGATCGATGAGCGGCTCATCTCCCTGTACATTGATGATGGCATCCACCTCGAGGTCGCGAGCGACGTACGCCACGCGATCGGTGCCGGACGGCAGATCCGACGGCGTCATGACGGCTTTGCCGCCGAAAGAAATGACCGCTTTGACGATTCTGTCATCATCCGTTGCGACGAAAACATCGGCCACGCTCTTTGCCCGCTGCGTTCGTTCATACACCCATTGAATCATCGGCTTGCCGGCGATTGGCGTCAGCGGTTTGCCGGGGAATCGCGACGACGCCCAGCGCGCCGGAATGATAGCGACCACCTTCATCTCTTATCCGATCACCTTGGGTACGCTAAAATAGCCATGACTGGATGCCGGCGCGTTGGCAATGGCCTCATCCTGCGTCAGCCAGGTTTTCACCTCATCTGCGCGCATGACATTTTTCAGCGCCAAAACATTATAGGTCGGCTCGACCTCACTGGTATCCAGCTCGTTCAGCTTGTTCATATAATTCAATATCTGATTGAGCTGCAGCACCAGCCTGGCTTTCTCATCCTCTGTGAAAGAGAGCTTGGCCAATCGAGCGATGTGTTCAACTTGTTCAATCGAAACGGACATACACCGCATCCTTTTTCAGTTACAAGGCTCAAATATAAAACAATGTCAAATGAGAGTCAAGTTAAAATTCGATTAACTGGCATAATTTTTGTAGGACATATTTGTAAGACAAAATCATTTTCGTAATTCGATGATTACTCTGATGTTACAGACAGGATATAAAAAAAGCGCTGTCACGGACCAGTTGACAGCGCTTGAATTTTCAAGTTTTTCTAGCCTGGATTATGCAGGCTAGGGGACGATGTTGACGAACTTTTTGCCTTTTCCTCGCGTCAAATACTTCACTGTGCCATCGATTGTGGCGAACAGCGTGTGATCTCTGCCGATGCCGACATTATCACCCGGATGAATTTTAGTGCCGCGCTGACGAACGAGGATGCTGCCGGCCGTGACAATCTGCCCGCCATATCTTTTGACGCCCAGCATTTTGGGATTGCTGTCACGTCCGTTACGACTGCTGCCAACGCCTTTTTTATGAGCCATTTTTCATCTCCTTCACTGTGAGCATTCTCATGCACTGATGTCTTTGATCTCAAGTCTTGTCAATGGTTGACGATGGCCGTTCAGCACGCGATACTTTTTTCGTCTTTTTTTCTTGAATATGATCACCTTGTCGCCTTTTTCGTGACCGAGAATGGTCGCCGTCACTTTGGCGCCATCAATGTAAGGCGACCCGACGGTTGCGCCATCTTCGCCCGATAACAACATGACCTTGTCAAATTCGACATCCATGCCTTCATCGCCGGCAATGCGCTGGGCGACGACGACATCACTCTTTTTCACCTTGAATTGCTGGCCGGCAATATCAACGATTGCGTACATGTGAAAATCTCTCCGATTTACATTGTCCATTCATACCAAACCAAAAAATTTATGAAAAATATCCCAAAGAGTCAAGATATAAATCGATCGGTGAGATCTTCCTCGCCCATTTTATCCATAAATCGGAATTCGTCCATGCTGATATTTTCATCCGTGACGATTTTGATGCGCGTCCAGTAGCTCCAGGTCAATTTGCGCAGCGGGCTTTTCTTGCCTTCGGACAGATATTTGGCTAATTCGGGATGAACGACCAGTTGCACGCTGCGCGAGCCGCCCTCGCGGCGATAGCGTTTCATCCAGCGCTCAATTTTTGCCGAGGTCGTCGATTTGGAGATCACCCGCCCGGTACCGACGCACGCCGGACACGGTTCGCTGATGGCAAACAGCAGCGTCGGTCGCACTCGTTCACGCGTCATCTCAATGATGCCAAATTCGGAGACCGGCGCGATGTTTGCCTGCGCGCGGTCCTTGCGCAGCTCCTTTTTGAACTCGTCCTGCAGCTTTTGCCGATTTTTGGCGTTGATCATGTCAATGAAATCAATGATGATGATGCCGCCGATATCGCGCAAGCGCAGCTGTCGCGCAATCTCCTTGGCCGCATCCAGATTGATCTTCAGGCTGTTCATGTCATGATCCGCTTTGCCGCTGAAGCGGCCGCTGTTCACGTCAATGGCTGTCAGCGCTTCAGTGTGATCGATAAAGATGTAACCGCCGCGCTTGAGCCACACCTTTCTGGACAGACTTTTATTGATTTGCGCTTCGATATTGTATTTGTCAAAGATCGGCATCTTTTCCTGATACAGCTTCACCCGCTCGACCAGTTGCGGCGAGACATCTTTCATATAGCGCACGATCTCACGAAACAGCTTTTTATCATCGACAATGAGCTGGTTGACGTCCGCGGTGAAGAGATCGCGAATC
The DNA here is from genome assembly GCA_016929295.1 of Candidatus Zhuqueibacterota bacterium. Lineage (GTDB taxonomy): Bacteria > Zhuqueibacterota > Zhuqueibacteria > Residuimicrobiales > Krinioviventaceae > Kriniovivens. The sequence goes on along the minus strand of JAFGJB010000200.1, from coordinate 2,468 downwards.
ACGCTGGACAACATGCCGACTTCTTTGTGCACGAGCTGCGGCGGCTGCGAGCCCTTCATTTTTTTCACCAGCTGTTCCCATGTCTTTATGAGATTCTCGTAATCAGCCTTGAGTTCAGCCTCTTCTTTGCCCTCGGCGACCGTGCGGATGACCATGCCGAATCCCTCTTTGCGGAATTTTTGTCCAATGCGCTTCAGCCGATATTTTTCTTTGCGATTATAAATCTTGCGCGAGACGCCGACGACTTGATCGTTCGGCACCAGCACGAGATAACGCCCCGGCAGCGAAATGTTCGAGGTGACGCGCGCTCCTTTTGCCGCCAGAGGCTCCTTGGTGATCTGGACAAGGATACGATCACCTTTTTTGATCGGCACTTCATCTGCCGTCCAGCTATAGCTCCGATGATGAGGAAATGCGCTCCCTTCTTTGCTGCGGGGATCAAATCCTAACAGCCGCTCATCGAGATCCGAAAAGTGTAGAAAGGCGTCCTGCTTTTGTCCGATATCAATGAATGCTGCCTGCAACCCTTTGATAACTTTGGCGACCTTGGCGTAGTAAATATCTCCCACCATTCGTTCATTCTGCGGGAGTTCATAATATAGCTCGACGAGCGACTGCTCCTCAAGAATTGCCAGTCGCATCTCCTCCAGAGACACATTGATATAAATACTCTTTTCCATTTTTCCTCTTTAAACTGTGACATGTTCTGCCTCCGCGTCAGACAGTTCCAGCGGCGCAAAAAGGTGATCACCTTCTTGCCGCCACAAGCCGGCGCGATGAATGCGCGTTTTTAGTCGTTGTGTTTTGTCGTGCGGAAACAGCAGAGAAAGAAGTTCATCCGTTCTAACCGACTTGCCCCCAGCCATTTTGGTGCGAACGCGCAGCCCCCACTCAGCCACCTCCAGCCTGTCAATGAAAGGCCGGACATCGACCATCTGGCTTTTATCTTTCTTCTTCCTCTCAACATGCAATTCTTTTTGTGACAGGATCGTTTGAATGCGATCCGCAAGTTCTGACTGATCTACTATCCCGTTGAAACGGAATTCATAATCTGCTCGATTTAACAACGCGGCCAGCGAGGCTGCTTTTTTATCCAGGTACTTGACACCTGTGATCTCGACGCCCTGCGGAAGTTGAGGTGACAAGCTTTTTTGCAGATCTACCTCTTCTTCACCCTGATAAAACTGCATATCAATATATTCCGTGTCACTCGTCTGTCCTGTGGCCAGCGGCGGTCCGAATGACAATTTGGCATGCGGATTAAATCCCTGCGTAAAGACCGTGCGAACGCGCGCTCGCCGCAGGGCGCGTGCGAACAGGCGCAGCATGTCCAGGTGCGACAAGAATCTCACCTCGTCCCCCCGGCGGTAGTGAATCCGGGCATGGATACGGGCACTCGGCGTTTCTGCGGGCGGAGCCGCTGCGTCCACATCGATTTCGGTTAGCTGCTGAAACTCGATGGGCATCTCGGGCGCCTCACCGCTGCGCTGCCGACGGATGAGCTCCTGGCAGACCGCCTGGCCCATCAAGCCGCAACTGTGACAGACGTCGAAGCGGCAGTCCGCAACTTTTTCACCCCGCAGAGCGCGCCAGTATTCGTCGCGCAAGTATTTTTTGCTGACGCCTTTATCGAGGTGATCCCAGGGCAGGGGCTGGTCGACATCGCAGCCGTTCAGAATGTGACTAAAAGCCACATCAGATTCACCGAGGGCAGTCTCATAGCGCGTCGCGTCGAAGAATTCGGACCAGCCTTCGAGATAGGCGCCGAGCTGCCAGGCTCTCTTGATGATCCGCGCGACGCGACGATCGCCCCTGGCTAACAATCCCTCGATCCGCGCGACATCCGCCTCCCGCCAGCTGAGCTTGACGTTCTTGTTGCGAATCCGCTGCCGGAGAAAATTGATCTTGCGCTGCATCTCCTCGGCCGAATCCTGGCGCACCCACTGGAATGGCGTCAACGGCTTGGGCACAAAGGGCGAGATGGAAACGTTTATGCGCTTGCCCCTGTACCGGAATGCGACCTGACAGACCTGCTGAACAAGATCAACAAGCGCCTGCAGATCCTCGTCGGTTTCAGTGGGATGACCGATCATGAAATAGAGCTTGACGAGCGTCCAGCCCTGCTCGAAGGCGAGATCGACGGCGCGCAACAACTCGGACGCCGTAGTCGCCTTGTTGATGACATCGCGCAATCGCTGCGAACCTGCCTCCGGCGCCAGGGTCAAACCCGACTTGCGCACTCCGCTGGCGAATTGCGCCAGCTCCAGCGTAAAGCTCTCCGGACGTATCGAGGGCAGGGAGAGGCTCACGTTGTCCGCGCTGAATGCCGACAGCCGGCGCATCAATTCAGCCAGCCAGGTGTAATCGGATGTCGACAGCGACACAAGTGCAATATCCTCATAACCCGTGGCGGCAATATTGTGCCTCGCCTGTTCGACCAGATCCTGCGGCGTCCGCTGTCGAACCGG
>JAFGJB010000199.1 GCA_016929295.1 Candidatus Zhuqueibacterota bacterium | reverse complement strand
TATTCTCCTATGATTGTCAGTAATCGTTAAAAAAGGACACTCGAAAATTTTACCATAATGTGAGGGAATTGAATCAATTTCGCTTGAAATTTCGACTCTATAGTCATCCAATAATGTGAACCAGCCAACATCTATTGGATTATAATTTTTTGGCTGATGTGCTTCTTTCAGCTTTTGTGCAATTCGTTGAACTTCATATGTTTTGGTTGTTAATTTATCTTTTTGGTATTCTGGGATATTCAGAATTTTAATTGCTTCATCTATTCCATTTTCTGTCAGCATCCATCCTTTTTTATCGATCAGTTTAATAGTTTGAGTGGGACGTGTGATTAATTTTTCTCTTGCTAAACTATCAGCCGCGCGAAATAGCAGGCGATGCCAAAGCGATGATTTTTTTAGCCTGTTCTCTTTGCGATAAATAGTTTCCAAATAGGCCGATCGCTGCCTTTCGGTGAGATTGAAATAGTCAGCAAGTTCGCTAACAATTTCTTCCGTCGAACCGAATTCCTTAATGACTCCACCGTGTTTGAAAAGGGAAATCAGAAGAGCCTGCTCAACATCCTCACGAGAAGGCATTTCTAATTCATAAAGCATTTTCGCTTCATAGCTCATGTGACGTTTCTTTAAGAGTATAATAAAAATCCTGCAAAACAATCAACTGCTTAAAGATGTTTTCTGATACCAGGATCAAAGTTGGAGATGTAATAGCCAAGTCAATTGAATTATTCTTAATTTTGGCAACTCTTTTCTACAGTCGCCTAGATAAAGTTGTATTCGGGGATTCATCCTTGCTTTTTCAATTTCAATTCTCATATTCTAAAAACATAACAATTTATTATTTATATGCAATCCACAAAATCCCTTTTTACATTCATTGATTCGTGTCATCTGCAAGTACTGCCAAAGTTATCTACAAAAAAACGATCTTTCGATCTCTTGCTCAAGTTGAAAGGCGGTGCCAGTCGAGTGAACCCTTGGATGGGCGTTATCAATTCAATTACCAACAATTTCATTCAAACCCTCGATGATCTCATCCAATTCTTCCAGCGCTATACTATCAATTTTTTGTTTGATTCGTTCTGTGGAAAGATTCATGATTTGGCTTATATGAATCCATGATTGTTTCGGTAGCTCGGCAGAGGCCATTTCATGGATGAGAGGGAATCCTGTGCGCTAAGGTTTATTGGTTATCGCAAGAGAAATGATTCTCTCCGAGCGTTCATTCAATACCTCCTGGCTAATGACCAAGACCGGCCTGAATCCCGTACGTTCATTGCCAACTAGGGGACCCACATCAGCCCATACAATCTCCCCTCAGTATTCGGGCCATGATTCAATCTCCGAACAAAAAGCTCATTGGCCGGAACAGCATCCGGCAACACTGAAAAAAGGATAAAACTTTTCATCGCGACGAAATCTGCCCAAAACAATCGGCTCCTCCAGTCCACTGCAGCTTTTGTTAGCCGACTTTTTGAATATTCGAATTTTTCAATATTTCTTTTGGATCAATAAGTGGTAATACAGTTTTTTGATATATGGCATTTGTATTTAGAGCAGCGAGCATTCCCCTTGTGTGTGATATTGAAATATCCAAGAACAGTTCTAAAAGTCCATCGGGAAGATTATGTTCGTCGCAATATTTTTTGGCAACAACGATATCGAAATTTTTTAGGATAAAGCTAGTAATCGTTTCAATTCCGAAAAGACGTTGTTGATCATTGTTATCGTTGTGAAAAGTGCATTTTACACGTTGAGATATTTTATTTTTCTCACAATCGATTAAGTCCAAGATTAAGCTTAAAAGCAATACTTTTAAGATCTTTTTCTTTTAAACGATAATCATGAAAATCATTTTCAAAATGACTGACTTTTCGAATCTCAGAAATTTTAAACATTACTTTTTTATTTGTTTCGCATTTTTCTCTAAAGTAGTTGGTTTCAATATTTATCTCCACGCCCACAGCATTAGCTATTTCGATCATTTTTAGTAACGTAATATTTGGAGTTTTATTAAACATTTGCGAAATGGCAGCTCTTGATTTGCCGAGTCGCTTTGCTAAATCAGCTTTTATAATATTGTTCTCTTCCATATAGGTGAGAATTTGATGATAAAAATCATGGATTTTTCCCCATGCCTTTTGATTCTCGGATTGGGGTTGTGAAAAGAAATCATCAATTTCTTTATGCAAGTTTTTCAAATTTATTACGAGAGAGTTAATTTTTCGACCAGCTTGTCATCAATAATGACGGCAATCTTTGCCGTTGACGTTTTGTTCCCCCAGTAGGACTAAATATCATACTTTGGGAATAAGTCCATTTTTTGTCAATAATTTTCGGCTATGCTGACAAACAGCAAATATATAGTGCCGTTCATCATATCAATTCACTCTTGCCCCAATAAAATCTCTGGATTCTGCAAGCATTTGTAGAATCTAAAGATTCAATTTTACTTCAAATTTGCCGCGAATCGAGGTTTTTTCGTTCCGTCACCTCTCACCGATCCCCCGTATCACCCAAAAAATAGCTGGTCATTGGCACCTGATCATAGCCCATCGCCTTTAACGCGACATCCAGACGATAGAGCGGATCCTGCATCAGGCAGACGCGGCGATCCTGCGCCGGTATGGTGGTGGTGTAGATGCGCAGCTCGCCATTCGTATGGGTCACAATCTCTTCGCGCCAATCGCCAATGATATCGGCCCAGACCATCACCTGACCCTGAATGCCCTCGGTCAGGGTGGCGCCCTGCCACTTGAAAATCCGGCCGCGATCGTGCAGCTCGCGCAGCGGATCGGCGTCCCACCACACCAGGCCATTGAGAGGCGGGATCTCTCCCGCGATCGGCTGGCCTTGGGCGGTGAAGAAAAATCCGGTAGCCCAGCATTCCATGCCCGGATAGGACGGATCAATGTCGGAGACCAGCGCCACATCCACCTGATCATCGCCCGTCTCCTGTCGGGCGCCGAAAATCAGATCGCCGGTCGCGGCATCCCACAGGCTCACGCCGTTCTGCGGATGCGGATCCTCATAGCTGTACCAGGCTTCCAGTCCCGGGCGCTGCGGATCAATGTCCGAGATATAGAACCGATCGCCATGTCCCAGGCCGGTGCTCCACAGGATCCGGCCATCGTGATCGATGGCGATGGAGCCATTGAGGATTTCATCTCGACCATCGCCATCGATGTCAGCCACGTGAATGGTGTGCTGACCCTGTCCCTGATATTTCCAGCCGGCCCTGGCATTTGTCCAGCTCCACGCCCTGTGCAGCTGGCCCTCCTGCAGGAACCAGGCATCCATTTTCATCAAGCCATAGATGCCGCGCAGCACCAGCAACGACGGCGTCACACCATCCAGATAGGCGACGCCCAGCATGTTGCGATTCTGGCGATTGTGGGAGTTGTCACCCCAGTCGCGCGATTCGCCTCGTGGTATCCAGTCCACTTTGGCGATCTCTGCACCACTCTCGCCGTTCCATACTGAGCAGTATTCCGGCCCGCTAAGGACGCGGCCGTCTTCCTGCCGGGGATCGCCATCGCCCGTCTTGAGGGCCACTTCGGCTATGCCGTCGCCATCGAGATCGTAGACGATCATCGGCGAGTACCAGGTGCCCTGCTCGATCGACCAGCCGAGATCGTTGCGCCATAAAAATGCGCCTTTACTGGTATAGCCTTCAACCTTGAATGTGCTCACGCTTTTGCGAACGCGGCCGGGATCTGTCATGCCGTACGGCCTTTTAACGACAAAATCGTATTCGCCATCGCCGTCGAGGTCGCCGATGCCGACCTTATGGACGCCGCGCTCTTTTATATCGTCTCGCAGTCTGATCGACAGGTAGTTCTGCACCGGCGCCCCGGCCGGCAGTGTGACGCGCGCGGAGGATGCGCTTTCTTTTTCACCGATGACCGCGGTGACCCACCAGTCGTTGTCCACGGCAAAGGAGACGCTCTTGTCGGTGAAATCTGTCGTCTGCTGGAGAGGCTTTGGATTCAATCGGATCGGTTCTCCGCTCTCGCTTGTTCGGTAGATATTAAAAGCGACATTCGGCGGATCATCTTTAAGCAAGCGCCAGCTCAGATAGACAACATCACGCGTCGCGCGAACAGCGACTAAACCGCGCCCCAGTTTTTCCTCGATACGTTCTTTCGCCCAGCCCAATGTCGCTGTTGAATCGTATAACAGATTCAGTTCGTAGGCGCCATAATTCGGAGGAATATCTGACTGGGCTAAAACTTTCGTTGCGAACGATGAAGCAACGATCATGATTATCGCGACTTGTTTAAGAGAAAAGTGACATCGTCGAAACTTTTCATTGAATCCTTGGGATATTAATTTTAGTCCTATGCTGAAAATCATCTTTTTCTCCCAATTTATACGAAAGGGCCGATAGCTGCATTCCATGAGAATTTATAAATACAGTGCTTCGCTGCAACTATTTTTTTATTGGAAATATTTCTTGCGGGACGGGGACGCCGTTCAATATGGCCATTCACAAGCAGAAAATAATATTCAGCCGAATCTTCTCTATATAGTTTGGAATATTCTCTCCGCTGTGCGCAAGTTTTTCGGATCATGTTTTTTGTTGTTATGCCTAAGAATTCTTATATTATATGGTAATACTATCTTCAAAAAATTACAACTGCTATTTCACCAGCAAATAAAGGATCGCTGTTCTGTCTTGATAGAGGAGGAGAGAAACATGAACTGCAAAAGGCATCTTTACGCGATTGTTATTGTTCTGCTCTCATTCATGCTCCTACAAAGCTGTGCGCAGCAGAACGCTGTGCCCACTGCCGCTGAACAGGTCAAACGGATGGGGCGCGGCGTGAATATCATCGGCTATGATCCGATTTGGAAGAATTTAGCCGATGCTCGCTTTCAGGAAAAGCATTTCAAGATCATCAAGGACGGCGGTTTACAGACCGTGCGCATCAATTTGCATGCATTTCGTCACATGGATGACTCTACTCTGACCCTGGAGCCGAACTGGTTAAAAACGCTCGACTGGGCGGTCGATAACGCCCTGAAGCAGGATCTGATGGTCATCCTCGATTTGCACAATTTTAATGAAATCGCCACTGATCCGGTGGGACTAAAACCCAAATTTCTGGCCTTCTGGCGACAGATGGCTACGCGAAACAAAAATGCGTCTGACAATGTAATCTTTGAAATCCTCAACGAGCCAAATAGAAAATTGGATGCGCAGCTATGGGACCAATTCTATAGAGAAGCGCTGGCCATTATTCGCGAGACAAATCCGACGCGCACGGTCATCCTCGGACCGCCGAACTGGAACAGCATCCATTCATTGAACGAGCTGCAGCTGCCGGAGGACGATCGGCATCTCATTGTCACAGTGCACTACTATCTCCCCATGCGTTTCACGCACCAGGGTGCGCCCTGGGCCGGCGATTTGGTGAACGTATCCGGCGTCACCTGGGGCACGGACGAGGAAAAACAGTCGGTGGTGGATGATTTTCAAAGAGTGCAGGAGTGGGCGTTGGCACATGATCGCCCGATTTTGCTCGGTGAATTTGGCGCCTATGACAAAGGCGATATGGCGTCACGCGCGGCTTATACAGCCCACTGCGCCCGCACCGCCGAAACCCTGGGTTGGGCCTGGACCTATTGGCAGTTTGATTCGGATTTCATTGTCTATGATATTGACAATGACAAATGGGTCGAACCGATTTGGAAAGCGCTTGTGCCATGAATACTTTGCCAGGCACCTCGCAGGTGCCTGGCAAATGGATCGCTTTCTCACCGGCTCAACCGCTGCACATCCGCTTCGCTCGCCTTGCGAAAGCGGATTGCCTGGCCGCCGCCGGGCGCCAGGCGCAGCGGCAGACTCGAATTCTGCTTGACGAGCGTTTCAGTGATCTCGATCGAATAGGGATATTCCTGCCAATCCGCATCGACACCATCGCGATAGATCTCGGCCACATACGTGATATTCGGCTCGAGGAAAGAGAGCGTCGTCTGCAGATTGCGGCCATTTTCGTCCGTCACACTGCCGAGATACCAGTCGTCGCCCTCGCGATCCTGGCGCACGATGGTGACGTAATCGCCGATGCGCGCGTGCAGCAC
>JAFGJB010000198.1 GCA_016929295.1 Candidatus Zhuqueibacterota bacterium | reverse complement strand
CTCACGAATGATACACGAATGACCACGAATGGTCATGAAGGACCATAAATTAGAAAATCAATCATTTTGAATTCGTGAAAATTCGTGCAAAATTTGTGGAAATTCGTGTTTAGCTTTCTTTTTGTTTGAGTCAAAACTTTGCTAAAAAAACACAATGTTGCTGACTTGTATTACGAAGAAGCGCCCAGGGATATTAAACTCTGTTTTTCTCGGCGGTCTCGGTGCCCTCTGTGGTTTGAATATTTTTAGTTGCGGCCAAAGGCTGTGCCAAGATCTCTGTGGAGAATCCAGGCTAGAAATATCCCAAACTCCGTAAAACATAAATTCCGGCGGTGATTGTCAGCACCGACGTCATGGTGGACACCAGGACAATATTGCCCGCCAGGCGGCCGTTGCTGCCCATGGCATGGGCCATGATGTAGCTGGCGATAGCGGTTGGGGCGGCGAACAGGAAATACAATATTCCCAGCTCCTGGCCGCGAAATCCCAAAATGATTGCGGCGATTGTGCCGATCGCCGGCATGACGATGTTCTTCAACAGCGTGGCGGCCAGAGCAAGGGCGCGATCCTGACGCACGCTGGCGAAATTCAATGAGCCGCCGATGCCGATGAGCGCCAGCGGCAATGTCATGCCCGCCAGATAGTCAATGGTTGTGGTGATGACGGAATGAATTGTCAGGTGAAAGAGTGAAAATGGAATGGCGATGGCGGCGGACAGGATCAGGGGATTGGTCACAATTTTCAGGACAGTATGCCATGGTCGCAGCGATTTTTCGCGATGCAACGGCACAGTGAGGGCGATGATGGACAGCACATTGTAGAGCGGCATGATCACCGCCAGGACCAGGGCGCCGTTTGCCAATGCGTCTGGGCCGAACGCATTGTAGACAAGCGCCAGCCCGAGAATGGCGAAATTACCGCGAAACGATCCCTGAATGAAAGCACCCTGATCCGCCCCATTTTTGCAGATGGAAAGCGAGACAATCCAGGACAGCACGAACATAAAACACAACGCCGCCACGATGAACAAAATCTGCCGGGGATTGAAAATCTCATCGATCGGGATGTCTGACAGCTCTTGAAATAGCAGCGCCGGCATTGCGACATTGAAGACCATTTTCGATGTCACGCTGTTGAATGACTCATCGATGAGACCGCGCTGCTTGAGGAGCGCGCCGATGAAAATGATGAAGAATACAGGAGCGACGACAGTGGCGGAGAATATGATATTTTGCATATGTGAAGAAGAATCAAGATGGCTATTTTTATTGTTCCGGCTCTATGCGCGTACCAATGACAATTTTGGTGAGACCGCTTCTTTTGGCGATATCCATGATTTGCACAATCAGGCCATGTTCAGTTTTTTTATCCGCTTTGAGGACAAGCGTTTTTTCCTCTATATCAGGAATCATATTGACAATTTCACTCGCGAGATCATCAAGGTTCACCTCTCTGTCCGCCAGGAATATTGCGCCGTCCTCTGAAATGTGCATGACCAGGTTCTCGACGCGCGCCACTTCCGGTGACTGAATGGTCGGCAATTCCAGTTTCATGCCGGGTTGTTCGATAAAGCTCGACGATACCATGAAAAAGATGAGGAGAATGAACAGGACATCAATGAGCGGTGTGATGTTGATGATGGTGCGTCGTTTCTTTTCTTCTTTAAACTGCATAAAAATCAGAGTTTTCGTATTTTCTGCATCAGCTTGGTGGTATACTTTTCAATATCGAGAATATAACTCTCGGCTCGATGCGAAAAATAATTATACATGATCAGCGCCAGAATGCCGATGACCAGTCCGGTCACGGTTGTAATCAGAGCCTCGGAGATGCCGCCGGCCAGCAAACTCGCTTGTCCCGTGCCCTGTTTCGAAATGACGGTGAACACCTTGATCATACCCAGAACAGTGCCAAGGAGACCCAGAAGGGGTGCTACGCCGGCGATCGTCTCCAGCGCCGGCAGGCCGCGCTCGAGCGATCGGACCTCCTGTCGGCCCTGGTCCACAAGCAGCTCGCGCACTTCTTCAGGGGACAAATCCCGATTTTGCAGACCGGTTAAAATGATATTGGCAAATGCCCCCGAGTTTTTTTCGCACATGCTCGTCGCGAGCTTGACGTCTTCGTTGCTGCTGAATTCTTCAACAATACTGATGATCTCGGGGATCAATATTTTGTTTCGGCGCAAACTGATCGCTCGTTCAATAGCAATTGCCAATCCGAGAATGGACGACAGCAGCAGCGGAATCATGATGATGCCACCGCGCGACAGGTAAGAATAGACGTCAGCCATGATTATAATAGTGGATTTCGCGATAAATCGTTTTAAAAATTCAGGGTATATTTTATAGACTGCAAGATAGGGACTATTTTGAAAAAGGGCAAGACATTTCAAACGTTCAAGGCATCGCATCAATCATGCAAAGCGAAGGATTGAAACCACCGAGATACTATGTTTATGAATAATATGAAAATAATTCTACGTTCACTTGGCGTGATGGGTCCAAAATCACGCAAAGCCGCCAAGCCGCAGAGGATACGCAAAGAAAAAAAATAGAAATACTTATGCGATGATAAGCGATCTGACAATTATTAATCCGTCAAATTACTCCATCTGATTTGATTATTATATATTAATAATAAAGTTACATGTCCTGCAATCAGGAAAAAATGTCAACGAAAAAGAGACTAATATTTTTTAAAAACTTGGCGAGTCTTTGCGGCTGCGTCTCTGCGTGAGATTGAAATGAAGAAAATACAGAATGTTGATGTTCAAATTCGTGTTCATTCGTGTACCATTCGTGATAATTCGTGTTCTCTTTTTTGGTTGCGGCAAAAGGCCGCGTCAAGGAACTCGGCGGTTGACTCTGCTAAAAAACAACATGTCGCTGATTTGTAATGCAGAGATTGCGCACAGAACACTTGCAAATTCTTATTGCATCGGCGATTGAGCCGTTTTTTCTTTCTCCTCTTTTTCCTTGCGCAATCGTTCCAGCTCGGCCTTGGACTTGTTCGCTTTGTCGATTTCTTTTTCCAGCTGCGTATAGAGCTTTTTGGTTTTTGCGCTTTTTTGCTTGTCGATCGATGTCTTGTGCATATCATAGACGGATTTGGGCAAAATGAGATATTTTACTCCCAAATTGATGCGCCAGCCGGGATAGCTGGCCAATCCCGGCAGATCCGGCTCAAAGCCGACGGTCGTGTTGTTCGCAGGAGACAAACGCAAATCCGCATTCGTCTGAAACGAGAACCGGTGATGCGGTTTGTAGATAAAACTCACATTCATATAAAGATAGCCTTCCCGTCCCGCCGCACCAGGAGGCGGCGTGACGAGCCATGCGAGTCCATAGAGTTCGAGGCCGTATTCATAGATAGTCGTCGGGAATTCAATGCCCGCGGCGTAGCGGAATGATTGACTCGTACGATCGACATAGCCGAGTTCTTTCGGTTCAACCTCGCTCAGCTGCACGCCTTTATCGTTATAATTCCAATAACCGATATTGGCATTGATGCAAAAATCATTCAACAGATTGGGCGACGTATAGCGATAGGTCAACAAGCCGGTGAGGCCAAATTCAAAATGTCCCGCAGTATAGTCCTCAAAAATAACATTGTGCTTCTTACCCGTGGGAAATCTCGTGCCGATTTCAAAGCCGAGCCAGAAGGGTCTCTTTTCAATTTTATAGTTGCCAAATTTGACATGCAGGAATGTATCCCAGGGAATCTGATCTCCTTCAACCTTGTGGGCATCCTGGTAAAGAATGGGCGTGAAAGAGACATCGCCGTGCGAACTGAAGCCATACGTCAGATTTGCAGTCGCTTGCACCAGCCATAATGTCGCGCCGCTTTCAACATTGAGCGTTTTATTGGGGAGCGTACTTTTTTTCCCCCAAAAACCGATTTTTTCCATTGTTGTCAGATGGCCTTCGCGCGTGGTATAGGCCGATTTGGCATGCGGAAGGCCCCGGCCTCCATTTACAACCGCTGACTCAAGTCGCCCCACAGATGTAAACAGTGTGATGACAGCGACCAGAATTCTTGCTGCTCTCATAGAACCCTCCGGCTAAATTGTCCTAAAATCCAGGCCATCTCATGATTATGCGCTTTGCGCTCTGTTCATTTCACCATAATCTCTCCGCCCTTCCCAACACATTCTTTCCATAAATATAACAACTCTAATTGATAAAATCTCTAACTTTATAAAGAAATCGAACAGCTGATACGATGGACATCCTGGAATGAGTTTGTGACAAACGCATAATCGATAATAACACTTTTCCAATGAATGCCGGCGCCAACGGTTAAACCACTGCTATTTCTTCCCAACCGAAGGGCCAGGCCTTTAACGGCAAATTCAATGCCAGCCAAATGTTGTTGATCATACTTTTTCAGATAGGTGTAATAGAGATTCAGCCAGGCGTGTGAAAACCACAGCGGCTGCAGATATGACATGCCAAAGGTTAACGTCTGCTGAACACGGTCTTTATGCTCAGTGCTCCAAACAATTGCTGTCTGTGTCATGTCCAGCAAGGACAGGCCGAACAACAGATCTCCCAATTGTCGTTGATTCACCAGCGTCCCAAGATTAAATTTGATCATCAGACCGGCATCAACGCCCATGCCGGTTGCTGATGCCTCGCCGAGCTTTTGACGCAACAACTTGAAATTGAGACCAACCGGGATGGTGATCGGCAAATCACCATACCACCAACCGAGCGGCAAAATGGATTCGAGTGTTTTGGCGAAAGTGAAATAAAAAACATCCTCAACATCCTCTATGTAACCAAGAGCCGTGCCATTGGGACGAAGTGCTGCATCTTTGTTGCGCTCCGCAAAGGAGGAGCCGCCAAGTTCGGGATAAACCGGTATATCATCGACGGCGAAACGCGTCCAATTAAACGCAATCGTGCCGTCGCCGTGCAAGGGATATGCGGCGCCCATATAGTTATAGCTGGCCATCGGCTCGGTAAAACTCCCGAAGGTTGGTGCGTACATAAGGTTGATATGCGGTTTTTGCAGCAGCCCCAATGAGGAGGGATTATAATAAAAAGTTTCACCGGTGCTCAGCAATGCCGACGCTGCGCCGCCGAGCGCAAGCGGTCGCGCTCCTACGCCCAGCTCCATTGCGGCGCCGGCATAGCGTGTTTGCGTCCAGCCGCAGCGGCTGAGCAGGAGAACTGTCGAAATGATATAGAATGCCTTTTTCAACTCGCGTTCACTTTATCTTTGCAATCTTGCCTGTCACAGTTTTACTGGTGCCAATGGATTTCGCGACGAGCTGATAAAAATAAACGCCATTCGCCACTTCGAATCCATCTGCATCCGTCCCATCCCAATAAATTTCATGGTAATCGGCGCTCAAGGGATTCGGATCATCCGGCACGTCCATCGCCGTAAAATTCCGCATGAGACGTCCTGACGCCGTATAAAGTTTGAGCGACATTTCGACGACCGGGCTGGTAAAAATATAGACAAATCGCGTTTCTTGTTTGAATGGATTGGGATAATTTCCCAACATCTGAATGTCAAATTCACTGGCGACGCGGAACGAGAATTCGTATTGATCGCTGATATTTTGGTTACAATCGGCTGCTCGCACCATCAGCAACTGGCCACCGGGCTGTAGCTGGGGATTGTAACTGATGAGTATTTGATTGCCGTCAACAATAGAATCCGGAAGCGCTAACTCGCTTGCCTCGACACTCTTGCCATTCAAGGCGATCTCCAGGCGACCGGTCGTGATGTCGACGCCATTCACGTCCTGCAAGCGAATGCCAATTCTCGGTTCATCGCTCGCCCATTTGCCGGGTACAAACGGCTGGCCGTCTATGGCCAGAGTGACTTGTGGAGGTGTTGAATCCATGACCGTCAACAGCGCTACAGCGCCAATATCGGGCAACTCGGCATAGAGTCGGGGTGGCAACGATTGTGTCTCACACTTGATCCACTTTTTGGTCTGTTTTGAAAATCGAAAAAGATGCGTCGCTGTTGCCGTGGAATCGCCCCTCGTGCTGTCCGCCGACAGATTAAATATGACGGTCGCCGCTTTATCCATGCCGGCGGCGGGCGACAAGAGCTGAATATCGTAAGCCGGCGTGTTTGCTATATAGACATAGTCGGGCTGCTGGATAATTTTCACCTGCTTCAGAGTATCGACAAAAAGGGCGGCGTGGCCGGCAAGCGCACCAGCGGGTAATTCGATGGTGACAATATCATCGAACGGCAAGCTGTTCGCCCGCTTGCCGTTGAGTAAAAATCCGGTCGATGTACATTGAAAAATCTTTGGTGACAGGGTCGTGACGAGAACATTGTTCTCCCGGTTGTCCTCGCGCAGCGTTGAATCGGGATCGAGTGTGATGCGAACCGTCAGCGGTCCCGGTTCGGGCGCATAGTGGTATTTGCTCTTGAACGAAGCGTAGGCATCCACAGCGACGGTATCGTAGCCGATCTTTTGCCAGTTGTCCTCATCATTTTTATACTCGTAGAGAATGGGCAGATGCGTGACGCTATTACCGCTCGCATTGTGAATGGTTGCTTCCAGGAAGACCAGCTCTTGGCCGGCGAACGCCAGGTCTTGCTGGTCTATAGCGACATCCACAGCATAACTGATATAGTGTTTGTAGAGGCGACTGCTGTAGATCTTGTCTTCTGCATCGCTGGCAACAAAATAGTAGGAGAATTGAAATCCGGTCCATATGACTTTGACAGCGCGAGTCGATTTGAACCAGTCATCGCCGACCAGCCGCATTGGCAATGAATCGTTCAGCGCCAGACACCACACATTTTTCAGTGGCGAGCGGCTGCGAATGTGGACGAAGAAATAAAGGCTATCGTCCGCTGTCGAAGAGACGTAGGCCGAATCAAAGACAGCACCTTTGAGCGAGATGCCGCGCGAGCCATGCGTTCTGTTGCCGCCAAAGTCATCAGTCCCATAAAAACGGATGATGCCGGATTCGCCGACAAATTGATCATTGATCGGCAATAGTGCACCGGGATTTCCATTGGTGAACGAAACCGGCGCTTTGGCGACGACGGTGAGAATGCTGTCCTGAACGCTGAAATAGCCGAGGCCCTGGGTGAAAGGAAGGACCGTCGACGCGCTGACCGACTCGCCCTTGAGCAAAATCGGATCGTCAACCTCGATGGTCGTCTGTTTCTCCGGCAGGACAATCCGCGTCGCCGGATCTCCCAACAAGTGATATTGATTGATCTGGGAAATGGCCTGCGAAGTTTTATAGTGCGCCAGGTAGGAGATTTTGCCGGCCGTCATCATGTCGCCCAGAGTCCAGCCCGGATTATTACAAATTTGCTTCATGATTTCTGTCTGCAAAAAGTAATCATTCCATTCCCAGCCCACACCGCTGGCGCCCACCATGGCGAGCGCACCTTCGTTCTCGGTGAAGAGCAGCGCATCGGCCAAAGATTGTTCGCGATTCGGATCCTCAAAAGCGCCGGTGTAGCACGTCATGCTGAGTATAAAGGGCAACTTTCCCTGCGTATAAAATCGATTGACGTCTTCCAGACGGAGCAGACTGTTGTCAGCCCAAATGGCGCCGCCGCCATGACCATGAAACGTGATGACGCTGCATCCCTGATCCAGATAATTCAGCAAATCGCTGGTGCCGCCAAAATAGGGATCATAATCGAGCGATTTGTCTTTGACCGAAAAGAGCATTCGAGCATCAAAATCAGGCGGCACAATTTTAGACAACGCCATGCCCTGGGATCGGAACGTCACGCCGTTGCCGCCGATGATGAGAAAGCGATTGGGCCAGTCACCTTGTGGCGGTGCTGTCTCGTAGTCAATTATTTTCTCCAGCACAGCGTCCAGCTCCTGAACCGTCTTGACCGGCAATCGACCAATGTTGATATCGGGAACCTCATCGTTGCCGGATATGAGTGTGTACCAAAAATCGCTGGCAGCAGAGCCAAAATTCATCGTCTGGCGCATATGCACCGGGATATAATCGAGCGTGTCACCGGTAGCCGACGTCTGGACATAACAGCCATCCCCTAACAAAAGCACATGCTGCAGGCGTGGCTCTCGCCATTGATTATAAGCCCACTGCAAAAAGTCACGAATCGCATATGAGCTCACATGTCCGTGCGAAAATTCGTCATAGACATCCTCGACATCGACGACGAGCGCTGCGAATCCCTGCGATCGACGCAGGTCAACAAGTTTGGCCACGGATGGTGTGTGGATAAATTTTTTATGTGCAATGATGACATAATTCGCCGCCAGTTGATTGTCAAGCAAAGAGCTTGGCTCATCTTTTTCAATCTTGAGGGGCAGCCGTTTGGCGCTGTTGGAGACAGCGACGAATTCGCTTTCAGGAGACAGGACATCATTTTGAAAGCTGATTTGCAGGGATGTATAATTTTGTAAATCAGTGACTTCTTCCACCTGCCCACCGACGATTTTGCTTTGATGAATTTTGTAGATATGAATATTGGCATCCTGGAAACCGTCGACCCGGAACAAAAAATTGCCGCCATTATAATCCGGTGGTATCTTGAATCTGATATAGTCATCGTGCGCCCGATAGAGCCGGGGATAGCTTATTTCAAACCAGTTGAGGAGAATATTATCGATATTTTGTGGATTGACATTATTGACAACACTGAGAACGTTTTCACCATGCCGAACATCCGCGCCATTGATATAGCTGTCAGCTTGACTTTCAAGATCGGCGAGATCCTGCATATACCACTGACGGGAGGCAATGAAAGAGTTGTTCAGGTACAGTGAAACATCGTGCGCGCTGCCGACGATGGTCGTCGATCCGCTGAGCATCACCCGCGCTGTCACCCGCAGAGGCGATTGATTGTCCGGATGCCATAGATTGAAAGTATAGTCCACTTTTTTTCCGGCAATGATGCCACGATCGTAAAACCAGTGATCCCGCAACGTATCCAGAGGAACATTGCTGAGATGATCGTAATAATTATCCTCTTCCACATGGACGGTTTGCAGAAAGGAATAGGGGCGGATCGATTGGCCCGGCTGAACGGCGGAAATCTCTCCGGACTCTTCTACCATCCACAGGCCCCGCTTTTCCCACGACAGCCAGTAAATGCGATTTTTACTGTAGGGATCCTGATATAAATCCACTGCTCTGTTTTGAAATGTTTTTCTGTTTGCCTCTCCCCAGAATTCAAAAAAATCATCCGCATGAAACTGCCCATCGCGCCAGCCTTCCGCATAAAGGGACACATCACGACCGTTGCAGGTGAGTCGAAGTTTTTTAAAATCGATATCAAGCAGGCGGACGCCTGCCTCGGCGAGATCCCGGCCGCTGATGCGATAGAGTCCATCCTCATTGACGTAAATTTTCCATCGCTCGTTCAATTCAGCCGTCCTCTTCGCCAATCCATCACGGACGTTTCGCGCTTGTTGTGTTTTCGCGCCGGTGGTCACGCCCATGCGATGCAAATATTCCGCTTCAGCGGCCGGTAGCTGCTGGCGAGGAGAATCATTCGCACTGCCGATGATATCAAACACGATATTCGAATAGATGATCAGCTCTTTGGTTTGCACATCATAATGATAGGGAAAGACTGCTGCCCGTAAAAGGTGATTTTGCCGATATTGCCCGAGGTATTCGATGGTGACAAGGTCGGGTGCAGTTGGCTTGAAAAGTGTTGTCCGTTGCGCTGAAGCAGCGGTGGAGTCTCCGATAGCAGACTCTGAGAAAGAGATCGGCAAGGCTATCGACAGGCGCCTTTCCTGAGCTGCAAGAATCCGCACCGACGCATCGGGCGTATCGAGGTGCAACAGGATTGGCCTGTATGGCAAAACAGCGCCATTACTGTGTTCAGACAGAGGCCAATCAGCGACGCTTATTTCGCTGCGAAGCGAATCGTTTTGCATAACCTGCCGAAAGACGGGGGTATCGGCGATTACCTGGTAACGAATTCGATCGGGTTCTTTCTCAACAACAAGAACATCCTGCGCCAAAACAGATGTATAGATGGAGAAAAAGATATAGATGTGAGCAAATCTTTTCAATTGCATCCCTGGTTGCTCGGTGACGATACTGCCCTTTGCTGCAAAATAGATATCCTTGCAGAATGTTCCAATGGCTGTTTTCCAACAAATCTATAAATCTTTAAAACAAGAATAGATAAATTTTGGAGTATTGCGCAAAAGATTTTTGTCATAATGCAGAGATGAGCGCGGTTATGACAGAACGATGTCACGCGACGTGATTGAAAAAAGAATCGTGTCGAGACGTTCACGCCATGGCAAGGAGTCGACTGACATCTTCAGTTTCATATTGAAAATAGTGCTGAATTGCAGCAGCAACTATCGCGATGAGTCAGTGACTCCTCCTTGGCCATCATTTTCGATAATCCTGATCGATTTGCCCGACCGTCTGAATCGCGAAGAGATATTTCATTTAATGAGAAGCATTTTAATGGTTTTCTCGGCATCTCCGGCGGTCACTTTGGCGATGTAAATTCCGCTGCTCAAAACCTGACCGTGATCATTTCGGCCATCCCATGGGAGTTCATGCTGACCGGCCTGGAAAGAGTGCCGAGCCAGTTGTCGCACTCGTCTGCCCAAAGCATCGAAAATCGAGATCTCGACATTTTGTTGGTTCGCCAGCGCGAACGATATCATTGTCGACAGATTGAATGGATTGGGATTGTTTTGCCGAACGGAAAACTCGGCGGGCGATGTCGCATGATTCTCCATATCCGTGATGATATCACCCAATCCGCCTTTGGGCAGGATGAAATCGATTTTTGCCGATCCGCCTTGCTGCAAGACGACTTGTGTCGCAGCCATTGGAACCGCTTCATAAAATGGCAACGGTAAATAAATCGGCAACAGAGCGTTATCGTTGCTGTTCGGCAAACCATAAGCGCTGACCTGAAGCACGAGCTCATCCAGACTGACGGTCATGGCCGCCCTTTCCGCCGCGTGCCATAAATCTTTATAAATGGTCACATCAAGGCTGAGTCCGGTCAGCGATCCATCGAGTAAAAATCCGAAAAGATCGAAATTTTCGAATAGTCCGACAAGTGACATGGCATCATCGAGGAGCGGCAAAACGGTGAACAGCGACACCGTGCGAACAAAATAGGCGCCGGCTGCAAGTCCTTTGATGGCATAGCTGCCATTCGAGCTGATCTGCAGGCCGGTTCTGGCATCGTAATCTGTCAGGGCATAACCGACGAGATGTCCTGTCTGATCATAGGCGCCAACAAAGACGCTCGATATCGGCAATCCGGTCGCGCTATCGGTGATTGTGCCGGTGATCGATGCAGTGCCCTTTCCCAGTTCGATGATTTGATCCGCCGTCACATCGCCGAAATCAAGATTCACAATGCTGTTTTGCGCCGCATCAAAGGTGGCGCCGCCGCCGAGATAGGTCGCCGCAAATCCGGACGGCTGCGGAATCGCCGCCACCTTGTAATGGCCGGGCAACAGCCGATTGATGCGATAGCCGCCGTTGAACTGAACGTAATCAAAGCTGGCGACCGTTCCGCTCTCTTCATGAAAAGCGACGACCGGCAGCCCTGCCAGCGTATCCGCACCCGCCCGAAAACTCTCGCTGTCCAGATGGACATAACCCTGAATCGTGGCGCCGCGCTCCAGTTCAAAGTTGATGCCGGTCACTTCACTCTGATTCAGATCGATCACTTTCGCCGTATAAAAGCTTCTTTGATTGTCGTTGTATTCGGTCAAATAGTCGTTCTCACCGCTCAATCCGGTCAGCGATATGGCTTTATAATGACCGGTCGGCAGCGGGCCGATCCGATAGTTCCCCAGACTGTCGATTGCGCCGAGCGGAAAGAGGGGATAGCCGGAGGTATCTTCAAGCGCTGCCACGAGCACATCGGTGACGGGCGCATCATTTTCAGCATCACGGACGTGGCCGGAAATGAAATGTGGCGCTGTCAGTTTGAAATCAGCGGTGAAAACCTCGTCGTCCCCTTGGAGCAGAATGGGCTCGACATCCATGATGCGGAAAAGATTCGTCTCGCCGCCGTAAAACTGATCCACCACTTTGCCCTTGTGTTTACCATCCAGCAAAATACTGTCGGTACTGAATATGTTGAAATTGATGAAAATGTCGGATACTGTCCGCAGGAGATAGGTGCCCGCACGCAGTCCGGGAATTTCGTAGCTGCCATTGAATTCGGTGCTCACCACATGCAGCTCCAATTCTGCCAGAAACGGCTCGCTATCGGAATCCAGCACATCGGCATTCAGCAGCACAAGGGTCAGAGAGTCCAGGATCGAATTACTGTGATCGAGGACGGTCCCTTTGATGCTCGCGCCCGCATCCAGGATGAAATTGATATTCTCGGTCGTCGACCCGGCCGTCACTGTGACCGGCTTGGCCTTTTTGACGTAGGGCGTGCCATTGGCGCCGTCCCAGAACTCGCCGCGATAGTTGCCGGCGCCAATGAGGGTGCCGAGGTAGTCGTCCGCATAGATGAAATAGCTGCCTGGCGGCAAACCTTGAATTTCATATTCATTTGGAAGACCCAGTGACAATCCGAGCTGCACGAATGAGGTGTCGACGGCGGAAAAGGCGGCCGAGATCGCCAGGAAGGCGGGAAAGATGGCGCCCGACACGGCGCCGCTCGATTGCGCCACAGACGATGTTTTCACTTTGAAATTCACCACGGTCGTCGAATTCAGGTCAGTGATCTCGATGACCGTCGCGTCACCCCAGACTTGTTGATCCACGTGCCATGTTGGCTCATAGCCTTCTATTGTCGCTTGTATTTTAAAACGTCCCGTCGCCGGCAGCACCATCTCGTAGGTCCCGCCGCCGGTTTCAGCCGAACGCCTGTCGATGACCAGAGGCTCTCGGTCGGTCGTCACGACGAAATCGACGGTCGTCAGATCGTCCACCGGTGTGCCGTCGGCGGTCGTGATCGTGCCGGTGATTCTGGCGCCCGGCTTGAGATCAAAATCGATGCCGTTGACGGTCGCCAGCGTGACAAAGACTTTTTCCGCTTGTCGCCAGGCCTCTCTCGATCCCAGCTGGGCCGGGACATTTTTATAGATCTGATCCGCATATTCGCTGCTTCGCGTCATCACGTAGAAAGAATCGCTTCGCAGTCCTGATATCGCATAGTCGCCGGTCTCGGGCGACACGCCCGAAGAGCCGGCAAAATATCCATGCCGGTCAAAAGCATAGACCGTGACATCCTGTTGTGGCGGCGTGCCGCCTATGGTCACCCGCCCGGCGATGCCGCCCGACTGGTTTGCGGCCTGATGGCTTTGTGACGCTTGCGCGAGCGCTTGCCGCATCCGCGCCTCATTTCTCCCCGCTTCAATTTTTTGCATGAACAGCGGCACGATCTCTTGCGGTGTCAGATGAACTTTCAACTGACTCTGCAATTTATGAGAGAGATATTCATCGCGCACAGCATCCAGCAAAGCGCGCTCGAAATTTTCATCCATTTTCTCCAAGACCGCGCCAATATCGGACAATTGCCTGTTGGTCTCGACGGTTTTGAACTGGTTTGCGATCATCTGTCCCGGAGTCACATCAGGTTGTCCTGAAAAGAGCAGACCTGCGCTCATCAATAGCAAAAGGGGAACTCGTCTCATTTCACTTCTCCTGTTGAACTTTCATACGATAAACTCGTTAGCATCTCATTTTATTTCATTTGATTTTACTTCACGGGCAGCGGACAGCAGGATAGGGGTATCAGTGAGAATACTCAAATTGGTCGGATTCAGTGACAATAAAGTCCCTGGATTTGAGTGAAAATTCCTTGTTGCCCAGGCCCAGCAAATTGACGAGGACACTCACAAAGCCACCTGTCTTTTTCTCCTGCGTCTCGGCGTTCTTTTTTTCGCCGGTGAATATATCATTCAGAGCGCTGTAGCTCTCGGCCGAAATCAATTGAAAAGTCACCTGAACACTCACATAATATTTTCTGTTCCGCACCAGCTCTCGCAGATCGGCGAGCGGAAAATATTCAACAAAGGCGCACTGTTTTTTCACCGTCTCGATATTGGGGGTCAATCGATAGCCATCCCGCGTTTCAATTCTGTACTTTTTTTCCCAGTTATCATAGACAATTTTGATCCAGTAATCGAGCTCTTTTTCCAACGGATTAATAAAGCTCTTTTGTTGCCACAACTGGATCTTGTGAACCACCTCGGATTGCACACCCCGTTGCAGCGCCTCTATACTTTTTTCGTTCAAGAGTTCGTCGATATGATAGGATACGCACAGAGAGCTATCGATAATCTTAAAATCATCGACGGCGCCATGTTGGGCGGAAGAGGCCGAAACAGCCAAAACGGCCGCAACCAGGAAAATTTTCAATATGGATTTCATCAATATTTTAGCTCATCTCTTTACCTACGTAATTTATCTTTTTCGTGTTTCAAAGGCAAGCCATTCCTGTTCGGAAAGAGAGGTTTCTATCGTCAAGCCACTTTGCCGGCATGCATTGCGAATCATCTCCTCCTCGCTGTCCAGAATGCCGGATAGCAAACAGAGTCCACCTGGAGCGAGGAGCTCGTACAGCCGTTTTAGCATTTTTAGTATTTGCGTGCGATTGATATTGGCGAGGATCAGATCAAAGTGTTGATCTCGTACGGCATCCAGGGTGCCGGCAAATGCATAAAAACGCCCGGAGACGCCATTTTTGTCCGCGTTGCGCCGGGCCGTCTGCGCAGCGATGGCATCGATATCGAATGCGAACGCCGTATCAGCGCCTAACATCAAGGCAGCGATGGCTAAAATGCCGCTGCCAGTGCCAACATCGAGCAATGTGATGGCAGAATGAACATTCTTTTCGATCAGTCGCAGCATCATGCGGGTCGTAGAGTGTCCACCACTTCCGAAAGCCATTTCCGGATCAATTTCAATGAGGACGGGAGGCGCCGGTGCAGGAGGGTCCAGCCAGCTTGGCTTCACAACCATATTTTCAGTGATGCGCACCGGATGGAGTGTCTTTTTCCATTCTTCACTCCAGTCTCGCTGCGGCACAATTTCTGTTGCAACGACGATATCAAAGTCTGTTTTGACGAGTTCACGCAGGGAGTTCAGATAGGTGAAAAGCGGACGGAGAAGATCCTCTTCTTTTATGGAACCGTCAAAATAAGCCAGCAGGTCGTTTTCCTGTTCCGCAATCCCGTATGCGCCATTTTCAAAGAGGAAATTGCTCACGACGTCCGCAATCTCAGAATGAACCTGCACACGTATTTGCAGAAAGTCTTGCGCCTTCATAGCGACTCGCTCTTTTAAAATGCAGATTTTTTACAGAAAAGGAAGGTCATTCTTCATAGATAACAGCGGTCACCACACGACCAACCTTTTCCAGGCTAGCGGCGCTGCATTTATCAGGTGTGTCCGCCAGGGTATGCCAATATTTATAATCAAAATCTATGATATCAACGCTTTGGATGCCGGCCTGCAATAACGGAATATGATCGTCGTACACAGCATAACCCATCTCGGGAATGAACTCATCTATTCCCAGTTCAGCCGCTTTGTCCCACAGCCGGTTGACCAGGGCTCGAGCATATTCGACTGAATAGGCTTCCTGATAAATATTTAGCTGCGCATCACCAATCATATCCAGCAAGATGGCATATCGAGGATTGAATGAATAGGCATACTCGCGCGCAAAAGCGGCGGAGCCCAGCGCCCACGTTCGATTTTCCTGATGAGTTCCCGCATCTTCGGCATCGAAAAACACGATATCGACGCCGACAGCCGGCGGAGTTGTCGCGATCAGTTCAGCCATATGCAGGAGAACCGCCACGCCGGAGGCGCCGTCGTTTGCTCCCAACACCGGCATTTGGTGATGTGCCGCATCGGGATCCTCATCCGCCCACGGTCGTGTGTCCCAATGCGCGCACAAGAGCACGCGATCTCTTACAGCCAATCGAAACCGGCCGATGATATTATATCCTGTCATCGATTGGCGCGGCGAGCCGAACGAAAAGACAAACTGCTGTGTCGTCACAAATTCAGCACTCTTTTTCAATTGTGCGACGAGATACTCCCGGCATTGACAGTGCCCCGCAGAGCCGGGATTGCGCGGCCCGAAATCGCACTGCGCCTTCAAATAGGCCATTGCTTTTTCCCCATCAAACTCCGGCGGACCACTTTGTGATCGGCAACCTGTTTGAAGGATCAGGGCGAAAGAACAAAATAGTTTCAAAAATTTAGTTACCACGAATCGAGATACTCACATTAATTCCGAATTCCTTGAACGACGTATCGCCGATCAACTTGTTATGAGTTTTTCCGAGCTCGAAATAGGCGCCACCACGAACGCGGTTCGAAAAGCTGTAATCTACTGTTGGTTTTAAAATCCATTTGCTGGTTTCTGCCGTCACTTCATAAGGCCCGCCTTTACTTTTCTCTGTGATGTTATCGCCGAGGGTAAAGTTCAGGGCAAAATCGATCGCATTCTGCAACCGTTTCCGCCCCAGGAAAGGCAGCGGAATGCGGAAATCTCCCTTTTTCGAGTAACTGGCGCTGACAGAGAGATCCTGCGCACTTGTTCGCGTACCGGCCTGGCCTGATGTGAGCGTAATGCTCTCCCGGGTCGATATATTGTACTTGACGGAAAAAGAAATGCCATTTTTCATCTGCATCGTGATGCCGATCAGCGGGCGGAATTGGCTGTCGACATCTTCTTTGGTCTTGTTTTCGACGCCATTATCCTTATTGAAGGTCTGATCGAGCTTTCCAGACCAGCCATGCTCAACAGAAATACGCTGGAACAAGTCTTTCAAGAACGGCAACTTTTCTGCACCGCTCACCCGCAGGTTCCATGTCGGGAACGGCATCCCAAGACTATCACCGCGAATCATCCAGCTTTGCGAACGTTGGCCGGTCGATGTTGTGCTCTGGTTCAACGAATATGTTTTATCATAGTTCATACTCAGAGTAATATTCCTTCCAAACTTGATGCCGGAAGAAACGCCGAAAGTCTCGTTCTCGCTGCTGGAATTACGGGCGGTTGAGGTTCCTCCCGCAGTCTCGACAATCTCCATCGGCACACCCGGATCTGTTGTGAGCCCCAGTTGATATTGAGCCGTCGGCAAGCCGCTGAGACCGTAAATTGTCCAATTATCACGCGTCGTGTATTTTACGTTGAACGGATCGAATATTTCGAAAAAGCCGCTGATGATGCCCATGATCGGAAAACCGCCCGACTTTTTGGCCTCTCCGTCCTTAGAGTCACCTTCCTGGCCAGACCTTGGTCGCGATGGGGCCGGCCGCTGCCCACGCGCGGCCGCTCGCCCTGTCGGTTTGTAAATCGTCTTCATCAATGTCGTCAAATTCAAATTGCCATTAGCCGAAAAAGTGTTACCTTGTGTCGAGCTCTTTGCCGAGATCTTTTGCTGACGATTATAGGCATAGCGGAAATTCACATTGTAGTTGAAATTCGTCGTAAACCAGGAGAAAAGATTTGGATTGAACTTGAGTCCGGTATTTTGATCGATGTTGGTCAGCTCACCGAAATTCCCCGCTTTGAGATAGTCCAGCACCAGGCTGTCAGGTACGTCACGCATGTCATTGGTGTAATTACGACTCATATCCAGCGCCAGGCTTTCCATAAACTTCATGTTGCCAGACAGTCCGCGCGTTATTTTGAAAGAGCTATTTTCTGACAGCACTCCCGTTCGCGTCATGGACTCGCTCATGCTGCGTGTCGCAGCCATTTGCGCGGAGATCGATTGCGGCGTGTAGTACACTTTCATATCCGACACTTTCGCCAACAGACGCGATGTTCCCACCCACTTGAATGGCAACAGATAATTGTCGCGGCCAAAAACCAGGCTCCAGCTGACATTGCCGGACTGCGATTTATCAATCGAGTATTTCGTTCGTGAGTTACTGCCATTTCCTTCGTTTTGGCTATAACTCACCTTGAATGGCTGCAGAACATGTTTGACAATAAACTTTTGCGATCTGGAATTAAAACCCAACGATACGCTCATGCCTTTTTTCTCGTTGAAGGTTCGTATCTGCTCGAGCAAGGAGTCGGGCAGATTCTCGGTCACCTCGATATCCGATCCCGGCATATATTTCGGAGTTGATTCGCTTCTCGAATAGTTCATCGAGAGAGGTATAGAAAGGCCCAGTTTTGATGGCAAAAATTTATCAACAGAAATGTTGGCGCCAAAATTACCGCTGAACTGGTTGTCACCCGTGCCAAATCTTTCACCCACATTGTGAAAATCCGCATCCTTTCGATCGATCTCACCATTGAGGCGGACGAGATCAGCCCAGGCGAAATCGAGACGAGCGCGCATGGCAATGCCCTTATCTTTCTTGACACTGGACAAGCGCAGCTCGTTCATCCACACCTCACCGGTGAATGGAGTCCCGGTATTATTTATAACGCCGGCCTCGAGCATCTTGATGTTGCGCAGTGCGGGCTTGCCGCGCACCACCCATTTTCGTCGTTGCGGCATCTCCTTGGTATACCACTCTGTGCCGGTCGAGTCAATGGCGGCTCGCACCGTCACTTTTAGCTGCGACATTTCGATCAGATCAATCTCGATATCATTGCCGCGCCAGCCCTGCTGCACCGGCATTTGAATTTCATAATAGTTGTTTTCATCTGCGCCGAATCGGAAAAAGAAATCAATATAGGTTGCGCTCGAATCACCTTCCGGTGCACCTGCCGGATAGTCGCCATATACAAACATCTTGAGCGTTTTGTAGTAAATATAGTCCTGCGGATCATAAAACGTCTTTTGTGCTTTGACATTATGTCCAGGCAGCAACTGGGTCATTTTTAATACCAGCGCTTGTTCTTTGGCGACGACTCGCGTGATGCGATCGACCTCACCCTCGACACCGGGCGGCGGCTTGTAAAGCGGATTGTCGTGGGTGTTGACGACGGAAAGAATAAAAGTATCATCATCCTTTTCATAGTCATCCGGTTTTTCCGCTGTCGCCACTCCCTGTTCTTTCCAATCGCTGCCGACGAGGTTGATTTCGGCGATCCAGATTTGATGCGGTTGTTCTTTCGTCGCCGGTCCCATGCCATCAAACCATACGCGAATATATTCCACCAGTGACAAATCCGGGCTGCCCACTATCTCTTTAAATTCATTCAAAGGGATTTGATACAATCGCCAGCCATAGTCTTCGCCGGCGTTTTCACCTTCCGCAACAATACTGGCGCCGATGACAAATTTTTCATAATCAGGGTGATTGTGATTCAAGTTGACGGCAAAATGAAAATAATCATTGCGCAGATCAACATCGCCATTACCGTTCAGGTCCTCGCTGTCAGGGATACGACCGCCGGAATCATTTTCATTGCCTTCGGTGCCATTGACCCTTTCGTGGGTTTCTTCGGGATTTGTCGGTTCGTACTTCCAATCGTCCAGACTAAAGGGTTCGCCAGGATCCCTGCGGCCGTTGCCATTCAGATCCCAAAAGTCACCGCCGGAAGCAATAGCCCGGGGATCGTCATTCGCCATACCATCCAGCCCGATATCCTCACCCTCATCCAAAAGGCCATTTCGGATGCCGTTTTTCATGACATCTTCGGTGTCGAATATTTGATTCGGAATGATATCTTCTGAAATCTGTCCCAGGTCTATGTGCATTGTAGCGCTGGTGTTCGGGTCATTGTTGATCCACACTTCGATATATTTTGCCTCAGTCTGGTTGCTGTAACCCGAGGACAACGATTTCTGAATGCCGTACCACGACTCTTGCGGGTTGGCGCTTTCTTCAGAAGGAACAAAATTCATCTTTAAGATATTTGTCGTTTGCGCGACGTTTGAATTGACATCGCGGTTGGGCCAGATCCACTTGATCGGGTATTGACTATAGGGATTATAAAAGGTCATCCAGCCGCGATCAGACAAATCGGTGATCGGCAGGCTCGGGTATTTTGCCTTGGGTGGCGCACAATATTGCCAGCCGCGGCGGATGATCGGCAATGGCGTTATACGCTTGGAAGCCTCAAAATCGTCAATATAAGCGACGCCATCATAATCACCCGTTTTTTCATTATTGCGCGTATTCGGATTTGGCAATATTTGCGCAATCTCTCCCTCAAACTTTATGGTTGAAGGTTGACGCGTATCAACAAACGGCAAAAAGTTGGCCATTTTTGTCAGGAAAAACGGCTTGGCGCTGAGGGATGTGTTCACGTCCCAGATCATATTGCGCATCGGACCCTTGCCGACGCGAATTTTTTGATCCAGCGTGGACTCGTTGAGATACATGAAAGTGGCGCCGATAAAGCTGTCATCCCACAGGGCATATTCGGCGCGTGCCCCCATGACCGTTTTTTTGTCAATCTGGAACAACTGGTTGCTCTCATAGCTGATATCGAGATTGGCGTTTGCAGCAAGCGCCTGTTCGTTGAGAATGACCAGTCGCCCGAACATATAGTCGATGGTATAATCGACGCCGCGCGTCAGCGTCCGTCCGTTCAATGACACCTCTTCGGAGCCATCGATGACGTTCATGCCGAGGCTGTATTCGGCGCTCTTATTTTGCGACTTGACTTCAAGAATGAACTTGGCCTGCTTGTCCTTGACGCTCTGCACCGTCGTATCATAGATGGCCGGCGCCAGTTTGTTCTTGTTCGGATCATTCGATTTCAGCAACGAACGCAAATATGGTTCACCGGGATCAAACGGCCGCAGATGGGGGAAATAGACCTCACCCAGGGCATAGTTTACCACCCACGGATTGTTGTCAACAATGTTATCCGGGATAGCATCGCCGCTCTCGTTACTGTTGTCAAAGCCAAAGGCCTGCAGCCAGGTGATCTTGTTGCCGTTCGAATCTGTCACGGTCTCTTCAGGGTCTCCGGACGGTGGCTTGTAGTATATGCGAAATTCAAAACCGTCCTGCGCAATATTGCGGCCGCCAAGTGCATACACATTCTTCCATTCCAGATTCCAGCTTGGATCAGTGGGACGCGGTTCTTTGGTTTTCAACATTCGAAGATAAATGACATCATCGACCGTATTATTATAATTGATCATACCGCGCGATCGACCGGCGCTATCTTCATAGGCAACAGCCAGTACTTCGCCATCCTGCAGTGCTGTGTTCAGACGCAGATAGCCCATCTGATCATGGACAAAATACTCATCTTTTTCGAGTCTTAAAAAATGGCCGCGATAGAGGGTGACATTGTCGATATTCGTCGTGTCTTGCGGTCCGGTGATGATCTGCTCTCTGGCATCATCGAGCGAATCGGGCACGAAGGCAAATCCCCGGATCGATTCGGCGTACTGTTGCTGATAATTTGGCGCGGATTTGTATACTTCAATCTTTTGCAGCCAGCGATCAAAGGGGACGATTGGATTGCCGGTATCCGGGTCGCGATCGACATACTGATGACGATAAAATTCGCTCAGAAAAAAATAGACGCCTCTTTTATAGCGGGAGATATCAATCTCCTTGGTCTCGTCGGACGCGCCGCCCTTGAGAGACAGCTTTTTTTTCTCGCCCTTCTCCTGGCTGGCCACGGTCACGAGTTTGAGATTGCCGATCTGCGCTGATGTTTTGATGCCAAAGAGCCCGGCACTTTTCACACCCGAGGTGACAAAGCGGGTGCCGGGCAATTCCAGTGAAATATTTCCCGCCTGGATGGTCTGGACAATTTCGTCCTCGTACCCCTTGTACTCCAGATTGATGTTATTTTCGAAATCAAATGTACGCTCCGAATCCTGATCCACTTTGATGGTCACCTTTTCGCCAACATGGCCGGATACATTGAAGCGTTGGGTTTGCTCCATCTTGAAGGTGTTATCCGAGCCGCGATTGAGCGCTGTTTTGACCTCACTGCGTTTCTCGTTTCGGAAGCCGCCCTTGATATTTATTTCTCCTGACACATCAAGCCCGACCGTACCGCCGCCAAAGATCTTTTGGAAGGCTTTGCTCTTGATCTCAACCGGGATATCAATCCGGATGGCGCCGCCGGAGCTTTTCGAGAATTTATCTCCCAGTCCGCTCGTCGTTGTCTGAACAAACTTTTCTCGCATGTAATTACGTCGCCGTGTTTCGACGTACTCATCGAGTGGTATATAGCGGGGCAGGCGGTAGTTGATGTCGCCGATTTTCTCGGAAAAGTTTATATTTTTGCCGGTCGAATCGATTTCAACCGTCCTCTTGAGGCCCGGCACCTGGCTTTCAATCATCTGAGAGCGAACGCCATCTTTGTGAAAACCCAAAAAGATTGGTTTTTCGTTCAAATCGACGCGAGGATCGTAACCATAACTATCGGGACGCATGCCAATGTAATATGGCATCGACGTACTACTCCCACCCCCGTCCTGCGCATAAATTGGAACAAACAGAAAGGAAAATATCGTCGCAGTGGCTAAATGAAAAGGATTAGAAAATTTTCTTGAGAAGCGAGCCATCAAGACTTGAATTTTGGTCTTCTTTTCTCTCATCACATAGAACAAATGGCACATGCAGTGCATGAATTCGTAGCAGTAAAGTCTCTATAGGCTTCTCCCAATTTTGGCTAGAACAGAGGTGAGATGCACTCTCATACAATCATGTTTTTTGTCGTTGAGCGAAAGCTCCGAATTTAGCAAAAGGCTGAAAAAATTCAACAGAAAAGTCAAATAATCTATGAAAAAAGCAATTGTAAGTGCACGCACAAATTTTTATATTTTATCGCTTTACTAAATTTAAAAGTTCCATATTTCTTTCAAATCGGAAAACTATTTATATGTTCATCCTCTGGCGATATATTTTAAAAGAGCACATTGGCCCGTTTTTTTTCGGACTGGCGATCATCACGCTTGTTTTTCTCCTGAACATCATCTTTCGAGAGCTCGGCCGGATTCTCAGCCGCGGACTCGGCATCAGCATTATTTCAGAGTTCTTCTTACTCAACATGGCCTGGATCATTGCCCTGGCTATTCCAATGGCCGTGCTCATTGCCGCGCTGATGGCCTTTGGCCGTCTGTCCGGCGACGGTGAAATCACCGCGATGAAGGCAGGAGGTGTGAGCATCCTCGATATTATGCTGCCCGTCTTTGTTGCCGCCGTTGCCATGGCTGTCTTTTTGATCTGGTTCAACAATCATGTTTTGCCAGATGCAAATTATCGCACAAAACTCCTTGCCTCCGATATCTTTCGCAAGCGGCCGACATTGAACATCGAGCCGGGAGTCGTGTATAACGAGATTGATGACTATAACATCCTCGTGCAGAGTATTGAGGGCAAAACAGATACCTCCTACGTCACCAATATCAGCATTGAAGATAACAGTGATCCCAGCACGAGCACTTTCATTCGCGCCAGACGCGGAAAAATTTTTCTCGATCAAACAAGCGGCATGCTCTATCTCATCCTGTACGACGGTTACATGCACGAACTGAATCTCGATAAAATGGAGCAATATAGCACGATCGATTTTCCCCGACAGACCGTATCGATTTCCGTGCCCGATATGGTGCTAACGCGTACGGAGGAAGGTTACCGCGGAGATCGCGAAAAGAGTTCGCAGATGATGTTGGCAGAAGTGAAAGCAAATAAAACCGATATTGAAGAACGATATCATCGCGCCGCCGGACTCGTTCAAAACTATTTTACGAAATATCTGCCGCAGCACCAGCGCGGCGCCGCCGCAGCGCAGACGCCGGCTGCATTGTCGGAGCCTAACCGTGAAAACAACTATCAATTAGAGAGGATTCGCTCCGATCATATTCATCTGAAAAATCAGTTAAAGAGCGAGCTCTCGTCTCTTGCCTCGCTGGATAAAGAAAACTGGCGATTAATGGTTGAAGTTCACAAGAAATATTCCATCCCATTCGCCTGCATCGTCTTTGTGCTGATTGGAGCGCCGCTTGGCATCATGGCCAGACGCGGCAGCCTGGCTGTTGCCGGCGGCGTAGCCTTTATATTTTTTCTGCTCTATTGGGCGAGCTTGATCGGGGGAGAAGAACTGGCGGACAATCAATTCATTTCGCCGTTTTGGGCCATGTGGACTGCAAACATCATCTGCGGTGCATGTGGCATCTATCTTATATTTTATTCGATTCATGAAGCGACATTCATTGATTGGGATCGCTTGAACGGTTTCATGAAAGTAGTGCTTTATAAAAAGAACTCTCTCTAATATGGTCATTCTGCATCGCTACATCACGCGTAAATTTATGCAAATCCTTCTGTTTGCGATTGTGGGATTCATCTCGATATTTGTCATCGTTGATCTCATTGAAAATCTCGATACTTTTATCAATAACGAATATCCCACAGAAGCGGTGATAGATTTTTATTTAAACTATATACCGTTCATCCTTGTGCTCGTCCTGCCCGTCGCCATGTTGATCTCTGCGCTTTTCAGCGTGGGGAATCTGGCGCGCCAAAATGAAATTGTCGCCATGAAAGCGGCCGGCATCTCTTTATACCGAATCTTTTTGCCAATATTTGTGATTTCCATTTTGGTCAGTTTCATTGCCATGGGTGTTGCAAATTATCTCGTACCGCGCGCCACCGAACGTCAATCCGATCTGCGAGAACAGTATGAAAAGAATCGTTCGCGGCAACAACGACTGGATAACATTTATATCCGAGATGAGCAGGATCGTCGCATCACGATGCGTTATTTCAATGTCGGCAACAATACCGGCAATACGGTCAGCATACGAACCTTCGAGTCTGATTCTTTAAAAAGTCGCATTGATGCAAAAAAAATCACCTGGCAGGACAGCCTGTGGTTGCTGCAGACCGGATACGAGAGATATTTCACCTCAACAGGGGAAATCGCGCGATCTTTTGATCAGAAAAAATTCCGCAGTACAACGCTGCTGCCGGATAATATTGCCAAACAGCTTAAAATCCCCGAAGAGATGTCCTACAGCGAACTGAAAGATTTCATACGTGAAGTTGAAAGGAATGGCGCAAATCCGGATCGCTGGCGCGTGGATCTTTACCTCAAAATTGCCCTGCCATTCGCCAACTTTATCATTGTGCTTTTTGGTACCCCCTTATCGTCCGCGCAAACAAGGCGGAGTGGCGCGGCAAAAGGATTTGGAATCAGTCTGGCAGTGACCTTTGTCTATTTTGGCATCCTGAAGACGACGCAGGCAATGGGTCATAACGGTAAAATTGAACCGCTATTGGCGGCCTGGTTTGCCAACGTCGTCTTTGGCGTCATTGGCGTCTTTGTGCTGATTCGGGCGAAGAAATAGATCTCCTCAATCCTCTTCCTCAATCAATTGCACTATCTTTGCTTTCAAATCGGCGATGAATTGCGTGTGAGTTGTGTCGTCGACGAGTCGGGAGGAGCCATTTTCCGTCTCGTATAAAACAGCTTGCAGATAGCGCAAGACGTCGCCGGCATCAATTCGAGCTTGATATTGATAAACGCGATTTCGCCGGTTCTTGGCGCTCATTTCAATTTTGCCCACCGGCAGCGTGAACTCGTTTCGCGGAGACACCAGTGTTCGCTTCACCAGCCCTTTTTCTTCGAGCTTTTCCATCAATCGATTCAGATCGACAGCTGTGATGTGGATGGTCGAGTCCAGATCAGCATAAATTTCTATATCGGTGGCTTGATTTTTTTCCCACAAGGTCTTCAAAACATAAATCTGAGCTTTGCTCGGTACAAAATCAAGTCGAATCGTCTGTGCATCCTTATTTTTGTCGAGCAGATCCGCAACATAATTGACGCCCTCATTGAGGGCATGTGTCAATGACAGTGGCTGCTGACGTCCCAGGTTTTGCAAGTCTTGATTGCGTTCAATACGATCACGATATGGACCAGGCGATACGTTGAAAGACATCGACTCTTTGGGCATCTCAAATGGCAACATCCCTGGCCGGGTGCCAGAGAACGTATCGACGGAATCGATGCAGATTTTTGCGCGCGGCTGGAACATCATGCGGGCGGCCTGAATGAAATAGGCCGTACGATCAAATTTTCCTGTCGTATCGACGGCGGCCGTATCCACAGAGCTCTTCACGACATCGGCCACCGGCGTGAATTGAGCGAGATCAGGGGCGTCCAACTTGCGATCGACCAGTGGCTGCTCCTCTTTCAGGATCGCCTCGGCTGCAGGCGGAGGTTTCTGCTCCAGGATCACCTCGACATCTGCCATCGTCTCGCTGCGCCATTTGATAACGGCGGACAGGCAGAGGAGGATCCCGTGCAACAGCAAAGAGCAGACCGCCGCTTTCAAGGTCGTTTTAGAGCATAGTGACATGCATATCTTTTTCCAAAATTCTGCAGAGGATTGGCGTAAAGAGTTGCTAGTCCTCTTACGTCTCAATCTTGTGACTGTTCCCGCACATACGCAATTTCCATAAATTGCTTGCTTTTCACCGTGCGAAGGGCTATTTTTTTCCGGTTTTTTTTGGGTGCGAAATGGAACGTTATGTTATAGTCTATGTCACGTGCCCCTCTGCAAACGAGGCCGAGATATTGACGCAACAAATATTGCAGGAGCACCTGGCGGCTTGTGTGAATATTGTCAGCGGGATTAACTCATTTTATCATTGGCAGGGACGTATTGATCAAGCGGCAGAAGTGATGATGATCATCAAAACAAAAACAGATCGGCTCAAAGAGCTGACAAATTTTGTTCAGATGCATCATTCATATGATGTGCCGGAAATCATCGCACTGCCCGTGATCGGTGGCTCGGATGAATATCTGAGCTGGATCAATGCAGAGACAGAGGAGCGATGAAATTAACGATTCTCGGTTCCGGGACATGTGCGGTGACAAATGAGCGTTCCTGCTCCTGCTATTTACTGCAAACGGACAGCATAAATGTAAAGAGCGCCTGCGCAACGCAATTCTCCGGCGACATTGAAATCGCAAAGGATTTTGCTGCTTTCATCATCTAGTCTGGTTTAGCATAACTTGAAAGGCCATTGTTGCTCAAAAATCGTCGTTACAGGATTGCATTAGCCGCTTCGATTGCCATCCATATTCTTCTCTTCGTCTTGTATAGACCGCTCGTCGACATTTCCGGATTAATCGATATGGCGAAAGCTGAGCCGCTGAGTGAAGAACCTTTGACATTCGAGCTGGTCGATCCCTATCAGCAGCCGCAAGAGCTGGTCGAGACGCCTGAAGACGCTCGTCTGGACGCTTCGCCGGATGATGCACAATTTCTCTCCGACAAAAATGCACGCGCACAGGATATGTTTGACGGCATGAATCTGCCGGATGGGTTGTCGTTCAGCGAAGGTATTTCGGACTATAAAACCTTCGCCGGCGGCGGGCTTGATGGCGATCCGGCGGCCCAGGAACAGCGACACGAAGAACAGTCGGGAGAAGCGGACCATGGTGATGATGCTGAAATGCAGGACGGTGAACTGAGTCCCTATCGGGCGGGTGATGTGCCGATCTTGAACCAGGCACAGGCAGCGCGCCAGCAAAAATTCAGCAAGGATGTGTTGAGAGGCGCCGTCAATCCGACTTTGCCGTTTTCCGATGATGCCAACTGGGATAACCAGAGATCCAGTGCCGATGTGCTTGGCGGCATCTCGCTCAGTACGTACGAATGGGAATATGCGCCATATATTTTATATATGAAGCGCCGACTTCGCGAACATTGGTACCCACCGGCAGCGTATTATCGAATGGGTGCGCTCAGCGGAGAAGTTTTGATTCAAATTGTTTTGCGTCGAGATGGCACGCTTCAAGAAGTCAAAGTGTTGGCCAACAAAGGCCACGAGTCTCTCATCGAGCCATGCTTGAACGCCGTCAGGGCATCCGATCCCTTCAAGCCATTGCCGGATCATTTTCCTGATGCTCGTCTGGAATTGAATTGGACCTTCATCTACTTGCCGCCGCCGGGTTAATTGATCTTGACCGCATATTTTGCAGGAATCATCATGAAAACATCTCGCCCCCTCATAGTGCAAAAGTATGGCGGCAGTTCTCTGGCGACGGCCGATCACATTCGCCGCGTCGCCCGACATGTCGTCGCCCGCAAAGATCGGGATTGCGATCTTGTAGTCGTTGTCTCTGCCATGGGAAAAACGACGGATAATCTCGTCAAATTGGGGCACGAACTCAATCCCAACCCAGATCGTCGAGAAATGGATGTTCTGCTGTCAAGCGGCGAGCAGATATCCATCGCAGCCCTGGCATTGGCTATAAATGACATCGGCCGATACGAGGCAATCAGTTTTACCGGAGCGCAAGTCGGCATATTCACGGACAGCGCTCACGGCAACGCCCGTATTTTGCACATTGACGGAGAGCGCATCAAGGAAGAGTTGAAAAAAAATAAAATTGTCGTCATTGCCGGCTTTCAGGGCATTTCGCAGGACAATGATATTACGACGCTCGGCCGGGGAGGATCGGACACGACGGCGGCGGCTCTGGCAGCGACATTAAAGGCAGATTATTGCGAAATCATGTCGGACATTGATGGCATTTATACAGCCGATCCCCAAAAAGTTCCGCTTGCGAAGCGCATTGACCACATTCATTACGATGAAGCACTTGAAATGGCGGCCGGCGGCGCCAAAATGCTGCACAAAACATCTATCGAATTCGCCAAACGCCACAAAATCAATTTATCTCTTGGCTCATCATCGTCCGGCCACATCGGCACAACCGTTTTCAGCGCTCCAATTGGCAAGGGTGCCATCACAGGCGTCTCGGCGGATGAAGACGTTGCAATCATTCGCTTCGCACTGAACGAGAACGACGCTCTCAGGATTCCGCATCGTTTTTCACAGAATAAAATTCATCTCAAGTTTTGGCAGTGCGTACAAGGTCTCGGACTGGCAGGGATTTCTCGCGGAGACGGAAATTATGCCCTGCGCCTGATAGGAGAAATGACAACGGATGTGCATCTGGAAACAGAGTGGGCGCTGCTGGCGATCGTCGGTGACGGCATCGGCGTGGGCACCGTCATCGCCGAACAATTCTTCGATGTTCTTCACAGCCTGAATATTGATTACAGAGCCGTCATCGCCGGAGAATTATTCCTAAAGGTCCTTTGCCCGCAAGCCCGTATCAAGGTGGCGGTGGAAGAGGTGCACCACAAATTGTTCATCATACAATGAAGAAATGAAGATCCGGCAGAAACGCTGCCGTGATGGTCAGCTCGTCCATTTGCTGACCGGACAGAAAACATATCTCTTGGAGTTCGAATGCGCTTGCCACGTATAGTTGGAGTTCTCTTTTTCTTATCACAAGCCGCCATTGGCGGCTGTCAGGAGCTCGCCGGCATCTTGCATGCGGATACAACCCTGACGGCTGAGCTGTCGCCATGGATGATCACGGCTGATATCATCGTCCCCGAGGGCGTCACTTTGGAAATAGAGCCTGGTTGTGCGCTTTATTTTCATGACGGCGCCGGCATTCAGATTCAATCCGGCGGCCGCATTGTCGCCAGGGGTGAAAAAGAAAATCGAATCCTGTTGACTCGTCGACCGGACAGCTCGGATCACTGGTGTGGCATCGAATTCGATGACACCATGGAGGAGAATATCCTCAGTTATGCGGATATATATTATGGAGATGAGGAGGGACAAATCATCGACGTTCATCGTTCCAGAGTCGTGCTCGATCATCTCGCATGGAACAGCACCAATCGGACGATCATTGAGCTGTACCATCCATCAGCGATCATCCAGCACTGCGTTTTCCCCGCCGTCGATGAGGTTGAGATCGTTCACGGCGAGTATCTGCAGGATGAAGAATATCTGATTCTCATTGGTAACACTTTCGGCTCCCCTCTCGGCTACAACGATGTGATCGATTTCACCGACTGCAAGCGTCCCGGCCCCATTTTGGAGGTCTATAATAATATCTTCCTCGGCGGCAGTGACGACGGTCTTGACCTTGATGGCACCGATGCCCATATAGAAGGCAACATATTCATGAATTTTCACAAGAGGCTTGAGGGATCAAGCACATCCAACGCCATTGCCACCGGACTGCGAAACGGCAAGACCTCGGACATTATGGTCGTGCGCAATATTTTTTACGATAATGATCACGCCGTTCTTTTGAAAGAAGACTGCAGCATGCAAGCTGAGAACAATACTTTTGTCAAATCCGATTCCGGCGTCATCAACTTTAGCGAATGGCCTGATCGAGATGTCGATCCTGGCAAGAGTGGCTCTTTTATTGGCAACATTTTTTGGAATTATAAACAGGCCTTTGGGAATCAATTCTCGCAGCCCGGCAAACCCGATCCGGTCATTACATTCAGCCATGGCATCATCGACGCCACCCATCACGAGCTTGGGGTGCATAACATCGATCAAGATCCGCAGTTCATGGATGAAAATGGCGATTTTCATCTCCGGTCGATGTCGCCGGCGATTGGCGCCGGGCCGAACGGTTTGGATATCGGCGCCTACGTGCCGGCAGGTGCATCGATTTCAGGTGAACCGGCCGACACAACCCAGCAGACGAACGCAACATTGACGATAAGCGGGCCGGGAATAGTCTCCTATCAATTTGTTATCAATGACCTGAATGGGGAATGGAGTGAGGAGCGCTCGATCGCCATCCAGCCTTCCATCAAGCTGGAAAATTTACAGCGTGGCCAATCTTATACTGTCTATGTCAAGGGGAAATCCGCTGTTCGCTGGCAGGAAAATCCCGACTATGCGGCATCAAAAACATGGTTCATAGCAGAGCCGGCGACTTTTATCAATTCGACTGTCTCCTCTCGCCTCGGGTCGCATCGACTTTATGATGCACATCCCAATCCGTTCAACGACAGCACAGTCATTCAATTTGATCTGGTGGCGGAAGAAAAAGCAACTGTCGAAATATTTGATGCGCTTGGTCGACGGGCGGGATTGCTGCGAAATGAAATCCTGCCGGCGGGAAGTTACACCCTGCCGCTCAACGCCCAGGGATGGCCGAGCGGCGTCTATTACTATCGTCTGATCGCGGGCAATTTTAATCAATGCAAGCGTTTGATACTTGTGCGGTAAAGAACACCGACTCACAGATTGATACCGCGCGTGCAAAAAAAAAGCCCGGGATCGTTGACCGGGCTTTTTGCTCCGGTGGTAGGACTCGAACCTACAACCTAGTGGTTAACAGCCACCCGCTCTGCCGATTGAGCTACACCGGAATTACACGTCATAAAATTTAGCAAAAGTAATGCTAATTGTCAAGTACTAGTTTGTACACTCATGTGTCGTCATTGCGGATCATCCTGGCCAAAACAGAGAAATCGATCCATTAATTTGACATAATTGCCCCATTTCTTTCCCATTGCTTTTTCTCCCCGATAGATTCGTTCAAAGGCGCCAAGCTTTGAGTCTATTTCATCGGCAAAATTGACGATGAATGCCTCGCGCATCATCGAACGATGCTTCCGTAGTAGGTTAATTTGATTATCCGGCGGACATCTGTTTTGCCTCCGTCGGCTGTTCCCAAAGCGTTCTGCAGATCAAAATCAAAGAACATGTTGGGTCCAAAAGCCCAGCGCACACCCACGTTTAAAATTCCCCTCGAGTAAATCTTTGTATCATTCAAAGCAAAATCATACTCTAACAAAAAAGCGAGGTCACTCACCACATGAAAATCACCGCCCATGAAAATCGTCGGCGCCGTCTCTTCCCCCTCTCCCTTATCAAGAGAGTAGCTGACGCCGGCGTGCAATCCGGCGGTCAAAAATGTGGCATATCCTTTGGACACAACACAATAGAATCCGCGAGATTTAAATTGATATCTGTCAAACATGTCCTTATGGTATGGTGGAGAGGGCGTCTCCGGCGGAGCGCAAGCGCAAGAAGTATCAATGGGAGCAATTGAGGAGCTTTCAGGATAATTAGGGCCATATCCCTGCGAATCAAAGCCAAGAACGATGGCCGGCAATTTCATACTTTCCTCAGTGATGCGATAGATGAAATGGACTCCTGGCATCGGATTCCATGTTATCTTTTGTGCATCTCCGACGATGTCCAGGCCGCCAAAAGAGACGCCAAACATCACCTTGTTGGAGACCCCGGCCGAAAGGCTGCCCAAAAGTCCGCCCTGTTCATAAATTCTGACTCCGGCACGAAAAGAACCGCCCCGCAAAATACTGGCAGTGGGCATATCGATGATTTGAATGGGCTTATTAAAGTAGGATTCCTCTTCAATGACGACATTTCCCGAGCCATAGCTTCTGTCACCAAATTGCGTCTGCCCATTCGCTGATAGAGTCATTAGATATTGGATAAAAATTGAAAACACTATACTTCTCACCCATCGGCCTGTTTTCATAAAGACACCCTTTGTTGTTTCAATTTCATTTAAATGTAAGGCATCAAGGGTACAAAGTCAATAGTTATAGGACGATACACGGCGAAAAGTTTCGCTATTTTCTATAGTCTTGTTATGACTCCAAAACCGATCGTCACAGTGAACATTGTTCGTGGTTCATCATGCAACGGTGGCGCCGGCAGCAGATAAGCGATTTGAAACTTTGTTCGTACGTTGGTAAAAGAACCCAGGGCTGAGTGAGTGCCAATGCCGGCGGCCAGTGCGGGGCCGACAAAAATTTTTTCGTCATCCGGATCTGTGGATCGTTCGGCCCACAAGCCACCGCCAACCGAAGCGTAAATTCCGGCTGTTGATCTCTCATATTGTCTTTGCATACCAACCGAACTTTTACGATCCATATTGCTGACATCAATCAGACGCTTTGACAAGCTGCCTGTGAATAAACCGGAAAGGACCAATTTTTCCGGATTGAAGCGAAGAGTGACATGAGGTTCCATCTCAAACATAAAATCACGCGAAAAATAGACGGCCCACAGTGCATCTAGATTAAAATTGGACTCTGAAGAGTCCTTTTCAGAGACGGACCAAAAGGAAAGCCCTCCGCCCATCTCCTGTGAACCGCGTCTCTGTGCATGGCTGCTGCTGCCAAGCAAAATGATGATCGCGAGAAATGCCCAGCGATTCAATGTTGACTCCTTTCAATAAAATCGACCGTCACGTTATGCAATGGTACTGAAAGGCCGGGATTATGCGGAAAGCAAATCATTGACGCGGTTGAAGTGGAAATAATTCCTTCATTTTGTTGTAATCATCGCGTTGCAGCTCATCAAGTCTTTTTTTGATGACGTCCAAAAGATCGGCATCTGTTCGTGACAGTCGTCCCTTGTTGAGAGCATTGATACGAAGCGCCTCCTCCGCATCGATGAGCAATCGAATCAGTTCCTCTTTGGCATTCTGAGTGAATTCTGATTCGGGATAGCGGTAGATAAAGTCGTCAAACAGCATGAACGGTGCGACAATCACGCGGGAGAAATCGGCCCAACGTGCTCGCGTATGTTTGGTGACAACTTTGTGAATGAGGTCGTTATTCTCAAGATTGTTATACCGTTCCAGATAAGTCGAGAGGCCGATATAACGCATGTACAGCTTTTGCTGATGACGTCTTTTTTCGACCACATCCTGCGTCGAGTCGATTATGTATTGATAGTTCAGGACATCCTGTAACCATGTGTTTCTTTCAAAAGGCACTTCAGTGAGCTTGTAGCGCAAAAGCAGTTTGGTCCATGAGCTGACAGGTTTGTCATCAACGACGGCAGGATCGAATATCAACGACTTGGCAAAGCGATACGCCGCCGTGTCGAGCACGGCATGGCCCGAGGATTCCAGCACCTGGAGTTGTTCAGCATTGCCCTCTGTATTGACAAAAACACCCACCACCACTTCACCTTCTATTTTATCCAGTTGAGCGGATAGCGGGTATTCCAGTTCTCTATTCGTTTTTACTTTTGCCGGCTTGAATCGGCTGGCGGTCGACGCGCAGCCAATGATGACGGCAAAAAAGAGACAGAGGGCGTTATAAACCGCCCTCTTGACCATTTTTTAAAACCTTATCGATAGTGTGCCAACAACTTTTTGAAAGCTGATGTCTTCAAGCGCCGGGCTGTTGGTGAGGTAATCTGTGGTTTCACGCTGCCATTGGCCGATCATGTATCCCAGATCAACCATCACTTGCTTATTCAACATCAGACTGGCGCCTGCCGACGCATATTGCTTGTCCGGACGAACATCTGTGTAACGATAGGGAGATGGATCCGTGAAATAGCCGACTCTGACTTTGGCGCGAATGATGGGAATATACATCTCGGCGCCAAAGCGAAGTTTTGTCACTGCCTTGAAATCTTCTTCGATCCGGTTGTTGATCTGATTTTGCGTCTCATTGCCAACTGGTGGTGCGGTGAGGAATTGCGCATTTGACCAATCCTTGAATTCAGCGCCGGCGGTGAATAGAAAATTCAACAATTTCGTCGAGGCGCCGAAATTGAAACTGTATGGCTCTTTCACCTTGTACTTTGTCGTACCGCTATAGCCGCTCGTATAGGGATCATTCACATCATCATAGTATTCGACGCCCGATTCAGTCCAGTTCTCGGTGATTGTAAAAGTCGTCGGCGTGACAACCGTAGCGCCCAGGCGCAGAAAATCGCCAAATCGATAGAGACCGCCTAAATTGACATTGACGGCCTTGATCCTGGAATCAATAGTTTGACTCATCATCCAATAATCCAGATCATTAATATAGAGGTTCCCCAATTCATCTTGTTCGAGAGTGTTGTGAAAATTATTTATATCCTCTTCCACCAGTTCCATCGCATAGTCATCATTGCCGCTAATAAAATTCAGCGATGCGCCGAGGAAGAAATTTTCCTGCACCTCCAGCGCGCCGGCGAAGGAAAAATGATCTCGCGTACCTTTCTCGGTGATGGTTTGCGTCTGGTACATATTGTCAACTATTTCGGTGAACTCATTATCCGCAGGATTGCCGGCTTCAAACCAGTCGTAATAATAGGCCCACTCTTCATTATAGCCTTCGATCTTGAACCTGTTGTCATAATCCCGCACCTTGTTATAACCGATGCCGAAGACCAGGCTGCCCTGATAGGTCGGCACGGGAATAGTGATGCCAAGCGAATTGAGTCGGGTGAAGGTGTCTTCCGTCTTTGTCCTGTTGCCGAGAAACTCCGCCGCGTTGGTGAATTTGTTGTGCGAAAAGCCGAGATTCAGTTCCATGCGACGAAGCTGACCCAAACCGGCCGGATTCCAGTAGATTGCCGTGTAATCATCAGCAACTCCGACATAAGCGCCGCCCATGCCCATGGCGCGCGCACCGACACCGAGCTCTTCGCCGATGAAAAAGATCTCATCCTGCGCAAACAGGGCTGTAAATATGCCGACGACGAAAAAGCCGGCAATCAAAGTAATATTTACGATCCTGAACATGATATTTCTCCCAGATGATCTGTCGATTCAGTGATAGTATGGTGCCAATTATCGTCTGCTGCCACGAGAACCGGAAGAACTGCTGCTTCTCGATCCCGAACTGGACGATCCTGAGCTTGATGATCCCGAACTGGATGATCCTGAGCTTGATGATCCCGAACTGGAGCTGCCTGAACTGGATCCGGAGTAGCTGCTCCCTCGATTCGAGCTGCTGGAACGGCTCGTCGAGCTGCTTCTTGATGAAGATGGTCGATAGCCCGGCGTACTGCTGCTGCGCTCCGATGACGAAGGTCTATAGCCAGTGCGCGGATTTGTCGAAGAGGAGGATGAACGGTCAGAGCTTGGTTCGCTCGCTTTTTTTGTCACGGTTCTGGATCGGGTTCTGGTCGTCGCCTCGGAGGAGCGATTTCGCGTTGAAGAGTTATCATTGACTGTCGGTCGATCCGTAGACCTCGGCGAGGACTGTCTTGTCGACGCTCGGTCGACGCCGGACGGTGTGGAGGGACGATTTATGGTTCGGGATGTCGAACCGCGTTGTGCTGGCGTCTGGCTACGGGTTCGCGAAATAGTGGTCCTCTCTGTCGCCGATGCGCGGTCCGTATTGAGTGACCGCGTCGCAGATCCTGTTCGGTTTCGTTCGATAACTTGACGACCACCCGCCTCGCCGGCACGCGTCGTGACAACGGACGGACCAGATGCCGTCATCACACGCCGAGCGCTCCCGGGTTTATTCTGAACGACGCCGCGACGGTCTATCGTACGGCGGGCATCGATATAACCGCCCTCATCGCCACCGCCAATCCCGACATAGACCGGATAGGCGACCGGCATGCTATATCCCCAGTAGCCATATCTCGGAAATCCCCACCCACCGTAGTAAGGACCCGACCAATAGTATGGATCGTACCTGTAAGGATCATAACCCCAGTAGGGGTCATAACCCCAGTAGGGGTC
Source organism: Candidatus Zhuqueibacterota bacterium (assembly GCA_016929295.1). Classification (GTDB taxonomy): domain Bacteria; phylum Zhuqueibacterota; class Zhuqueibacteria; order Residuimicrobiales; family Krinioviventaceae; genus Kriniovivens. The sequence goes on along the minus strand of JAFGJB010000198.1, from coordinate 40,035 downwards.
ATAGTATCCTCTGGCATACCACGGATGTGAAGAATAGTACCAGTAGGGTTCGTACCACCATGTATTCAAATAAGCGGGCGCATAGCCTCCGTGCACATAGACATCATGATCGTAGTGGTGATAGACAACCTCGGGCTTTTCCTCGCGCTCATATTCATCCCAATATTGCGCATCTTCATCTTCGCTGCTTTCAGAATAGTATTCGTGGTCATGAACGTCAGATTTCACACCGGGACGACCTATCTGGGTGTAACACCCCGTTAGTGAGAGCAAAAACAGAGAGATGACGCCCGTTATGGCAAGTCTGTAATGTCTTAACATGATGGATCTCCTCCTTTCGAGAGCAATGATCTCATTATATCTCATGTCGCAATTCTCCAAAAGCTTTTCACTTGTTTAGACGTGACATTTTTCTTCATTGTTTACCGTACAGCCACACCGTTGTTCCATCTTTTTTACTGTAACAGTGACAACATCGCGCAATAATCCCATAATTACTCCGGCGAGAAAGTGTAGGTGCAAGAAACCCATGCCGCTACTTTTTTCCTGCCGATGGTGGCGGGCAGATATATGCTTTTTTTTGCCGCAACCAGCGCCGCATCGGAACAGGCGCTGCTGCCGGTTGAATTCTCCGTGACAACCGCCTCCTGAACTCGCCCTTCTTCATCCACATACAGCATGACCTTCACGGATCCTCGCACATTTTGTTTCTGCAGCAATTTGGGATATTCTGGCAGCACCTGGACCAGTGGGCGTGGCGGAATGGTGTCGGTTCGGCCAACAGTGAGTCCGCTCATCCCTGCCCGCGCATCGCCCGCATTCCAATCAAGGATCGTTTCATCGATGGTGGCATCTTTCGGTATGTCGGGATCTTCGGAAGCAACAGGAATAACAGGTTTTTGCGGCGGCCGATATCCTCTTCTGACCGATTGTTTTGTGACCGGGATCTCCTCGATTTCAAAAGTAAAGGAGACAGGCGGCAGCAGCGCCGCTTTCCGCTCAAAAGACTTGGGAAAAATATGCAATAAAATAACTAGAAATGCCAGAGAAATAACGAGGGATTTTTCAATGGTCTTCTGGTAGGCGAGTTTTGATTTTTCAAACTGTTTGTGCATCCTTCACATAGGTGTCGGAGTGTTAAATTCAAATAATCTCTAACGCCGCCAGCGGAATCCACCCATCCTTGCCGTCCGTCAACCGAATGCGAAAAAAATCTCCTGACTGCGCGATAATCTGTATCTTGACCCCTTCGTGCAAGGCAAACATTTCCGTTGAATCAGCGGACGGACTACTCAGGACGCTCACCTTCTCGGCGAGGATGACGCCATGTTTTTTATTGATGTCTTCATGGACTCGGACGACAAATATAAAGCCCACAACAAGGAGCAAGAGGAAAATTGGCAGTCGGGCAATCCGTATCAAACGGAGAACAACCCTGTTCTTTGCGAACAACATCACCACGATGAAAGCGATCAACAAAATGTACAGCCCGATCGTCAACATGGCAAATTCACCCAGATCGAGCAAGTATTTCATGCCGTGCCAAAATTTGAAGAAAAAATCGGCTTCCGGCGAAGGGATTTTGTCCACCACGCGAAGCTGAGCGATCTTGATATTAAAATCAATATCATCATCTCGCGGCTGCAGTCTTTTCGCGCGTTCATAGTTCAGGATGGCTTTGCCGATTTGATCCAATTTATAGTAAGCGTTGCCAAGATTATAATAGACAGCCGCGCTCGCCTGTCCGTATTGCAAAGCCGCTTCAAAATGGTTGACAGCTGCCTCAAAATCATGCTGCTGATACGCGTCAACGCCTTGCTGGAAAATATAGGACGTCTGATCCGCCATACAGGCGGACACCGCGATCATCACAAGCAGGGTCATTCGTCTCATTTACAAGGCCTTTTCCAGCTTGATGATGACATCACGAGCTTGTTTATATGATCGTTCCATCTCATCTTTTGCGACCGTGGATGGTGCAAATCGTTGAAAATCACACATCCTGATCAGATCAAAATATTCTTTGGTCAGCCCGGAGTCAATGTTTTTCTTGTTAAATTCTTTCTCCAACTCATCGCTCATGAGACCGGCTTTTGGCTTATTGAGTTTGTCCGCCGCAAAACCGGTCAAGGCACTCGCCACCTCGGCGTAAAATTCTTTTAGAGTCGTTTCGGCCAGCAGGGATTTGGCTTTCGCAAGGCGTTTCATTGCCATCGAGTTCGCTTTTCTGCTGCGCGCATAAGCCTCATTGACGCTCAACTTGGCGACATGGTTTTTATAAATGAAAGCGGCGCCCAGCACGAAGAGAGGAAGAATCAACAAGGACAGGAAACCCGCACTCGTATAAATGTGATAGTTGATCGCCCGCAGAATACCCGGCGTCAACTTGATGAACCGGATATCCTGACCAACGTACTTGACCTCCTCTTTGCTCAAGCCGGAACCCCCGACGGCGACAAACTGGCCCGTACCCCTGGCCACATTGATGACGATTTCAGGTGCTGTCAGTGTTTGGTAGGCGTCATTCCTGGGATCGAAATAGGAAAAGGTGACGGGCTTTATTTTTTGCACGCCTGGAAAACGCGGCACCAGCACATACTCGAATGTTTTACTGCCGCTGATGACATTATTTTGCCGACTGATGTTCTCCGTCTCTTTCGGAGCGTACTGTTCAAAATCAGGCGGAATTGTCACGTTTGGCTGGGGTAACAGGCGAATATTGCCACTGCCCGAAATCGTAATTTTTAGTGTGATGGCTTCATTCGTCTCGACCTCTGTTTTGTCAATAGCGGCACTCAGCTTGTATTGTCCGACAGCGCCGGCGAAATCATCCGGCTTGCCGGCAGCGGGCAGCGGCAGCACATCAATTTCCACTGCGGGTGATTCGATACTTTTGCGAATCGTTCGGCCAAAAAAGGCATCGTCAAAAAACGAATCAAAAAGGTCGCGACTCCGCCGCGTATTTTGCACCTTGACTTCACATTGCAGCGACATCGGTCCTATGGTCTTTTTCCCGGCCGATGTTGGGAATATGGCCACCTTTTTAATGTCGGCGGTCACATAATTAACGCCATTGATGACCTGATTGTTCACCTGCGGCTGTTGCGGTGTTTCAATATCCTCCGTCCAGAATCCGGTTGTTTCCGGCAATTTGGTGATCGTATAGCCAGTGACGCGAACGGCAGCATAGATGCGATAGGTCACAATGACGGGCTCGTTCTGATAGACACGGCGTTTGCTGACAATCGTGCGAACATACAAATCATCTGCCTCGGCTGATGTCCCTTCATCAGCGGTCGACGGCGAAGCGCCTTGCGCCTGCGTCCCTGCTGTCTGCGTCCCTTTGGTGATCGTGATATGGATGGGCTGGGATTGATATTCTTTATCGTCATGAATGACGGTTATAGCCGGAATCGTAAAAGTACCTTCTTTGGTGGCAAGATAATAAAAACTGAAAGATTTTGATACGGACATCTTGCCATTGACGAATGAGATGTTTTGCGATGTCCCTCCCGAGCCGAGAAAAGCGAGATAACCTTGCATATCTGGTAGCTCGGGCTGGCCCACCTGTTGGGCAGCTTCACCAGTTAACTCGATGGTGAAAACAAGCTGCTGATCAACGCCTATCTGCGTTTGATTGACAGTCGTTGTGACCGTCAACGGCTGAGCCCAAACGAGAAAAACTGTGCTCAAGATAATCATGAGTGTGAGAAAAATTTTGCTATTCATCTCTGAATGTTACCAATCCTTTAACACTCGTATATCGCCGGGCGCCTTTTGCTTGCGGGCATCTTTCATATTTTCTTCATCTTCTTTCATCGCCTGAAGGATACGTTCGGCATCTTCTTTTGACATATCTTCTGCTTCTTGCACATCCTCTGCTTGCTGCTGTTCCTGCTGTTCACTTTCCGGCTGCGACTCTTGTTGCTCTCCCTGGTCCTGTTCTTCTTCCTGCTCCTGTTGATCCTGTTGCTGTTGCTGTTGATCCTCTTGCTGCTGCTGTTGCTGATTCTGGTTCTGCTGTTGTTTTTCCGCTTGATCCTTCAATTGGCGCCGAACAAATTCAAGATTATATTTGGCATCCTGGTCGTCCGGATTGAGTTTGAGCGCCTCCTGGTAGGCCATGATGCTTTCCGGCAGTTTGCCCAGTCGGTAAAGTGAATTGCCAATATTATAATATGTCTGAGATTGCGCCAACGCATCATCCGTACCCAACGACCCTTCGTACTCTTTGACCGATTCCTCATACTTTTGCTTTTTATAGTCCACATTCCCCATATTAAATTTAATAATCGGCGATTCCGGATCATGCACTTGCGCGTCACGATATTTGTTCATCGCCTCATCGTAACGCTCCTCGGCATATAACTTGTTGCCGTCAACGATTTTTTTGCGTCCGCTCTGAGCATGTGAGATCTGTCCGCAAAAGAGCGTCAAAAGTACAATCAAGCTGAACAGCTTTATCCGACGAGTTTCTTGAAGATTTTCCATGAGAGTTCAAATCATCCTGAATAAAGGTCACATGAAACGGCCGCGCCATTCCCGTTTCACCTTGATGCGGTCGGGGAACACGAATTCAACAACGAGTAATACCAAGGCGACGATCAGTAAATACTGGAACCGGTCCTCAAACTGCGAAAACTGAAATGAACCGAGCTCTTTTTTTTCCATGCGAGAAATTTCATCATAGATTTTGTCCAATTCCTCCTCTCCGCCCGATGCTCTAAAATATTTGCCACCTGTCTGTAAGGCGATTTTTTCCAGGGTGAATTCATCAAGTTTGCTGATGACGACCTCTCCCTGACGATCTTTCTTGAAACCGCTGGTCGTTGTCTCGGGTATGGGTTCGCCCTGCGGCGAGCCGACGCCGACCGTATATATGACGATGCCTTGCCGTTCAGCTTCCTCGGCAAATTTCATCACTTCATCACCATGATCTTCGCCATCGGTTATGAGCACCAGCACTTTATGCTTGCGTTCCTGCTGATCGAACGTTTCAATCGCTTTCTGAATGGCGAGGCCCAGGGCTGTTCCCGGCACCGGAATGAGATCCGGCGTCATGATATCGAGAAATATTTTTGCCGCCCCATAGTCAAGTGTGAGCGGACACTGGACAAAAGCCACGCCAGAGAACGCTATGAGCCCTATACGGTCACCGCGCAAACGGGCGATAAAGCTCTCCACTTCATGCTTGGCTTTGTCGAGTCGGCTCGGCGGGACATCGCGCGCCAGCATTGACTTGGAGACGTCGATCGCCACGAGCACATCAACTCCTTCCCGCTTCACCTCTTCAATTTTGGTACCGATTTGCGGTCGACCAACGGCAAAGATGATGACAAAAATCGCCATCAAGATGAGGGCTATCTTGGCCGCCTGGCGGCGCGGGCTCGTATTGCGACTGAGTTTTTTCATCAGCTCTAACGATCCGAACCGTTCCATGGCTCGCCTTTTGGACCGGAATGCCAGCACATAAAAGACGATCAATGCAGGCAACACGCACAAAAGATAGAGTAAATATGAATTGGCAAATCGCAGCATTGCAAAGAACCTGCCTTTAAATCATGGTATCTTGCGAAATCGGGTGTTCGCCAGGACAATTTCAAGCGCCAGGAAAATGAGAGCGGCCAACGTATAGGGCAAAAACAGCTCGCTGTAACGCGTATATTCTTTCACCTCGATTTTTGTCTTTTCCATCTCACCGATTTCGGCGTATATCTGCTCCAGGCTGGTCTTGTCCGTGGCGCGAAAATATTGCGCTCCCGTGATATCGGCGACCTGTTTGAGCAGCTCTTCATCAATTTGCACCGGCACCCGTTGGTAGCGCTTGCCAAAGATCGGATCATTGATCGGATACAACGCATCGCCGCGCTTTCCGGCGCCGATCGTGTAAATTCTCACATCAAAGGCTTTGGCGACTTTGGCCGCGGTGATTGGATCCAGCTCGCCGCGATTATTCACGCCGTCCGTCAGCAAGATGACAACCTTGCTCTTCGCCTTGCTGTCTTTGAGTCTATTCACACAGTTGCCGATGGCCATGCCGATAGCCGTTCCGTCATCAATCATGCCTATTTCGATCTCTTGCAAAAATCGCAGCACAATGCCATAATCCAGCGTGAGCGGGCACTGCGTGAAACTGTGCGCAGCAAATACCACCAGACCTATTCGGTCATTCATGCGGCCTTTAATAAAATCAGCTGCCACCATCTTGGCGGCCGCCAGACGATTCTTGGGGGTGAAATCCTCTGCCAGCATACTGCTGGAAATGTCCATTGCCAGGATAATATCCACCCCTTCAGTCTGCACTTCGGACTCTTTTTGACCCGATTGCGGACGCGCAAAAGCGACGATCAACAGGCCGACGGCAAGCACTCTGAAGACAAACAGGCTGTGGCGTAACTGCTTTTTGGTTGACGATTTCATGGTCTTGATGATGCCGAGATTCGAGTATCGCAGTGTCGCCATCGAGCTTTTTGTCCGCTGATTTCGTACGTACCAGTAAATCATCAGCGGAATGAACAGGAGAAGGAGAAGAAAATATGGATTGGCAAACCTAAACATCCTCTTTCTCCTCGTTCATCTTGATCGCTGGGACCTCCTCGCCTTGACTGTCATCGGCTTTGGACTGCTCACTCGCTTGTTCGGCGTCATCGAAGACAAGTTTTGTGTCATCAATATAGTCAAAGGCCAGCTCTAGTGCGGCTCTGCTGTCATCGGCCGACGGCTCAAGCTTGGCAAATTTGACCAGATCGCTTTTTGCCAGGATACCATTGACCTTCTCGACATCCTTTTCCGGCAAACTCTGCTCGCGCATGGTGTTGACGAGCTGCGTGGTTGTCATTTCCCGCGCAAAAATATAAAAACGTCCCTCTATATACTGGCGAACGATATTGGCCAGTTCGGTATAGTATTCCTTTATCTTGCCGGTCGCCAGCAGATCGCTCTGTTGCAGCCGTTGCAGAGCCGCCAACGCCACCTCGTGTGCCGGTCGCGGCGGCTTGCTGCGCCTGGGAATGAGAGACTTGCCTTCGCGAGTGCGTTTGCGATAGTAGATGATAAAAAGGATAGCCGCCAGCAAAAGGAGGCCGGAAAGGGCGAATAAAATGAGCCGGCGATAATCTTTTGGCGGCGTCAAGGGTGGTTTAATATCGCGAATATCACCCGCCTCATCGGGATTCAGACTCTCGACCATAATCTCATGCGGCTCCGTCACAATGGTCTGCCAGCTGCTGTCACCCTGAACGCGATAATTTATTGCCAATTCCGGGATCACATACTCACCCGTATCGAACGTCGAGATAGCATAATCAATTTGTTCGACGGCCTGACCATCAACCATTCTGGTTTCCAATATCTCATAGTCGCGAATTTCAAACATGCCAAGATTCTCGGCCGCCGAGGGCATGAGACACTCGACATTTTCATCACGAGTGACCATCACCGAATAGTTTATGACATCACCGATGAGAATCTTGTTGCGATCGACGCGCGAATCGACAGAGATATTTCCCTGAGCGAGCGCAGCCAAGGAAAAGAGCGCCACAGCAACCGGAATATATTTCATTCGTCTTGACATCTATTTCAGAGTTTTTCTCACAAAGGAATCACTCAATCCGGGTCTCATAGAATTGTACATCTTCGGTCAGCAACATCTTTTCGATCATGGCCTGATAGGAGTCCGCAAATTTTTTTCGAGCCAATTGCTGCGCCACTTCCTCACGGGCTTCAGCGAGAGATTTCTCTCTGATGATAGTATCGTTAGCGTCTCTCTCGACAAACTCGTCCTTATGCGCTTCATAGTAGAGCTCCAGATCAGTTTCATCCATTTGAGCTTGTGATGCGATGCGGTCAGCTAAAAGTTTCTGCACCATCAACGACTTTTTCGCCTGGAAAGCGCCTTCAATGACGTCAGGGTCCTTGTCAAAACCGGCGCGCTGCGCGGTGTCGAACAACAGCTCAGTCGCCACAAATTCACGCAGGAACATGAGTTTTTGTTCCGCTGTTTTGAGCTGGTCCCGCACGCTCGGTGGCAGCTTGCTGATTTCGAAATCGAGGTCACCCTGAGTGATCTCGCGTTTGCCGATGCGGGCCACAACCACGCCGGGACGTTTTTTTGTCACTTGCGACGGATCCAGGTGTACGGCCTCGGCTGCCGCCTGCTGCGCATCGGCCGAACTGCCGAGTCGCTCCAGACAAGCGACGATTTTCTTGTTCGTCTCATCAATAAGGCTGCTTTCCGGATAGAGATGTTTGACTTTGAGGTAATAGGCAAGAGCGGATTCATAGTCATTCAATCGTGAAAAATAGAGATCAGCAATGATATAGTTAACGTTTGCCTGTTCTGTTTCATTGACGTTATAGTCCCGCAAATAATCTTCATAGACCTCGATCGCCCGCTCGAACAACGAACGATTGACGAGATCACCAGCATACTCGCGCAACTTGTCGCCATCGATTGCTGTCTTGCTGTTATTTTGACAGCTCACGAAAGCGACCAGGATTAAAACGCTCGCCAGTGCCAAAGCTGCATATCTTGTTTGCATCCTGCCATCCTCCGGTAAAATAGATTAACGAAAGCGCTTGGCGCGCATACGAAAAAAGCGCATGAGCGGCTCAATATACGATTGATCGGTGCGAATGTCGATGAAATCAACATTGAGAGAGCGAAATAGTTTTTCGCGCTCGCCGATCGCCGTACTCGTGGTGGCGGCGAACTCGTGGCGAATGTCAAGGCTCGAGGTGTCGACAAGAAATGTCTCGCCAGTCTCCGCGTCTTCCAGCTCAATAAAGCCGACATTGGGCAATTCGACTTCGCGCGGGTCGGTAATGGTCACCGACACAATATCATGTCGTTTGTTGGCAATTTGCAGCGCCTTTTCATAACCGCTGCTGATAAAGTCAGAGACCAGAAAAATAACGGCGCGCCGGCGCACCACGCGCGATAAAAACTCCAGTGCCTCACCAATATTGGTCTGCGAGCCTTGCGGCTGATGATAGAGTATCTCACGAATCACCCGCAGCACATGTGATTTGCCTTTTTTCGGCGCGACAAATTTTTCCACGCCATCGGAGAAAATAATCAAACCGACTTTGTCATTGTTTTTGATGGCTGAAAAAGCCAGGAGTGCGCATATCTCCGCCGCAATCTCGCCCTTCATCTGCCGAAATGTGCCAAAATCGCTGGAAGAGCTGACATCGACGAGCAGCATGACAGTTAATTCTCGCTCTTCTTCAAACACCTTCACATATGGATGGCCCTGGCGAGCGGTCACGTTCCAGTCGATGGTTCGGATATCATCGCCGATCTGATACTCGCGCACCTGGGAAAATTCCATACCGCGTCCTTTGAACACAGAATGATATTCTCCGGAGAAAACATCATTCACCAGGCCGCGCGTCGTGATTTCGATGCGTTTGACCTTTTTTAATATCTCTTTGGGAATCATATAGTTGTCAGCATTTTCGACCGTCAAAAGTCGCAATGACCGGCTCTCGCAAAGCCGGCAGAGCAACCTTAATCAGGGCACCTCGATTTTATTCAAGATTTTGCGCACGACCTCTTCCGACGTAATCTCTTCCGCCTCGGCTTCGTAGGTGACGATGATGCGATGACGCAGGACATCCATGCCGATGGCGCGGACATCCTCGGGCGTGACAAATCCGCGGCGTCGTAAAAATGCGTGCGCGCGCGCAGCCATGCTCAAGTTGATCGACGCACGCGGCGATGCACCAAAGTCGATCAATTCTTCCAGTTCAGCCAGCCCAAATTCCCTGGGCTGGCGCGTCGCAAAGACGATATCAATGATGTAATTTTCAATTTTCGGATCGATATAAACTTCATGCACGACTTTTTTTGCAGCGACAATGTCTTTCGGCGAGACGACTGCCTCGGCTGTCGGTGTCTGCAGCGCGGTCATTCGCCGCATTATTTCCAATTCCTCTTCCCGATTGGGGTAACCGATCGACAACTTGAGCATGAATCTGTCCACTTGCGCCTCCGGCAGCGGGTAGGTTCCTTCCTGTTCGATCGGATTTTGCGTCGCCAGCACCAGGAAGGGATCCGGCAGTTTGAATGTTTCGTCGCCGATGGTCACCTGTCGTTCCTGCATGGCCTCGAGAAGCGCCGATTGCACCTTTGCCGGCGATCGATTGATTTCGTCAGCCAGGACGAGATTTGAAAATACCGGCCCTTTCTTGACCGAAAAAGTGCCGGTCTTTTGTTCATAGATCACGGTACCCATGACATCCGCCGGCAGAAGATCGGGCGTGAATTGGATGCGCTGAAACTGCGTTTTAATGGTATCCGAAAGCGTTTTCACCGCCATCGTCTTGGCCAGACCGGGCACCCCTTCCAACAGGACATGGCCGTCGGACAGCAAACCGATGAGCAGCCGTTCGATCATGTATTTTTGCCCGACAATCACCTTGCTGACTTGATTGGTTATCTTTTCGATGAACTCGCTCTCTTTTTCAATTTTCGCGCTGATGGCACTAATGTCGATGCTCATATAAAATCTATCCTCCAGAATGGGATGTTAGATAATCTTTCTTTTTCACAGAATTTCGCCGCGCAAGCTTTTCTGCAAGATCGACTCCACGATCGTGTAGGCGCGCTCCAGATTCGCACGATCGACCGCCTTGCCGGAAAATTTGCTAATGTCGGCGCTTGTCAAGATTTCTTTGATCTCATTGACAACGCGATCATTCAATTTTCGATCAGAGAGAGAGTCGATCACTTGAGTTGTCGTCGCTTCCAGTCCGGGCGCGTCAAAGCGCTCGTGCAGAAACCGCCGCAGTAATCTCGAAATGTCAGAAAATGATTTGCCGCCGTTCAACGTCGGTTCATTTAAATCGACACTCTCCCGTAAGAGCTGCAGATATTCTTCTTCCATTGCCACCGCATCGGCTGAATCGACTTGATTTTTTTGCCGCGCCGCTTTTTTCTTGCGCACATTTTGCACGACAAGAAACGCACCGCCAGCGACAAGAACGATGAGCACCGGGACAATCCATGCTTTTGAGGCCGCATCAGGGATTGGATCGATCACCTTGACCGGTATTCGATTGGTCGTCAGGCGATGCTCAACACCGCTGGACAAATCGGTATACTTGACGATGAAAGATTCGATGTACCCCATGCCGATCGCTTCCGGCTTGAAAGTAAACGTGTATTCGCGAATCGCCTTGGTCACGCCATTTTCACTCGCAACGCGATTCGTCGAACCCGAACCCTGAATCTGCAGATTTTGCAGGATGGGGTCATCAAAAGCATGCACTTCATAGCGATCAAGATCGCCACTCCAGTGCAAACGAATGACCAACTCGACCGTTCTGTTTTGCGGCACTTCACTTTGTCGAACGAATGCGTTCAAGGAAATGGCTGACATCGCCAGACTGTCCGCATCCTGAGCAATGACCGTGCAGGTGTTGAAGAAAATGAACAGAGTGATGACACTGCGCCAGGTAATCAGCTTCATTTTTCTCCCACTCTCTCGCATCTCTTTTGTTGACCAGAAAGGCAATTATGAAAAAGCCGATGAAATGCATTGACGCCACATTATCGGCTTTGAAAATTTATTTTGACAAGGAAAAGACAGACTAGTTTGCCACTACTTCAGCATCTTCACCTAACTGCAAATCTATTTCACTGATATCCTGACCCAAATGCTCCAGTTCCCATTGGACTGACGCGGCGAGTTCATGCTCCGGATACTCATCGAGGAATTGTTGATAGGCCTCGCGAGCTTTATCCAAATCTTTGATATCATTGGCATAGCAGTAACCAATCATGAATTTTGTATTTGTAATCAGACGGCTATCCGGATGTTTGGCAATGAGATCTTGCCATGTTTCGATCGCTTTGCGAAATTTCTTGACGTCGTGCGCATATGCCATTCCCAGGTTATAGAGGTGTTCATCCGCTTTCTCCGACTTGGGATAGGTCTTGATCAGCTCTTCATAGATTTTAATCACATCGTCCCATTGTTGTTTATCCTGAAAATCGAGCACCTGCGCATACATTTGCTCTTCTGTCATCTTTTGGCTGCACGCGACAATCATGATCACCGTGAGTAAGGCCACAATAATGACCACACCGTTTTTCATCACCTTTTGTCCTCCAGATAGTTTAATTCACGGCTTTAACGATGAATGCAAATTTTGGTTCCGTCGAATTAAAAAATCTATCTTTTTTTTTACTGAAAATCAAGATTTTTTTCGTTACGGACGATTCGTATCTTTTCGCCCGCCTGGTATTGTCCCTCGAGCAGCTTGATGGCCAGAGGATTGACAATCATTTTTTGAATGAGTCTCTTGAGCGGTCTGGCGCCAAAAGCCGGGTCATAGCCATGCTCAATTAAAAATTCAGTAGCTTCGTCAGTCAGTTCCAGGGAAAGATTTTTATCCTTGAGCAGTCCTGCTATCTGCTGCATCTGCAATGCGACGATCTCTCTGATATTCTCTCTGCTCAGCGCATGAAAGACAATGATGTCGTCAATGCGATTCAAAAATTCCGGTCGCATGCTCTGTTTGAGCAAATCGTAGACCTTGTCGGTGATTTCTCTGTGAATTTCTTCGCGATTGTGTTCATCAATGTGCTGCGAGCGCTCCATAATAAATTGTGCGCCGACGTTCGACGTCATGATGATGATCGTATTTTTAAAATTCACTGTTCGCCCCTTGTTATCTGTCAGGCGACCATCATCGAGAACCTGCAACAGGATATTAAAGACATCGGGATGGGCTTTTTCAATTTCGTCGAGCAGAATGACCGAATAAGGTCGCCGTCGCACCGCCTCTGTCAGCTGGCCGCCCTCATCATAGCCAACATAGCCGGGCGGCGCTCCGATGAGTCGGGAGACGGCGTGCCGCTCCATGTATTCGGACATATCGAGGCGGATCAGCGCGTGTTCATCATCGAATAAAAATTCCGCCAGGGCACGCGCCAGCTCGGTTTTGCCGACACCAGTCGAGCCGAGAAAAATAAAAGATCCGATGGGCCGCGCGGCATCCTGCAAACCGGCTCGCGAGCGGCGAATGGCGTCGGCAACGGCGCTCACGGCTTCATTCTGATTCACCAGACGTTGATGGATTCGCCCTTCCATGTGCACGAGCTTGTCTTTTTCGCTCTCCAGCATCTTGCTCACCGGAATTCCGGTCCATTTGGCGACGATTTCGGCAATATCTTCCGAATCGACTTCTTCCTTGAGCATCTGCCGATCCTTCTGGATGGCAATCAGGTTTTGCTTGCATGCATCCAGTTTTTTTTGCAGCTCATTCAGGCGGCCATACTTTAGTTCGGCTGCGCGCGACAGATCTCCATCGCGCTCGGCGCTCGCCGCCTGCGTCCTGGTTTGCTCTATCTGCTCTTTCAAGGAGCGAATTTCGGCGATTTTCTCCTTTTCCAACTGCCAATGGGCGGAGAGCTCACGGCGTGTCTCGTCAAGGTTGACCAGCTCTATTTTTAACTCTTCAAGCCGCTTCTTGGATGCGGGATCCTTTTCTTTTTTCAGCGCCTCCCGTTCGATCTCAAGCTGCTTGATTTTTCGCTCAACTTCATCAAGCTCAACCGGCATGCTGTCAATCTCAATTCGAAGTTTTGAAGCAGCTTCATCCACAAGATCGATCGCTTTGTCCGGCAGAAACCGATCGGAGATATATCGATCACTCAATGTGGCGGCCGCGATGATGGCCGCATCCTGTATGCGCACGCCATGATGAACTTCATAGCGTTCCTTGAGTCCGCGCAAAATCGATATGGTATCCTGCACCGATGGTTGTCTCACATACACCTGCTGGAAACGACGCTCCAGCGCAGCGTCCTTTTCTATGTGTTTGCGATATTCATCCAGTGTCGTGGCGCCGACACAACGCAATTCGCCGCGAGCCAGGGCGGGTTTGAGCATATTGGATGCATCCATCGCGCCCTCCGCCGCGCCGGCGCCGACGAGCGTGTGAATCTCATCTATGAACAGGATGATCTGACCATCGGCCTCAGCGATCTCTTTCAACACCGCTTTCAGGCGCTCTTCAAATTCACCGCGGTACTTGGCGCCGGCCACAAGCTGCCCCATATCCAATGCCACTATCCTCTTTGTCTTTAAATTTTCCGGCACATCACCCTGAATGATCCGGTGCGCCAAACCCTCGGCAATGGCCGTTTTGCCGACACCGGGTTCACCGATGAGCACCGGATTATTCTTTGTCCGCCGCGACAAGACCTGCAGCACTCGCCGTATTTCATCATCCCGCCCGATCACCGGATCGAGCTTGTTTTGTCGCGCCAGGTCGTTCAAATCGCGCGCATAGCGTTTCAAGGCCTGATACTTATCCTCCGGGCTTTGATCCGTCACCCGTTGTGAGCCGCGCAAATCTTTTAATACTTTCAGCACAACATCACGCGACAAGCCGTTGCTGCGAAGCACATCGCCGGCGTCGCTCTTGTCTTCACATAATGCCAAAAGCAGGTGTTCGACGCTGACGAATTCATCGCGCAAATGGTTCGCCTCTTTCAAAGCTTGATCGAGCAGGGCATTCGTTTTGTTGTCAAGGTAGACCTGTCCGACGCCGCCGCTGATCTTTGGCAGTCGATTGATCATCTTGTGGGCTTGTGATTTCATCATCTCGGGGTCAACGCCCGATTTTTTGAATATTGTACGGGCGATGCTTTCCGGCGACTCCAGCAGACCCGCCAGCAAATGAACCGGCTCGATCTGCTGATGTCCATGATCCGATGCCAGCTGCTGCGCCTTTTGCAGCGCCTCCTGTGATTTTATCGTCATTTTGTCAAAAGACAACATCTGAACCTCCTGCTGACCAGATCCGAAAAAGGCGAGATCAACTTGTCAATCTCGCCTTTTCATCTGATTCTACCCGTAACATTTTAAAAAGGGCGGGTATTTTCCGCCCTTTTCTATTTTACTCTTCAAATTGAATTCTTTATTTATTTCTTGTCGTCGTCGACCACCTCAAAATCGGCATCTTCCGCCTCGGTTTTTTGGCCAGATGACGCCCCGCCGGCATCCGCGCCGGGCTGCTCCTCCTGTGCGGCTTGCGCCTGAGATGCGGCCTCGTACATTTTTTGCGCGGCCTGTTGCATGATGCTGTTGACGCCATCGATTGCCGATTTCATCTCGTTCACATTATCGCCTTTCATCGCTTCCTTCAGGCGTCCGATGGCCGCTTCAAGCCGCCCCTTGAGAGCTGCATCCAGTTTATCGCCATATTCCCGCATCTGTTTTTCGGTTTGATAGACTATTTGATCCGCCTGATTCTTGGTATCGATCAGCTCGCGTTTTTTCTTGTCTTCAGCCGCGTGCGCTTTGGCATCGTTGACCATTTTATCGATCTCTTGTTTTGACAGACCTGTTGATGCCTCGATCCGAATGGATTGCTCCTTGTTTGTCGTCTTGTCTTTTGCCGACACATTCAGGATGCCGTTGGCATCGATGTCGAACGTCACTTCAATTTGCGGTATGCCGCGCGGTGCGGGCGGAATACCGTCCAGGTGGAATCTCCCGAGCGTCCGATTGTCGATGGCCATTTGACGTTCTCCCTGCAGGATATGAATTTCGACTGATGGTTGGCTGTCGGCAGCAGTGGAGAATATCTCTGATTTTTTCGTCGGGATGGTTGTATTCTTTTCAATGAGCGTCGTCTTGACGCCGCCAAGCGTTTCGATGCCAAGTGAAAGCGGCGTCACATCAAGAAGCAGTACATCGGAGACATCGCCGGCCAAAACGCCGCCCTGAATTGCAGCGCCAACGGCGACCACCTCATCCGGATTGACGCCTTTGTGGGGCTCTTTGCCAAAAAGCTCCTGCACGAGCTGCTGAATTTTCGGCATACGCGTGGAGCCGCCGACGAGCACAACCTCGTCAATGTCGCTGGGGGACAGGCCCGAATCTTTGAGCGCCACTTTGCACGGCTCCAGACTGCGCTGGAACAGATCGTCGCACATCTGTTCAAATTTGGCGCGAGTCAAATTCATGTTCAGATGTTTTGGCCCCGTATCCGTTGCAGTGATATATGGCAAATTTATTTCTGTCTGGCTTGTCGTCGACAACTCAGTCTTGGCTTTTTCCGCCGCCTCTTTCAGCCGCTGCAGCGGCATCGGATCCTTGGAAAGATCGACGCCCTCAAGTTTAAGGAACTCGTCTACCATCCAATCTATGATGCGTTGATCAAAATCATCGCCGCCAAGATGCGTATCGCCGTTCGTGGACTTGACTTCGAAGACGCCATCGCCGATTTCCAGGATGGAGATATCAAAAGTGCCGCCGCCAAGATCATACACCGCAATTTTTTCGTTTTTATTCTTATCCAGCCCGTATGCGAGAGACGCGGCGGTCGGTTCATTGATGATTCGTTTGACCACCAGTCCAGCAATCTCACCCGCTTCCTTTGTCGCCTGTCTTTGACTATCATTGAAATAGGCCGGCACGGTAATGACGGCCTCGGTCACTTTTTCGCCGAGATAATCTTCGGCTGTCTGCTTCATCTTTTGCAAAATCATCGCCGAAATTTCCTGCGGCGTATACTCCTTATCATCTATCTTTACGCGCGCGACATCATTTTGTCCGCTAATGACCTTGTAAGGCACCTCATCGATCTCTGTCTTCACTTCGGCGTGACGCCGGCCCATGAAACGCTTGATCGAATAAATGGTCTTCTCCGGATTCGTTATGGCCTGACGTTTAGCCACCTGCCCGACAAGACGCTCGCCGGTTTTTGTGAACGCCACCACAGAGGGTGTGGTCCGACCACCCTCGCTGTTGGGAATGACTGTTGGTTCACCACCCTCCATAACAGCAACGCACGAGTTGGTTGTCCCGAGATCAATTCCTACAATCTTGCCCATATTGTCCTCATTTCTCGATTTCGATAACATTTTTCACGTTGCATTTGCAACTGTCATGCCAGAGACAGGCTGGATTTTATACCATTTTATCTACATAAAAAACAGGCACATAAAATATTCTTTTTTATGTGCCTGATGAGAGGAATGATATTTTTCGTCACCTGACAGTCAATAAGACGCGCATTATGCCAATGTGTCAGTCATCATTCTTGGCCGGTGTTGTCGTTTTATCAGCAGTTTTTGCCTCTTTTTTCGTCTCCGAACCATTTTTACTGTTTTTATAATCGGTTATATAAAAACCAGACCCCTTAAAAACCAGGCCTGCACCACTGCCAATCAGCCTCTCGACCGGACCACCGCACATAGGACATTCTGTCAAAGGGCTGGCAGTTATGGATTGAAAAACCTCATATCGATGTCCGCACTCTTTACATCGATAATCATAGGTTGGCATTTTTGCTCCTCTTTGTTCTCTCGTCGTCCTGAAACATTGGCGAGAGCACGCGTGCTCTCGCCTGTGCCTTTACACCCGTCACTTGTTCTCCGGAACGCGCACCGCCACAAAAATACTGGATCGTCCGCGTTTGAGACGAAACAGGACGACGCTGTTCGGTTTGATTTCTTTCATCAGATTATTGAAATCACTCACCCGCTCCACATTTTGCCGATTGACAGACTTTATCAAATCGCCCGGACGAAGCCCCTCTTTTGCAGCTGCGGACCCTTGTTTGACATTGACGATGATGACCCCTTTTTCATCTGTGTAATCCACTCCATATCGACGCATAGTCTCAGGCGTCAAATTTTCAACCTGCAGACCGAGCAGATTTTCAACATCTTGAACGTCTTCCTCGACAAGAACGCCCTCAGTCGGTCGTTCGCCCAATTTAAGTGTGACCTTTTTCTCGCGCCCGTCGCGCCAGAGCAGCAACTCCACACTGGTTCCCGGAGCATAATTGGCGATCATATTGACCAATTCATTGCTGTCTTTGATCTTTTTGCCCTCGACTTCAAGTATGACGTCAGCTTCCTTGAGACCCGCTTTTTCCGCAGGACTGTCTTCGGTGACCTGATTGACAAGTGCGCCCGTTGGTTCATCGAGGCCGAGCGCCTCTGCCATCTTGTCGTCCAGAGTGCCGATATAGACCCCGAGCCAACCGCGCGCCACCTTACCGGACTGGATGAGCTGCTCCATCACATTCTTCGCGAGGTTGATGGGAATGGCAAAGCCGATGCCGACATTGCCGCCCGAACTGGAATAGATCATCGTATTGATGCCGACCAATTCGCCGTTCATGTTCACCAGCGCACCGCCAGAGTTGCCGGGATTAATCGCCGCGTCCGTCTGAATGAAATCTTCGAACGGAATCTGACCGCGCGTCAGATTTGTCCTGCCTTTGGCGCTGACAATGCCGGCCGTTACGGTTTGATCGAGCACAGCGGCAAAGGGATTGCCTATCGCCAACACCCACTCGCCAACTTGCAGCTCATCAGAATCGCCAAGACTTATCGAGGTGAGGTTCTTGCCATCGATTTTTATCACCGCCAGATCACTTTCCGGATCGCGGCCGACGATCTCAGCATCGTAGGTATCCTTGCCAATGGATACTTGCAGATCATCAGCGCCTTCGACGACATGGTTGTTCGTCAGGATGTAGCCTTCTGCGTTGACGACAACGCCGGAGCCAAGGCCCTGGCGGACTTGCTCGTCCGGCACATTGAAAAAATATTGCCAGAATTCCGGCACCTCGGTTCGCACGGTCTGGGTGCTTTTAATTGTCACAACTGATCCCTTGACCGTTTGCGCCACATGCGCAAAGGCTTTGCTGAGCATTTGCGCACTCGCCACCTGTTCCGGATTTATATTTTCACTCTGATTGCCCAAAAGCACCGGTTTGATCGTCGGCACGTCAGCTGCAACTGTCCTGTTGGTCAGATTCAGATTTGACGACAGAACCAGTCCGACGACAATGCCAATGAACACGGCAAAAATGACAAATGCATACGTCTTGCGAGATTTCATTTCGTTCCCTTTCATTATGTCAGCTTTTTTTCAAAACACTGTAGTGAAAACGACGCCACATTCGGGATTGTTTCGAAATATTTAAAACATCATCACTCATGCAAATTATTCTACTCTTCCATACTCAATGCCCGCCGCCTGGGCGAATTGCTCAAGCGCTTTCTGAGCTCTGGCATTCAGATTTTTCGGCACGATCAATTCCACCTCAACATAATGATCACTCCTACGACCATTGCATTTGATTCCCATGCCGGCAAGCTTGAACACTTTTCCATGTTGGGTGCCGGCAGGAATCTTGAGATTGACATTTCCCCGATCATACGTCTGCACCGGCACTTTGGCGCCCAGAGACGCCTGCACGATATTGACTGCCGCCGTGGAATAAATATCCGCACCTTTTCTTCGAAAGATCGGGTGAGGTGCGACGTGTATGGTGATAATCAAATCGCCCGCTGCTCCTCTGGCCGTGCCAGGCTGACCTAGTCCGCGTAGTCGGATCTTTTTGCCATCCTCAACACCTTGTGGAATGGTGACGGACAGTCGCTGCCCGTTGATGGTGATCATCTGCTTGCCGCCGCTCACAGCCAGATCAAAGGCAATGGTCAGGTCGGCGGAAATATCTTCACCCTTTTGCGCTGGCCGGGAATGGCCGGCGCTGCCAAAAAAATCACTGAACAGGTCGCTGAAACCGCCACCGGCACTGCGACGCTGACGAAATCCGCCAAAGATATCACGTAAATCAAAATCAACATTTTGGAAATTCGAATCGTACCCGCCCAATCGCCTCATCTGATCATATTGGGCGCGCTTTTTGGGATCGCCTAAAACGGCGTACGCTTCAGAAATTTCTTTAAAGCGGTTTTCCGCTTGCGGATCGCCTTTGTGCTTGTCCGGATGATACTTTTTAGCCAGTTCGCGATAGGCCTTTTTGATATCGCTCTCCGAGGCGTTTTCGGCTACGCCCAATACTTTATAAAAGTCATTGCTCGCCATCTCTGGCACCATTTTGTTTTTGTTTTGCCGTGATCACTTTTGCCGGGCGCAGCAGAGTCTCTTTGAACATAAAACCCTGCTGCCACACTCGCAGAACGTGATCTTGTTCCACCTCTTCGGACTCTTCAGCCATCACAGCTTCATGGATCGTCGGATCAAACTTTTGTCCGACGGCGGCTATTGGCTCAAGCCCCAGTTCCTTGAGCGATGACAGCAATTTATTATATATCATCTTGACGCCATCGATGCAAATCGCGGTCGAATTTTCCACGCTGTGGCTGAATAGAATGTCAAAATCGTCTATCACGGGCAAAATCTGCGACACAATATCCTTGGCAGCATAGAGTCTCCACTCCTGCATGCGCTGCTCATTTCGCCGTTTGTAATTCAAAAATTCGGCCTGCAGTCGTAGATATTTTTCCAGATAATCAAAATTTTCAACTTGCGGTGCAGATTTTTCTTCTTCCTCTCTCTCAGCAACGGATGGCTGCTCTTTTTGATCGTTGTCCTGCATCTTCAGTTCATCAGACACATCATCTTCATCCTTGATTTCAATGTCAATTTCTTTTTCCGCTCGATTAGCCGTCATCTCATCCTCTCGTCAATTTGGCCGTTCTCTTTCGAACATGTCCCGCGCGACGGCGCGAATATTTTATTTTAATGATCATATCAAGCAATCAATGTGCCAGAAAAGCAGCGTAGGCGAAACTTGTTTTTATTCTACTTACATCCATTATGCATTCTGTCGACTTTAGATTGAACAGATGATATCTGCCATATTGACAGACAGGTGCTCACCTCGTGCTGATGTTATTTTGCAGCTCACGAACCACAGCCGGCAGTTGTGAAGCAAAATTGCCGAGGCGACGGCGAAATATTTTTTCAAAGGAATGCTGAACTTTTTCCTTCATCCAGTGCGTATCGGGCCGCACTCCTGTCTGTTCTTCCACCGTCGTCAGTTTTACATCCAATCCGCATGGTCTTATGTCGTGAGCCGGCGAAACATCGCCGAGTAAATTGAGGGCAAACCCGTAACTTGTCACGCTGCGCGCAATCCTGATGCCCATGGAAGCGATTTTATTGCTGCCGATCCACAGGCCGATATGCGCCGCAGTGTGCCGTTTCCGCTGTGCCCGTACGCCCACCGCCATCAGAGTTTCGATGCCGATTTGCTCCAGGTTATGCATATAGCCCGGGATATTGTGTTCATCCGGCCGCAATTTCAGCAGAGGATAACAGATCAACTGGCCGGGCCAGTGGTAGGTCAAGCCGCCGCCGCGCCCCGTCTTGAATATCGGTATGCCCCGTTCGGCAAAATAGTCTTGTGGTTTCTTCAAGTCCTCATCATTCAATTGCCGAGCGCCAAAAGCCAGGCATGGATTATAAGACAAAAAGAGCAATAGATCCGCGATGCGATCCGCTTGCCTCTGGGTGACAAGAGCGGCCATGACATCGTCGACCGCCGGCACATCCATCTGTCCCAGCTCGATGATCGCATACTCTGGCAGGTTTTTTTTAGTCATCTGTTCTCATCAAACGAGCGAGTCGGCGCACAAAAAAAGGAGACGATCATTCGTCTCCTTTGCATATCAGAACAATGTCTCGACAACGATCTAGTCGTCGCCGCGTAAAATCAGCAATCGCACGAGTGTCAGCACGGACATGGCGGCGGCTGCGACGTAGGTCAATGCCGCGGCATTCAAGACTTTTTTGGCGCCGCTGATCTCATCCGTGCGCAAATATCCTCCGCTGCTCAATTGCGCCAGAGCTCGATTGCTCGCATTGAACTCAACGGGCAGGGTGACGATCTGAAATGCGGTGGCGCCGGCGAAGAGCAGTATCCCTATGTCCATCAAAAAGCCGAACGAAGAGACAAACATGCCAATGAGAAAAATCCAAAAGCCCCAGGTTGAGCCAATGCTGGCCACCGGGAACAAAGCCTGTCGGATGTTCAAAGGCGCATAACTCTTGGCGTGTTGAATGGCATGGCCGGTCTCATGCGCCGCAACTCCCAGGGCGGCAAGTGAATTTGAGTGGTAGACATCACTGGAAAGGCGAACCTTTTTTGCTCGCGAATCATAATGATCCGAGAGCGCGCCGCCGACCTCTTCGACGGTGACATCATTTATGCCATTTTGCCGCAAAAGCTGCTTCGCCACTTGTGCCCCGGTCATTCCAGTGGACGATCTGATTTTACTCCACTTTGCGTACGAACTACGAATGGCAAACTGAGCATAAATGCTCAGTATAATTGCCGGAATGAGCAGGATCAATGTTTTATCTAAAGGTAAAAATGCCATAACGAACTCCATTTTGAACCATTGCATCTATTCAATAAGATGCCGGAATCATCATTTTGTTTCAGTTTTTCTCAAAGCGTGGATTGTCACTTGAGAACGAAATCCGCGGAGCCCAGGTATTCGCCATTTCCAGTTCGAATATCGACCCGCCACCTGCCGGCTTTATCCGGGGACATGGTCATTTTGGTCCACACCCGGCGTTCGCCGCGGTTGAGAGAGATGCGCTGTCTATAAGGAACGCTGTCTTCAAAAATCCAATCGTGCACCAGCACATCCGGAATGGCGCCGGAGATTTCCGTGTAACAAAAGAGGACGTCAATATACTTGCTGAAGCGCCCTTTTGCCAGCAACGGCTTCTTGTTCTCCACATCGATATCCAGGCAAACGACAGCTGTTTCCAGCATTGTTTGGGCGCCATTCCAGGCAATATTCTCATTGCTCGCGGGAGCCACGGCTGCGGGTTTTGTAGCGGGCGCAGGACCGGCATCTTCAATGATAAATTCATGATAGACCAGAAAAAATCCGGCGCCTAAAAGTATCAACTCTAACAGCCAGAATGCTTTGAAATTCTTTATAAAATTCATCATATCACGGTTTCCGGAGCTGATGACGAGTTTCGGACAATTTACTTTGAAGCTGCCGCAGTCGTCTTGTTCGCATTTGCAGTTCTTGCGATAGAGATCGCTGCATTGTTGCGAGTTCTTGCCTTTTTATGCCGGACTGAACATTATACTCACTGAGCCGGCGAAAGAGAAAATAGATGAGCAGCGTGCAGATGACGGCAACGCCGCCCACGAGACTTCCGACCATTGCTTCATGTCGGATGCGAATGAGAACAAACGAAGCAAGATACGCAAAAAAATTACCAAATAAAAACAGCCAGGGAATAAATTTACTCAAACTGCTGCTTCTCCGCAAACGGCTGAGCTGGCGCGAAATGGACATGCTGGTCGTCTGCAGCTCGCGAATAAATCCCTTTTCCCGCTCTATATCGGTCATCAAATGACCCAAGAGCGCATCGCGTTGCATGGCGATCAGATCTTTGACGACCTGCGCTTTTTCATGCCGCGGACTTTTTTCAAGGGCAATCTCATTCAGACGGATGGCGTCCTGCAAATCACCATATTTTAATTTATTGATGGCAAGTTGATGATAGACGCCCGCGGGCAGCCACTTTTTTTTCTCCGCCAGCTTGAGACCCAGCCGTGTGGCTAGAATGACAGCCAAAGATGACAGGAATGCCATATCGATTTGTTATTGCAGTGCCAGAGCCCGTTCAAGATACTCAACGGCTTTGGGATATTTTTCCCGTACAACATCCCATTCATCCTCGGTCAAATCTTTAGGCTCTTTACCTGTGACCTGAACGACGCTGTTATAAGCCTGTTTGATCAGATCTTTATTGGCATTGACCACACCCAGAGTAGCGCCGGCAATTTCGAACACGCCGTTGATGAAATCGGTCCCGGTGGCAGTTTCGAGCCCATACTCAACAATGAATCCGGCCAGTCCGCCTATAGCGCCGTGCGTTGCAGTTTTACGCAATCTGCTGCTCGTGCCCATCATTTTTTTTCTCCTTCTCTTTGATATCTCGCAATGATTTTTTGATCAGCTCATCTTTTTTTTGCACAATTTTACGCAGTCGACCGACTTCGCGTTCCAGTTCTCTGAGCTTTTTATTGCCGAATATCTTGCCATAAATACGCTCAAAAATAACGACTGTCGCTAACGTGATGATGATGCCGAACACAAAACTCAGCACTTCTATTTTCATTTTCTTTTCTCTCAGACCTCCACAACAGCGAAATCGCATGCCGTCCATTTTGCATGCAATCCTAGTCTTTCAAATGCTTCACCATTATCAATTTATTGCCCTTCAAGCTGTCCATTTGATAGTCCACTTGATCCATAGCGCGACGGATGATATGCAGTCCCATGCCGCCGGTTTTGCGATGTGAGGCGGCATCCGTGACATCGTAATTGTTCGCTTTATCAGGATTAAAACCGGCGCCTCGATCATAGACATTTATTATGAGCGTCCGCGCCTTTGATTCAACTTCAATGATCACCTTGTCGCTCAGATTCATCTTTCTCGTATGCTGGATGGCATTGAGGCACGCCTCGTAAACGGCGATTTTGATGCGGCTCAATTCATTTTCAGCGAAACCCATCGCTTCGGCGTGCGACGTCACAAAGTCACACGCTTTGTAAATGTCGTTCTCATCATAGGGTATTTCCATCGTATCAATTTTTTCCGGCTGCAGAATCGGTTCCACCCAGCTGGACTGTTGCTGTGGCGTAACAGCGACCCTGTTGCTGAGGCGGGCAGGCGGTCTCACTTGCGAGCTGCTTTCCACAACGGTCAGATACTTTTTCGGATTAAATGTAAAAAGGTCTTCCAACAGATCATAATGAATATTATGGATATAGACTTCGCCGCCCTTGCGCCGCACTCTGGCCGTCACAGCTAAAATCAGCACGAGCAAATCGTCCGATAGATGTGACACATTGACTAAATCGATGGCAAAAAAGCGCCAGCCATCATTTTCGTGCTTTTCAAAAAGCGCCATCAGCTCCGTGGGCAATACACTTTCTGACTGGGGAGCGGGAATGAATTTGACGCCGTCTTTGCGATAGGGTTCGATGCGAATGAATTCGTTCACAAGTCTCTCTTTTTTATGAATAATTTGGCCATTAACATGAAATTTGTGATCAATCCGGGAAATCAAGTTGCTCTTTTCAGCTTTCTTCTGACAACCTTGCCAAGAAAATTCCTGGGCAGATCATCGACAAATTCGACATAGCGGGGAATTTTATAACGGGCCAGTTTTTCCTGACAGAATAGCTGCAAATCCTCTTCGTCACACTGTTCTCCAGCATAGAGGACCACAAAAGCCTTGGCAACTTGTCCATAATAATCATCTTCCACACCTGTGACAGCGCATTCTTTGACGCAGGGATGTTGATGAAGGACGGCTTCCACTTCGCTTGGATAGACGTTGAAACCGCCAATCAGAATGATATCTTTTTTTCGGTCGACGATATAGAAAAATCCGTCCTTGTCCATGCGCGCGATATCGCCGGTTGACAGCCAACCGTCTGCAGAAAGAACATATTTCGTCTCTGCATCATTCCGCCAATATGACGCCATCACTTGCGGACCCTTGACCTGCAGTTCTCCCAACGCCTCCGGCGCCAACGGCCTGCCGGATTTCAAGTGCACAATTCGTGCCTGTGTGTTTGGACATGGCAGCCCAATACTGCCGACGTGCTGTTCCCCGGCGAGCGGATTACAATGTGTCAACGGGGATGCTTCGGTGAGGCCATAACCTTCAACCAGGGTGCTGGCTGTCCACGCTTCAAATTGCCGCTTCAAGTCGGGACTCAAAGGCGCGCCGCCGCTGACACAGACGCGGACATGTTCGAGTCGTTTTTTCGCAGCGCTGACATTGTCGACGATGGCGCGGTACATGGTCGGGACTCCCGGGAAAATAGTCACCTTGTACTTTTTTATCAGACGAACGACTCGCTGCGCGTTGAAACGCGGTTCGACGATCAGCATTGATCCGGACTGTATGGCCAAATGATGACATACGGTCATTCCATAGCTGTGAAAAAATGGCAACACTCCGATGACGACATCGGTTCCGTCTCTCAGGTCGCCAAGCCACGCGCGCGTTTGCAGGACATTTGCCAGCAAATTTTTATGCGTCAATGCAACGGCTTTGGATGTTCCGGTCACCCCGCCGGTGAACAAGAGGACCGCCGCATCGGACGGTTTTACGCCTTTCACAGATCTCACTTTGGTGTCGGCGGCCAATTTTTCGAACGCTATAGCACGAGTTTTCGTCCGCCGTTCTCTCGCCGCAAATGTGCTTTTCATAAAATAGATCACCCGCGCCTGAACCGACATGAAAGATTCAATGGACGTCAGCACAATGTATTGGATGGCGCACTCTGTGAGCCGATGTTGGATTTTATTATAAATGCGATCAAGCAGAATGAGCAATCTTGGTTCGGCAATATTCAATGATGTCGCTATCTCCGGGCCGGACAGCAGCGGATTGAGCGGGACGACGATAGCGCCAATTCGCAGTGCTGCCCAATAGGAGATCAGAAACTGCGGAGTGTTTGGCAAAATCAACGCCACCCGGTCACCTTTTAAAAGTCCGAATTCCTGCAAGACCGCAGCGACGCGCTCTACCGCTTTGTCAAACTGTCGGTAAGAAAATTTTCTGCCAAAATAGCAAAATGCGGTTTGATTCCGGTGCAACCGAACAGTGCGTTGAAACAGGTCATTGAGAGTGATTTCCGGAATATAGATTTCATTTGGGACGCCGGCATCGTAGTGCTTGAGCCACGGCTTGAATTCCGGCCCTCCCTTTGCTCTTTTGGCAGTGAAGAAAAAACCGGACAGCTTGGCGATGATTTTCTTAACATCGGCAACAATGGGCATACGCATTATGAAACGAATTTCACCCTCTCATTCCCTTCAGCTGTAACAGATATTCCGGGTCGACCCGGAAGAGGACATTTTGTCTCGCAGATACCGCAGCCGATGCACAACTCGGCTACGACATAGGGCAATTTCACCGTTCTTGTTTCGCCGCTGCCAGTTCTGACTGTCTGGACATCAAACCTGATTGCTTTTTGCGGCAGAGGGCAGTGCTCTTCACAAACGAGACAATCTTTGTGCTCGCGCCAGGGAATACAAACGTCCTTGTCGAATAATGCCCGGCCGATCTTGAGCTGCTGTTTTCGCGCAAGCATCAGCTCTTGTATCGCGCCGGTCGGACAGACCTGCCCACACAGGGTGCAGTTATACTCACAATATCCCATCCGCGCAATGACAATCGGCGACCAGAGCCCCTGCAAATCAGTTTCGCTCATAGAGGGTTGCAGGCATCCCCCTGTTGATGCACAGATGCGCGTGCAGGCCTGGCAGCGAATGCATTTCTGCAAAAACGTCTCCTCATTGATCGCTCCCGGAGGACGAATGACTTTTCCATGGGCGTGTGCGCGCGGGATCCTTAAAAACAGGGCAAAGGATAATCCGGCGACGCCGGCCATGAGAATGCGTCGACGTGACAGATCAACATCTTTTCCCTCCCTGCGGCGCTTCAGACCCAATCCATACGAAATGGAATGCGTCGGGCATTCAGCGACGCATTGGCCGCATTCAATGCACTCCGCAGGATTTGTCGACAGGCCATTCTCGCCAATGGCAGCCATCCGACATCTGCGTTGGCAGAGACCGCAGGACGTGCACGAAGAGTCCACCTTTCTTTGTAAAAGCCGATATTTGGAGCACAGTCCCAGCAACGCGCCAAGAGGGCACAGGGATCGGCACCAAAAACGGCGACTGACAAGTCCCAAAGCCAATATCGTGATAAAGATGACCAGGATGGCGAGACCATTTGTCACGACCGGCTGCGCAATGGGCAGGAGCCATTTCTGCGCCCAATCATATAACGCATACACCTGATCCTGCATAAATTCGATTTTAAACGCTGCATCAAAAAGGCCCTGGCTGAAAAGGACAAAGACGGGGTAAAAGACGACGGTCGCAAATCGCGACAGCAAAACGAGCGGATCAAAAAACCACGCCAACTGCACGGAAAAAAGTGCAGCAATGACGATAAAGATGAGTAGCGCATACTTCCAGGTTCGATATGTGCGTACGATGTGCGTCGCTCTTTCACGGCGATTTCGAAAAAAGAGTCTGCCTGCGGCGTCAAGTGTCGTCCCCAGGGGACAAATCCAGCCGCAAAAAAAGCGGCCGAAAGGCAGTGTCAAAAGCAAAATTGCCAATCCGATTGCGAGTTTTGCAGCCAATGTCCGCGAGGAGAGGAATGTTGTCAAAGCCACCAACGGGCTCGAACGAAGAAAAAGATCGGAAGGCAATAACGCGTCGTACGGGAAACGCGCCTGCAAAAACAAAAAAATGAACAAGAGGAGAAAAAAGAGTTGCGATATCTGACGAGCGATTCTCATGTTTGTCCAATCATAAAAGCTGCTGCAAAAAAGACAGAGACAAACAGTCAATTTGCCATAAAGTTGAATTCCTTTGCCGGAACTTTTGCCACATCCAGTTCGCCAAGACCGCGGGCATGAGCCTGCTGCAGGTAAGCGACCTGCTCCGGCATCAAATCAAACAGTCGGCACGCGTATGCATCGGTGGCAACAGGATCTGTGCCGGCGATGACGATCCTTTTTTCCTCGACATCTTGCAGGCTGCCGCCGGAGGGGCCGTTTCTCCGCAGAATACGATACGCATCAATGATGGTCAGTGCCGGGCGAATGACGCTATTCAGATCGACTATTTTTGTATCAAAATCGACGTGCAGCTCACCGCGATTGCCACCGAGCAATCCCATTATATTTTTCATTCCCAGCGTGACACCGGAGATGTTATGGCTCTTGGCGATGGGCATATTGATGATCACATCAAAGCCAAACACATCCTCATAAATCGGCCACGATCTGAGCAGCAGGCCATCGGGTATGGAGACATCGCGAAATCGACTGGGGACAATATGCCGCACCTGTGCGCCGGCGTCTTTGGCCGCTCTTTCAATACCGCTTTGTCGATAGCACCGCTGCGGTTGATTGCACGTACGGTCGATCACGCGAATCTGTCGCGCCCCGGCCTTCCGGCACAATTCAACAACCTTTGCGACCGCCTCCGGATTGGTCGTTGCGGCCTGTTCCGGCAGACGGTCCCAGCTCATATTCGGCTTTACGAGAACCGATTGCCCTTTTTTCACAAAGCGTGACATGCCGCCGAGGAGACCGATTGCGCCTTCAACAAGTTCAGCCGCAGACGCCTGTCGCACGACGACGAGCTTTGGCGGCTCGGTCGCTTGCAGAGGAGGCAGCCAGGTCAGCGCCGCCGCCGTTTTCAGAGAGGAGGATATGAATTGTCGTCGGCTGTAAAAAGACATTTTTATGACATTTTTGTACATGAAACAACAAAAGCCCACACTCGGACAAGTGTGGGCTTTAAATTTTTATATCGAGCGCTGTTTATAATCCCTTGCTGAGCAAATCGAGTTCGTATTCAGCTGACTTGCGCCATTGACGATCACTCGCCGACGCTTCAAAATATTTCTTAGCTTCGTCAAGCCTGCCGAGTTTTTTGGCGGCAGTGCCCGCCTCAAAGTTAGCTGCCCCTTTAAATTTTTTTGTCACTTTCAGACAGTTCTGAGCAGCCTCCAGGGCTTCCTGATAGCGACCTGTTTTATTATTCGCGGCAGCCAATCGATAATAGGCTTCGTCATATTTATCGTCGATCGAGATGGCCATTTCGAACGCTGTTATGGCATTTTCGACCTGACCATCGGTCATATAGGCCTCTCCCAGACTATTGTAAGCTTTTTCATAGTCCGGTTTGACCTGAGTTGCCATAGTGAAGTACTTGATAGCGTTCTTTGTGTCTTTGATGTTATTGTAGCACAGCGCCAGCATGTAAATATTGGTCTCGCGTTGCGGATTGATTTCAACGGCTTGCTGGTAAGCATTCACGGCATTTTTAAAGTCCTTTTTATCATAATACGTCTTTCCCATGGCGGCAAATGCGGAATAGTTGGTCGGATCTGCTTTGACAGCTTTTTCATAGGCGGCGATCGCCTCATCATATTTTCGCTGTTTTGCCAGAGTCAAACCTTTTCCCTGGTAAGCATTGGAGTTACTTGGATCTAACTGCAAAGATTTATCATAAGCTGCTACTGCTTCATCATATTGACCCTGTTTGAAAAGTGTATTCCCTTCATTGAAGGCCAATTTGGCGTCATTCATTTTCTTGGCATAATCCTGATCAGAATTGAGATCGTTTTGCAGCCTGAGTATTTCGCCGTTCAGCGCGTCATATTGTTCTTTGAGCTTGTTGTACTCATCCGTCGTAATGCCTTGAGCGGACATCTTCACGCTGACTTCTTTGAGCGCCCTGACTTTTTCATCATACTGAGCTTTCTTCGCCTCAATACTCTGAGCGAGAACAACTCCTAGCAGAAAAAGAACGACGACGAAAGATGTTAAAAATTTCGAGGCGTTTCTTGTTTGCATGCGCTTCTCCTATTGTTTAATTGATCTGCAAATTGCTAAAATTGTGCCGAAGGCGGGATTCGAACCCGCACACCCGGTCAGGCACTACCCCCTCAAGATAGCGTGTCTACCAATTCCACCACTTCGGCTGCAAAAACAATGCTACAAATTTATTGTCCCGGCAATGCGCCGCCCTCATCTGTCGGCATCACTTCCGGCAGCGTGCGAGCGGGCGATGACATCCGTCGTTCGCGCTCTCGCTGCATGATCGATGTCTGATCTTCTGTTCCCTGCGTGATCATGCCCAGGATGAGCGCAATGACCATAAAGGCTGCCGCCAGGATGGCCGTCGCTCGCGTCAGAAAAGGGGCGCTCCCTTGTCCGCCGAACAACTGATTCATGCCGCCGCCGGCGATGCCCGCCAAACCGCCGCCTTTGCCAGATTGAATCAATATAACAAAAACAAGCAAAAATGCAACGATTACAAAAATTCCGATTAAAATCGCGTAAATCATACTTTCTCCACAACCTAGGCGTTCACAATACCCAGAAACGAATCGGCTTTCAAGCTGGCGCCACCGATGAGTCCGCCATCAATATCCGGCTGAGCCAGCAGCTCGGCGGCATTGTCCGGCTTCATGCTGCCGCCATATTGAATTCGAATTCCATCGGCCGTCGCCTCGCCGGACATCTCGGCCAGCAGAGTGCGGATGAAGCGGTGCACATCCTGGGCCTGTGCCGGCGTCGCCACTTTGCCGGTGCCAATCGCCCACACCGGTTCATAAGCGATCACCAGTTTTGCCACGTCATCTGCGTCCAGACCTGCCAGCGCGCCTCTTATTTGACGCGCGACGACCGTTTCCGTTTCATTTGCTTCTCTTTGCTCGAGCCATTCTCCGACACAAACGATCGGGGTCAAATGATAGTCGAGCGCTTTTTTGATTTTTTTATTGACGCTCTCATCGGTTTCGCCAAAAAACTGCCGCCGTTCAGAGTGGCCGATGATGACAAACTGACAGCCGACGGACGTGAGCATGCCGGCAGAAATCTGGCCGGTATAGGCGCCGCCGTCTTTCCAGTATAAATCCTGGGCGCCCAGCTTGATTGTTGTATCCTGGATGACTCGATGCACGGCATAAAGATTTGTAAAAGGTGGACATAAAACAACATCAACCTCAGAACCTTTGTATTGCGCTTTGATGTCCAGAGCCAGCTTGACAGCTTGCTCAATGTTGGTGTTCATTTTCCAGTTGCCGGCAACAATTCTTTTTCGCATCATCATCCTGCCAACGGTCTATTTTTCAACTGCCATCCATTTAACAAATATAATCATGGAATGTTCCACCCATAGCCCGGCGCTATTTCACTCTGTCCATGTGCTGAATGAAATCCAATATCTTTACCGAATATCCCCATTCATTATCATACCAGGCCACAACTTTGACAAAATGATCATTCAGCGAGATGCCGGCGCCGGCGTCAAAAACCGATGTGCAGGACTCGCCGATGAAATCGGAGGAGACGACCTGTTCCTCTGTGTAGGCGAGAATACCTTTGAGCTCGCCTTCGGATGCAGCTTTCATGGCGGCTTTTATCTCGTCATAGGTTGCGCCTTTCTGCAGACGACAGGTCAGATCGACGACCGACACATTCAGGGTCGGGACGCGGAATGCCATGCCGGTGAGTTTGCCATTCAATTCAGGAATCACCTTGCCCACCGCCTTGGCGGCGCCTGTGCTGGAGGGAATAATATTGCCGGCTGCGGCGCGACCGCCACGCCAGTCTTTTTTCGAGGGCCCGTCAACGGTTTTTTGCGTCGCCGTTGTCGCATGCACTGTTGTCATCAGCCCTTCAACGATGCCGAATTTGTCATTCAAGACTTTCGCCAGCGGCGCCAGACAGTTTGTTGTACAGGAGGCGTTGGAGACGATGTCCATATCTTTCGTATACTTTTGATGATTCACACCCATCACGAACATCGGAGCGTCTTTGGAAGGAGCAGAAATGATGACTTTCTTTGCACCAGCTTTCAGATGCGCTTTCGCCTTATCGATCACAGTGAAAACACCGGTCGATTCTACAATATAGTCCGCTCCAACCTGACCCCACGGTATCTCATCAGGATTCATCTTGTCAAACACACTGATGGCCTTGCCGTTGACGACAAGCTTGCCATTCTGCGCTTTCAGATCACCCTTGAACTGACCATGAACAGTGTCATATTTGGTCATGTAAACCATATAATCCGCATCTATGTACGGATCGTTGATGCCGACAAATTCAATATCAGGATTATTCACACCGGCGCGAAAAACAAGGCGGCCGATTCTTCCAAAACCATTGATGCCGATTTTAATTGCCATTTTGATCTCCCGGTTTCAAGTTCAGTAACCATTTGCATATTTCGAAAAACCGATCGTCATTTACCCCTGCAGTGCAGGCGTAAAAAACCAAAAAACATAAACTATAAATTATAAGAATATTTGCGCAAAAAGTCAAGCGATAAGAAAGGATAGACAGATCAAACTCGTACAATCGTGACCGCCATCAACGTGCGGACACCGGCTTCTGTCAACACTCTGGCGCAGGCATTCATCGTGCTGCCGGTCGTCAGCACGTCATCCACGAGGATGATGTTTTTATCGCGCACGCACTCCTGCCGACGCAGCTCGAAAGCATCGCGAACATTGCGGGCTCTGTCGCTCTTGTCAAATTTGGCCTGTTGCCGGGTGTAACGACGCCGTTGCAACGCTCGATCGAGCACCGGCCGCTGCAGCGCTCTGCCGATCTCTCGCGCCATGAGAGCGGCCTGATTATAGCCGCGCTCGCGCAGACGAAGCGGATGAAGGGGAACCGGCACAATCGCATCGACATCGCGCAGCTGATCGCAGCGAGCGAGGGCGGCGCCGATCTCCGCCCCAAAGCGCGCGGCAAGGCCGGGCATCGACTTGTATTTCATCATGTGAATGAGATGCTGAATGTCCGCTGAATATTCAAACAAGGCGAAAGAGTGCGAAAAGTGTTTTTCCTCATCCTGCAGCAAATTCGTCATTGCAATCGGCAGTAGCTGTCGTCGCAGCGGCTTGAAAGCATTCCAGCAGGCATCGCACACAAAACGATGCGCCGGAGCAAGGCGATGGTGACAGACCAGGCAAGTCGGCGGAAAGATGAAATCGACAAAAACAGTAAAAAATGAGTGGGCCAAGCGATTGAATCGCTGGCCCACATGTCCCCTGACTTTATGCATAGCTCAAAATTTATGAGAGAGAACCAGTTTCGGTTCAAATCTTTCTTGCGGGCGAAAATGATTGCTGCCCGGGGCGGTCTCCTCGAACGTCCAGATATAGTCGAGATACAAGATCAGGAACGTGTTGATCTTGTAACCGACGCCGACGCGCGCGATGCTGCGATTATCGAGGGTGAAGACATCGCCGATTGTATTGATGCCCATCTTGTCATAGGTGGCGTGCATAGCCAGGACGGGCACGACATCCGGCGCATCGAGCTCGGCGTGTAAGGCGCCGCTCTCACTGACATTGTCCAAAAATGTGTACATGCCGAGGAGTCGTATGCGGTCATCCAGGACCTTGCCCCAGAACTCGCCGAACCAGCCTGTTCGTGCTTCGGTGATATCGAGCAGCATGTCCGCTTTGCGCAAATCGTTCCCCCAGTAGCCATATCGTTGAATTTCATAAAACGCATCGTAAAATGCCGGGGCAAATTCTGCACCCAGCCAGCGACGCTCGAATTTGGCGTGAAATTCCGCCAATCCCAGGAGGTTGCCCAGGTCCGCCGCCACACCGGCGAACTGACCGGCGCCATATGTTCTGGATTGATTTTCACGGTGTGAATAGCCGGCGATTTGCGCCCAATCATAGTAGAAATAGAGCCCGAGTGTGCTGTTCTTGATGAGCGGCAGTTCGGCGTCGAATCCACCAACCGAAACACCATCATCCGAAGCGCCCTGGCCATCCGGATCAAAATCCTTCGCATAGGTCGCGCCAATAGCAAGGTTTTTGAGCACCGGCACGGGCATGGCCATTCGCAACGGACGAACATAGGCGCGCCCGGCGATGAGCTCGGAGCGGGCAAAAGTGTTCGCGATGCTCTCGAAACCGACGATGCCAAAGTCCATATCAAGCGCGGCGCCAAATTTTCGACTGTCCCATGAAGCGGCATTCGAATAGTAATTGACGATGGAGCCGTGCCCCAGACGAGCGGCATCCAGCGTTCCGGCCTGCACATAGAGCGGATCAAACTTGCGCCCCCATCGCACATAACGAATTTGCTGCAACCAGGCTTCGGGTTTATCCCAATCCTCTTTTCGCAGCTCACCGCTCTGCGTGTTGAAGAGCAGGTTGATATTGAGGCCGACGCCGAGTTTGCCGAAAGCCAATTCCGGACGCAAGTGAACATTGAAATAGGTGTTCGATTCCGTCTCGGACTCGATTGTCGTCAGGCCAATGCCGCCATAAAAAATGTTGCTGTTGCTGCCCATGTAGGCCAGGCCTCCATCGGCGATCTGGGCATAACTGGACGACAGGCTTAAAAACAGCAGGACGAGCGCAAACAGAGTAATCTTTTTCATGATATCTCTCCAGAGATTGGTTCATAATTTTTTCATGGTTGCAGCCGGCAGCAGTACTGCCATATACGTGCCATTTGATTTTGAGTTGCGATCTTACCACAAATCGTCCATCCCGGGCGGAATATCAAAATGGGTAGCCCATTGAAAATGACCGCCGCCCTCAGCCACTGCCTTATCGACGAGAAAAAGACGTTTGTGTTCCAGCTCTTCAGCGGCCAGGTACTCAAACAGTTCCTTCACTTTTTTGCCCCGGGCTTTGCTCGCGGCGAAACGATAAAACTCATAGGCCTTTTCCTCCGCCAAAATGCCCAAATCAATCGCCGCCGCCGCGGTGATGGTCGGCGAGACGCGATGCTTGCCGAGCTCGTTCTGTTTGATATCGACGACTGGTGTGCCGCCGCCGGTGATCTGGCCGTACAAATCCGATAATTGCAGGAAATGGCCCTCTTCGATGGCCGCCAGGTAGGCGAATTTATTGCGAACAGCTTCTTCCGCGACGATGCCGGACATTTCCAGATAAAATTCCTGCGTCCCTTTTTCGCGACTGATGGCTAACTGCAGGGCATCTTGTGGCGACAGCTCCTTTTCCGCGTCGCTCACAACATCGCCGGCCAAAGCTCTGGCAAAAGCCGCATTGAATGCCGGCAGATCATCCGGCGTGCGCGAGGTGATGAGCTGGCCGTCCAGGCACACCTCCTGATCGACAAAAGTGGCGCCGACGTTCTGCACGTCATCGCGGATGCCAATGTAACAGGTCAGCGTAACTCCCCGCAACAATCCGGCCGAAATGAGCACCTGCGGACCGTGGCAAATGGCGCCCAGCGGTCGCCCGGACACCCAAAAGTCGCGGACGAACGTCAGAGCGGTCTCGTTGATGCGGATGCGCTCCGGCGCCCCGCCGCCGGGAATGATGAGTCCATCATACGCTGCGGCGTGGACGTGATCGATCGTCTTGTCCGGCCTGAGCGTGATGCGGCCATATTTGCCGGTCAGTTCGGCCGCATCGAGGCCGATCAAATCGACATGCGCGCCTCTTTCTGCCAAATAGTCGCGCGGGACAGTGGCCTCTTCGTCATGAAATTGCGGGCCAATGAGGATGGCAATCTTTTTTCCGTTCAGCATGGGTTGCCTTTACAGTTAGCAGTTTGGAAATGTTCATTTTCGTCTGGCGAGTTTGTCGCGCAATTCGGCCGCGCGTTCATAATTCTCGTCAGCGATCGCCTGGTCAAGCTCTTTGTTCAGTTGCTCTGCTTCAGATAACGGTCGTTGTTCGCTGATTTCATCGAGCCAATAATGCAAAAACTCCAGCTCGGGACAATCAGGGCTGATGCGTTCATCCCATTTTTCATTGTGCGATTCTATCTCTTTTATCGCTCTTTTGATGAGCTGGATCGCCGCATCAAAATCATTTTGATCGAGCTTTACCGATGCTTGCGCGCGACTTCTCATCATGATGACGTACGGCCGATGCTGTTGAAATTGCCAGATCATCTCCTCGTCATCGGAAAATTTTTCAACAAAATCAAAGACCCGCAGATTGCGCATGGTGTCACGCGCCACCCGCGCATAATCCCTGAGCTTCATCAGGGCTAAATATCGATGATAGTATTGCACGGCTTCCTGTTGCAGTTTAAAGCAGTCCATTGGCGACAGGACAAAGGGGCTCTTTATCTTGCTCTGGGCGCGCGATTTGGCCTTTGTTTCGAAATAATCGAGGTAGGAATTTTGATTCCGCGGTCGTCGGCCATCCGGTCGGCCATCCAGCTCCATTTGCAACAGTCCGAGGTCAAGACGCATCTGCAACTTGGTGCGACCATCTGCGCCCTGAATCAGACGAACATTGACGTCGTGTTCGCTATATTTCCAGCTATCGAGGATGTGCGAAATATCGTCAAACATTTGACAATCTTTTCATTTGTAATAATGGACGGCATTTCTGAAAATCGCGACGCCATCACCTTCTTCTGCCAGGCCCAGCCTCGTCCAGTGCGGGTGATTCGTCGGCGCCAGGTGACGTTCAGGATGCGGCATGAGCCCGAGCACGCGTCCCGTCACATCGCAAATGCCGGCAATATCATCCACCGAACCGTTTGGATTGTAAGGATAGTCCGCCGCGCCACCGGGCATCACATAACGGAACACAATTTGGCGGTTCTTTTGCAACAAAGCCAGCACTTTCGAATTCCGGGGGACAAATTTTCCTTCCGCATGCGCCACTGGAAAATATACCTGTTTTTTGATCTCTTGCGTAAAAACGCAGGGGCTCTCATTCACCTGCAGATGCACCCAGCGGTCTTCAAATTTACCGGAATTGTTAAAAGTCAAGGTCACATCCTGCGTCTCCTCCAGGTCGACCCGGGGAAGCAGGCCTGCCTTAACCAACACCTGAAAACCGTTACAAATTCCAATGACCAGCTTGCCGTCCTGATGAAACTCGGTTAACTGATCGGCAAGCTGATATTTCAGTTGATTGGCTAAAATCTTGCCGGCTGAAATATCGTCGCCGTAGGTGAAACCACCCGGGATGGCCAGGATTTGATAATCTTTTAATTGGACGTCGCCCGCCAGCAATCTGTTTATATGAATCAAATCGGCGTGCGCGCCGACGAGCTCAAAGGCATACTTTGTCTCCAGGTCGCAGTTC
The DNA here is from genome assembly GCA_016929295.1 of Candidatus Zhuqueibacterota bacterium. Classification (GTDB taxonomy): domain Bacteria; phylum Zhuqueibacterota; class Zhuqueibacteria; order Residuimicrobiales; family Krinioviventaceae; genus Kriniovivens. The sequence continues at coordinate 2,589 of JAFGJB010000198.1, read as the reverse complement.
GAACCGGCGGCACGCAGCACTATGACGTTCACCATCTGTCACCACCTCAGGGTTTTCTGCCATGATTCTTTAAGGCCGGCGATGCTCGCATCGATGAGCAGATCGCGCGCGCCGAAAATCTTGAATCGATCATCGGACGTGACGCGGCCAATTTGGGCGACCGGGACAGCGGCCAGCGCCTGCTCGAACGACAGCTTGTCGTCGGGCCGAATCTCGACGACGAAGCGGCTGTTGGACTCGGAGAAGAGCAGGACATCCTCCCGCTCCGCATCATCTGATTTGGGTATGGCGGTGACGGAAATCTCCGCGCCCAAACCACCGGCAAACGCCATCTCGGCGAGCGCCGTCGCGATGCCGCCCTCCGAGCAATCGTGACAGGCGCGCACCAATCCATCTGCTATGGCGGCGCTGAGAGCGATAAAGATTTTCACAGCGGCGTCGGGATCGACCTGCGGCACAGCCGAACTGCGCCAGCCATTCACTAAATAATAATGCGAGCCGCCCATCTCATTTTTTGTCAGGCCGACGATATAGAGCAGGTTCCCGGCATTTTTCAAATCCATGGACACAGCCCGGCGCGCGTCATGCATGACCGAGATCGCCGAGATCAGTAGCGTCGGCGGGATGGCGATGCTATCACCGTCCTCGGTCTGGTATTCATTATTCAGGCTGTCCTTGCCCGAGATGAACGGCGTCTCGAACACTTTGGCCATGTCGTAGCAGGCTTGTGCCGCGCGCAGCAGTCCGCCAAAGCGGTCCGGCTTGTCGAGGTTGCCCCAGCAGAAATTATCGAGCAGGGCGGTTCGGTCCAGCTCGCCGCCCACGGCAATGACATTGCGCAGCGCCTCGTCGATGGCCGAGGCTGCCATCCAGTAGGGATCGATCAGACCGTAGTGCGGATTGAACCCATTCGCCAGAATGACCGCTCTCTGAGAATCGAGTCGCGGTCGGGTGATGCAGGCGTCGCCGGGTCCGTCATTGTCGATGCCGACGAGCGGTTTGAGGGCGCTGCCGGCCTGCACTTCGTGATCGTACTGACGAATGACCCATTCCTTGGAACAGACATTCGGCGCGGCCAGTATTTTGTGCAGCGACTCGGACAGATCCGGCTGATCGAATCGGGAGGTGGCAATGGCCGGCGCTTGCCACACCGCTGACCGGGGGAGGCGCGGCAGGCCGTGGTGCAGGAATTCCATGTCCAGTTCACCGACCACGTGACCATCATAGCGCAAGCGGATCTTTTTGTCGTTCGTCGTGTGGCCGATGACCGTGGCCTCGACATCCTCATCGGCGAACACCTTGAGCGCCTCCTCGAGCTTGTCCGGCGGCACGAATATGACCATGCGCTCCTGCGCTTCAGAGATCCAGATCTCCATATAGGTGAGGCCGTGATATTTCAGCGGCACCTTTTCCAGATCGACGACCGCGCCCGTCTCTTTGGCCAATTCGCCGATAGCCGAGGAGAGGCCGCCGGCGCCGCAGTCGGTGATGGCGCGATAGAGGCCGCGGTCGCGCGCCTGCATCAGCGTATCGACCAGCTTTTTCTCGACAATCGGATTGCCGATCTGCACCGCACCGCCCCAGGTCTCCTCGCTCTCGCTGTGCAGCTCGCCGGACGAAGCGGTGGCGCCGTGTATGCCGTCTCGTCCTGTGCGGCCGCCGATGACGACGATGTGATCGCCGGGCACGGTCTCTTTATGAATCATCTCCTTCGGCAGCAAACCGACGTTGCCGCAGAATACCAGCGGATTGCCGAGATAGCGGTCGTCGAAAAAGATCGCGCCGTTGGAAGTGGGGATGCCCATGCGGTTGCCGTAATCGCGCACGCCGGCCACCACCCCCTGCATGACGCGTTTTGGGTGCAGCACGCCTTTGGGCAGATTCGCGTGCGGCATATCTATCGGACCGAAACAGAAGACATCGGTGTTGATGATTGGTTTGGCGCCGAGTCCGGTGCCGAGCGGGTCACGTATGACGCCGCCGATGCCGGTGTTGGCGCCGCCGTAGGGCTCCATGGCCGAGGGGTGATTGTGGGTTTCGACCTTGAAACAGACGCCATAGTCGTCATCGAACGCGATGACACCGGCATTATCCTTGAACACGGACAAGCACCACTCCTTGTTCAGTTCCTCAGTGACGCGAAATATGGTCTGCTTGAGGGGATTGTCGATGATATCGCCGTTGTAATCGACGATGCCGGTGAGAGTCTTGTGCGAGCAATGTTCGGACCAGGTTTGCGCCAACATCTCCAGCTCGACATCGGTGGGCTCGCGGCCGATAGTTTGAAAATGTTTTTGAATGGTCACCATTTCGGCGAGGTTGAGATAGAGATCGCGCTTTTTGCTGATCGACAGCAGTTCACTTTCATCAGCGCGCGTAATCGGAATATGGATGAGCTCAAATCGGTCAGCCATCTTTTCCATGAAAATACGTTCGCCCGGCTGCACCACGTGCTCGTTCACCCTGTTCATCAGCAGTTTTTGGGTGATGAAGGCTTTGTCATCATCCGACAGATCGCCGACGATCTCGTAGCGTCGCGCCGTCTTGGCCGCGGTCACGCCGCTGATGCCGAGGTCGCGGATGCCTTTG
>JAFGJB010000197.1 GCA_016929295.1 Candidatus Zhuqueibacterota bacterium | reverse complement strand
GTCGCATTGAAGCGGCGGCGCAGGGCGCCAGCCAGGTGGGCTGGGCTATCGTCAGCGCCACATTGACGACGGTGCTCGCTTTTGTGCCGATGATGATGATGGGCAATGTCACCGGTGATTTCATCCGCAGCATGCCGTTGACCGTCATTTATACGCTCACGGCATCTTTGTTTTTATCGCTGACCTTCACGCCCTATCTGTCGAGTCTTTTTCTCGATGTGAAAAGAGCATCTGTGACGCCGATCCGGCGGTGGATGAACAGATTTGTCGAGACCTGCTATCGGCGCACCCTGAATCGCGCCCTCAATAAACCGAGGATTTTCCTCGCACTCGTGCTGGCGATTTTTCTCTGCAGCCTGGCATTATTCCCTCTTGTTGGCGTCAGCTTTTTCCCGAAAGCGGAAAAGCCGCAATTCATGATCAATATCAACACGCCGAGCGGCACCAATCTGGCGGAGACGGATCGCGTCACCCGCGATGTTGAACGCGTGCTCGGCGAGTATGAGAATGTTCGCTACGCTGTGGCGAACGTCGGGCACGGCAATCCGCGCATCTACTACAACGTCGCGCCAAAACGCGATCGCAGCACGCACGCGCAGATCTTTGTTCAGCTGGAAGAATTCGAGCTGACAGAATTTTATACCATCCTGCATCGACTGCGCGAACGATTCGCCGACTATCCCGGCGCCAAAATCGAGGTCAAAGAGTTTGAACAGGGTCCGCATATGGATGCGCCCATCGCCATTCGTCTGCTCGGCGATAATCTGGAGGTGCTGGAAAAAATTTCCCACGATGTTGAAAATATGTTTCTGGCGACGGACGGCACAGTGAACGTGGATAATCCGCTCTCAACCGCGAAAACCGATTTGCTCGTCAAGATCAACCGCGAGAAAGCGGGCTTGCTCGGCGTGCCTCTGGTGGAAATCGACAGAGCCGTCCGCGCCGGCCTGTCTGGTTTGACCGTCAGTCGCTATCGCGATCCGGAGGGTGAAGAGTTCAACATTGTGGTTCGGCTGCCATTGCAGGAAAAGACGCGACTGGAGGATTTGGCAAGAATTTACATCACCTCAATGACCGGTGCGCCTATAGCGCTGAACAGCGTCGCCAACGTCGAGTTTGCGGCGACGCCACAGGAGATCGATCACTTTAATATGCAACGCACGGTCATCATCACAGCCGATGTGCGGGACGGCTATTCTGTTGACAGCGTGACCCGAGAGATCATCGGCAGGCTAGAAAATTATAATTTTCCAACGGACTATAACTATTCGATCGGCGGCGAGCTGGAATCGCGCGAAGAGTCGTTCAGCGGTATGCTGCAGGCGATCCTGATGGCGCTCATCGGCATCTTTGCGGTCCTGGTGCTGCAGTTTAAATCTTACAGTCAACCGCTGATCGTCTTTAGCACCATTCCATTGGCCGTCATTGGCTCGGTGCTGACCCTGTTGCTGACCGGCAATTCTTTTTCCTTCACCGCTTTTGTCGGCCTCACCAGCCTGGTTGGCATTGTGGTGAACAATGCGATCATCCTGATCGATTATATGAACCAGTTGCGCGCCGCCGGCAAAGAAATTGATGCCGCTGTGCAGGAAGCCGGCGAGACGCGTCTCATCCCCATTGTCCTGACAACAGCGACGACCATTGGCGGCCTGCTGCCGCTGACGCTCATCGGCGGCTCTCTCTTCGCACCTATGGGATGGACGATCATTGGTGGATTGTTGATGTCGACTTTATTGACGCTCCTGGTGGCGCCGGTGCTTTACAAACTGTTGGCAAAATCCGACGGCCGCTGATCTTCAAGCCGGGGAGAAATCAGGATTGCTCGACAACAATTCCCCCTGGCTGCTGTTTTTTGAATAACTTTTCTGTCTCTTCATTCATCAACACCCACAGCGCATAAATGCCGAACGCCGTGCCGATGGGGAATTTGAGCAGATCTAGGATGGCGATGATGATCCCGAGCAGGCGGCCCCATGATTTCATCTTCAACAGGCCCCAGCCGGTGATCAGCTCCGGAATAGCAAAGATGGTGATGATGCCGGAGATGACCACCGCCACGATCGAAGTGATGGTTATGGCTTCGGGATCGCCCGAAAGAATGCCGCCGCCGGCCACGGCGACGAACACGATCGCCGCTGCCATCAATCCCAGGACGCCGAACGCGACATTGATTATGCCGACTATTTTAATGTGACTTTCCATCTCATCTCCCGCATGCTTGTCTTTTCTCAATACTTTACTGGTGATGATAAATCCGCTGCGCCTCGATCATGCATCGCAGCCGCAATGAATCTTGTACGATAGAGTTGCCAGAATGTTTCGCAGGCGATCGATTGGCCGGCTCACGCGTCGCCCGCTCGGCGCGACAAATTATGGCGAGATTTCAGCATCGGTTTTGCCCTTTTCGCCGGCGCTCACTCCTTCGGGGTGAAAAAACTCTGAAACTCCGCAGCACTCTTGCGCACTGTCCACGAACGGAACTCTTTTGCCTCCACCTTGTCGATCAATGGCACCGGCAAAAAATTTGTGATCAGCTCGAGAATTTGTCCGGTTTCGATATTCTGAATCTCCTGCATGACGACTCCGAGCGGATGTTCGCCGCGTTCGAGCATCATGACTCCCTTTCTTGGGCATAGGAGAGCAGACGCTGTTCGCCTTCGAGGCCGCGCAGCGCGGTCAAATCCTGGGATACCTCGAGGGTGCCGAGATAGTCGCCATTTTCATTGCGCACGGCGAAATACTCAATGTGGATGAATTTACCGTTCATTTGAATCCAGAATGGCGCGTGGCTCTCTTTGCCGCTTTTGAAATCGTCGAGTATCTGCTCGACGACGTGCACGCTCGCCGGCGGATGGCACATCTGCACCGATCGACCCAGGATCGAGCGATTGCGATCAAAAATTCGATGCGCGCCCTGCGAAAAGTACTTGACTTTGTCATCTTTGTCGACAAAGGTGATGTCTATCGGCAAGGTGTTCAGCACCGACATCAACTCTTCAGCCGTAAAACGGCCGCTCGGCAGCTGCACGTCGCCGGCTTCCACGAAACGCTCCTGCTGCACGGTGACGCCTTGCCGCCACTCGGCCTGCGGCTCGTAGAGACAAAAACCGATCTCGGGACTGGAATGGTAGATCTCTGACCAATCCGCTTCGGACAGCCGCTCCACACACATGGGGAAGAGAATCTTTTCTTCCTTGTAGATCATCTCTTCGATGGCCGCCGTTGTCGGTTTGATGACAAAATCGATCAGCGGTTTGAGATCCTCCTGCAACGTATCGGCGCCGACGCTGAGCGCCTCGTGCACAGCCTTGAGCAGGTCACGGATTTCGTCATGCTTACCCCACATGACGGCCGGCGGGCCGGTGATGCCCAGTTTTTCCAGGTAGGGGAACACCAGATTTTCCACCCGGCGGTAATGCACATCCACATCCGAGAGGTTGTTAAAATGCAATTTGAGCTTGGGTAAAAGCTGTTCTAAACTGTGAGTTTTGAGTTGCTTGAGAATATTTTCGATCTCGGCGATTTCCAGTTGCAGGGCGCGGTTTTCCTGTTTGAAAGTGTCTACTGGATGCCCGGCCGGCAGATGCAGCGATTCATCTTCACTGACAACGCCTCTGAGCGCTTGCGAATGGACGTCGCATAATTTTAACACTTCTTCTTGTGGCAGTCCCTCGGAGATGAGTTCCTGCTCCACCTCGATCACCTCGCCGTACGGCACTGTGCCGAGGAGCTCGAACAATTGCTGCCGAACGACCTCCGGTTCTTTGCCTTCGTGCAGCTGCAAGATCATGTGCTTTAAAAGCTGTTTGCGTTTTTCCACGCTGTTGATGAGTTCGCTCATCATTCTCCCTTTCAAAATATCGTCTGACTAGTCATGTTCCCCGCAGGCAGGATCGTAGGCCTCCGCGTGCCGGGTGCGAAAAAGGTAAACGTATAACTGCGTCGTATGGCGGAAAATTCCGTTGATGATCGAACCGAGCGGGAGCTGATCGCGAACGGGTTGGCGGACGTGCGCCGGATAACCGCTTTTGCATGACGACAAGCTGCGAACCGTTCATTTGAGCCGCCGCAGAGAGTGTTTGGCCCGATCATCAAGGATGTGCCCTAGCGCCAGGCAGGGGTGCCTGAGTATCATCCGTGGCCCGGCGAAGCGCATGACCCGGCGAATCTCCTCGCGCCTGGCCGGCTTGTAGCAGTGGGTGGGGCACCTGGCGCAGGTGGGTTTGTCATGGCCATAAGGACACTTGACCAACCTCTTTTCGGCGTATTCAGCGAGTTGCCGGCACTCTTCGCACAGCCCCTTTGCGGTGTGATGGTGAAACTGGCAATAGATCTGAATCATGATCTGTACAGTTTTGCGCTCGCGCTCAAGACGTCTGCTTGAAGAACGGCTCCGATCCATCGATGGGGTTGGATCAACGCCTCGGTCAATATTTGCTTTCAAAGAACTCTTTTTGTAAATAGTCGTGCATTTTTCTGTCGGGCGCGTTCGCTGCCGCCTCTTTTAAAAACTGATATGGCTCTGCCGAATCCAGCGCCAGAATCGAGTGGCACATGGTGCAGTCGTGGCGGATGGTCTCGCCTGCCACGGTTTTCATGTCATTGTTATGGCAGCGAAAACAGCCGAGGTTTTTGTCATGCCCGACATGACTGGTATAGTTGCCCCATTCGATGCGCATGTGATGATGCCGATGGGTGGCGTAAGCGCGTTGCAGAATATCGACGACCTGATCCAGCTGTTCAGCCCTGGCGCTGGAGAGAGCCGGATAGTGTCGCTGATAAAAATTGCGGATCTGATTGGCGACGCCGCGCTGCGCCGCTTCGTCCGAAGGATAGCCTTTTGTGATCGCCGCCAGCGCTTGCTGTTTCACCCAGGGCAGAGCGCGATCCGCCTCGCCGATGCGGATGAACTCATCGACAATGTCTTCCGGATCTTTGTAGATGTGCGTGGCGCGATTGTGACAGTCCACGCAGTCCATCGTCCGTTCATCCTCGCCCTTCGCGTTCGCCTCGAAATCGGCGAGCTTGACATTATGGAACACCTTGGCTCTGCCATCGGCTTGTCGCGCCGTGATGGCAACCATACGCACCCTCTTGTCATCAACCGATGTGTAGGTCACCTGATTCGCCTCATTCACGTGCCAGTGCGCGCCATTCTCGTGTCCTGCGCCGCCCGCATCTATTTTGATGTTGAGCGTCGTATAGGCCGGCGTCGATGTGCTGTCCAGGCCATAGCGAACGCGCGTCTCCAGTCGCTGGCCGTAGAATTTTGCCGGCCAGTGGCAGTGCTCGCACGTCTCGCGCGCGGGACGCAGCGTGTGTACTGGCGTCGGTATGGGACGATTGTAGATGGAGAGAGCGGCGAGATACATCTGTCGCACACCGTTGAGCTTGGAGGCGATCAGCGCATCGAGTCCCTCACCGACGTGGCACTCGACGCATTTCACGCGCGCGTGCGGCGACTGTTGATAGGTCACCCACTCCGGATTCATCACCTTGTGGCAGGCGGTGCCGCAAAAGTGCGCCGAATCCATAAAGTGCAGCATGCGCACGCCGCCGATGGTCAGGATG
>JAFGJB010000196.1 GCA_016929295.1 Candidatus Zhuqueibacterota bacterium | reverse complement strand
GATTCTCGTCATCGATAACAATCCGGCTTCGACTTTAAAAGATGAGTTGCCATCTGATTCTCGTATAAAATATCTCGCGCAGAATGAAAATCGCGGTTACGTGTGGGCGCGCAATTATGCCGTGTCCGTCGCACAGGGTGAGATACTTTTTTACCTGGATGATGACGCCGCGTTCGCCGGTGATGGCGTCGTAGAGACAGTTTGTGCAGAATTCAGCCAGGAACCCGCGCTGGCCTGCGCGGCTTTCCAGATTCGTAATTTTTATACGAAAATGATCGTTCCGCGGGAATTTCCACATCCGGACGTGACGCGATACGCAGAGAACATGTTTGTGAGTTACTACGTCGGAGCGGGCCATGCCCTGAAGAAAGCTGTTTGCAAAGAGCTTGGACCGTTGCTCGATATGGAGTATGGTGCTGAGGAATTGGAATACTCCTATCGACTTTTACAGAACAACTATTGCATAAAATATGTGCCGACAGTTGTTGTGCTGCATAAAGCATCTCCGAAAGGGCGCCATTCGAGCGGCAGAAATGTCTATTATTCAATCCGCAACCGGTTTTGGACCTTGTCACGACATCTGCCATGGCGTTATCTGCTCGTCAATCTATCGCTCTGGTTGATTGTCTGGTCCATTCGATCTCTGCGCAGCGGTGCTTTCCGATATTTTCTCCAGGGTGTGCGAGATGGACTGCAAAAAATGCACACGACAGTGAAGCGTGGTGAAAGACACGTTCTGACTCGACGTGCACTCAACTATCTGAAGCAACATGGCGGCAGATTGTGGTTTTAATAATGAGCACAAAGAATCGATGCGAAAAAAAAATATCGTAATGACCATCTTTGGCACCCGCCCCGAGGCCATCAAAATGGCGCCGGTGATTCAGGAGCTTTGGCAGCAAAATATTTTTGAGACGGTCGTCTGCACAACATCCCAGCATCGACAGATGCTGGACCAGATGTTGTCACTTTTTGACATCGTGCCGGATATCGATCTCCGGCTCATGCAAGCCAATCAGACGCTCTCCTCTCTGACCGCCGCTGTCATGCTGGCCGTCACTGAAACCCTGGAGAGAGTTCGGCCAAGCGTCGTGCTTGTACAAGGCGATACAACAACCGCCGCCGTTGCCGCACTGGCAAGTTTTTATCAGCAAATCCCCGTCGGTCATGTCGAAGCCGGCTTGCGAACGTTCGATATTTACAGTCCCTTCCCGGAGGAAGTGAATCGAAAATTGATCAGCACGATTGCCGCATTTAATTTTGCGCCGACGGAACGAGCGGTTGAAAATTTGCTTCAGGAAGGAGTGCCGCGGGCCAAAATTCTCAAAACGGGCAATACCATTGTCGATGCTCTGCGCGCCATCGATGAAAAATATGGCGCACGGTCGCTGCCGCTGGACATCCCGAATGATAAAAAGCTCATTCTTGTCACCGCGCATCGGCGCGAAAATTTTGGCGCGCCGCTGGCGAACATCTGCGCTGCTTTGCAAGAGATCGTCGTAACTTTTCCGGAGATAGAGATCGTCTATCCCGTGCATTTGAATCCGCGTGTGAAGAACGATGTTGAAAAATATCTCGCCGGCATCGAGCGCATCCATCTCATTGCACCGCTTGATTATCATCAACTTGTCGCCATGATAAAGCGCGCCCATATAATTCTCACCGATTCCGGCGGCATTCAGGAGGAAGCGCCCTCATTCGGCAAACCGGTTCTTGTCTTGCGGAGCGCAACAGAACGTCCAGAAGGCATCGAGGCCGGCGTGGCAAAACTCGTTGGCAGCGAGAAACAATCGATCATCGATCACGTGACCCGGCTGCTCCGCGATCAGGCGGCCTACCAAAAAATGGCCATGTCAACAAATCCGTACGGAGACGGCAGAGCAGCGCAACGCATTGTGCAGTTTTTGTCTGATTCACTGACGGACTCTATGACGAGAGCGCATGTGATATGAACTTTTTATTTCCCTACATGGCCAGATGGAAGGCCATCAACTGGACACGTTTTCAGCGAATTTTGTCGGCCGTCGCGCAGCGTGGACATACTGTGCACGTCATTCAAATGCCAAAGAGTCATTTGAGTGAGACAAATTTTCAGGAGATAAGCGTCACGCTGCCTGCCAATATTCATCTGCATGATCTGGACTTGAGAGGTTTTCACTGGCAGCATAAATATCCCTTTCACAAGCTGATGAAGAAAGGACTCTACAGTCTGGCATGTGTTTCGACGGTGAAACGTATGATCCGCGATTTGAATATTGATGTGCTGCTGCTTTACAATCTGTCGCAATATCCTATCCTGCGAGCAACGTCGTGCTTTACGATTTTCGATTATGCTGACGATTATATTGACATGCTCAAATATGAACTCGGTATCCTGCGAAATCCTCTGCTTTTAAATGTGGGCCGTAAAATGCTGCATGGTATGGCAAAGAGAGCTGACCTGACCTTCGCTGTTTCGCAGGTATTGGCGGACTCTCTCGACGGCATCAGTGAGGTGAAGGTCATTGCCAATGGCGTTGATCTGGATAATTTCAAACCCGGGCGGGGCGACATGGCGAACGCATTCAAAAAACCGGTCATTGGTTTTCTTGGTTCTTTTGAGTACTTTATTGATTTCGATGTCATCCTTGATGCTGCGCATCAGTTGAAGAAATATACCTTTTTAATGGTGGGCAGCGGTCGTCATTATCGCGATGTTGAGCGCAAAATAATAAAGCTGGGATTGGACAATGTTGTACTGACCGGCGGCGTACCTTTTCATGTCGTGCCGTCCTATATTGACTGCATGGATATTTGTCTGAACATCTTTAAAGATATGCCGGTCTCTCATGGCGCCAGTCCGATGAAGCTTTTCGAATATATTGCCTTGAAAAAACCTGTCATCAGCACCCGTCTGCATGAAGTGCATATCATTGATCGCGATTTTATCTATTATGCTGACACCGGCGCTGAACTGGTGGCGAGGATTGAAGAGATCCTGCGCGACCGAGCGACGAGCGCCATGCGGGCCGAAGCGGCTTACGAATATGTCAGGCAGAACTATGCATGGGATCATATTGTGAATCAGTTTTTAGCTGCAATAGAAGAAAAAAGAATCGTGCATAATGCCAAAACCGATTGAAAAAATTCTGCTGCTGTGCGTCGATTTGCTGACAATCAATGCGGCTTTTTTGGGATTTCTTCAGTTGCGCACAACAGCTCACCTGTTTGTCGAGAGAGAATGGCCGTTTCTCATCGTCATTTCGCTGATCGTTTATCTGTTCTGGCTTTTGGTTTTCCTCTTCACCGGTCTCTATCAGTCCTGGTACATAAAGTCCCGTTTCGACGAGTTGATCGGCGTTTTCAAGGCTGTCAGTTTTGGGGTTTTTATTATTTTTATTTTGACATTCGAGCCGGAGCATGATCTGTCGACCATGCCGACCCTCGGCCGCATGCTCATTCTCAGCTATTGGGGCATGATGATTCTGTTCGTTGGCGCCGGGCGCATCTCTTTGCACACCATTCAGCGAAAATTACTGCAGGCGGGCATCGGCCAGCGAAACACGCTCATCATCGGCTGGCATGATAAAGCGCGCGAGCTGGCCGACCGGGTGAAAAAGTATCCGGCGCTTGGTTATCGAATCGTCGGCTTTATCTCTCTGGAGAAAAAAGATCACAACGGCGAACATGATGGCAAACCTCTTTTCGGCCACATTAAAAACCTGCGCGACATCGTCGCTGAAAACAGTGTTGAAGAAGTGATCCTTTGTCTGGACAAGGTGTCGCACCGAAAAGTCATTGAGACGATCGGACTGTGCGAAGAGTTGCCGGTCCACATCAAAATAGAACCGGATTTGTATAATATCGTCCTGGGCCAGGCTCGCACCAATCAAATATATGGTTTTCCACTCATCGAAATACACCCCGAGCTGATGCCGCCGTGGGAAAAAAAGATCAAACGG
>JAFGJB010000195.1 GCA_016929295.1 Candidatus Zhuqueibacterota bacterium | reverse complement strand
ATTGGCGCGCGTATGGCGCCGATCGATGCCGGCGACGGGAATGGTAAAGCTGTCGCGCCGCAGGGCCGGCGTGATCAGCTGCGGCTCAGCCGCATAGGTCTGCCGTACGATTTCGGCCAGCTCCATCTTGCGTGCATTGCCGACGACCCACTGCACGTTGGCAATTTTGAACAGATCGCTCTTTTGCGTCTGCGCCTGGCAGCCGATGAGGGCGATTTTGGCATCGGCCTTGGTTCGCAACGCCTTGTTGACCGCCCGTCCCGTATCTGCATCGCATTTTTCTGTGACCGTGCAGGTGTTGATCACCACGATGTCGGCCGGATCAGCAAAATCAACTATTTTGAATCCACTGCGGCGAAAACTCTGTTCAATGATGGCGGTCTCGGCCTGGTTGAGCCGACAACCGATTGTGTAAAAAGAGACTGTCATATTCTTCAATTTGCCAAAGATAGAGAATTTAACTATTTTGGCAGGTGAAAGCAATTCTTTTTCCGCGCGATAATACTGCAATCATTGAAGAAAGTGAAAAATGCACCTCAATATGGTTGAACGACCAGCCAACCTTGAAATGAACAAAGGTCTGCAATTTTGCTCTGCAAGAATCATCTCTTTTGAATTGTTGATCGTTTTCCTTTGGTCACTTGGGGCAGCATGTCGGCATTTCCTGCCAATTTTTTGACTTGCGCAACGGCTTTTGACTACACCATCGGATGGTAACATACTTTGTCAATCTTGTTGCTTTTTACCTCCTGAACAGCTAAGTTTATACAAAAGCCACAAGAGATAGAGTACCAAGAAGATTTTGCCATCCGAGAAGGTGTTGTAAGCGCACGTTCACGTCCTGATATTCGGTGTTTGTCAAGGTGGATTATTCCCCTTTTTATCTAATACGTGGAAAATTAAATTTCCTGCCACTCGTAGCATTTTTATAGGAGTCAGTAATTATGAATAAAATAGTTGTCGCCGGTGCAGGGGGATTTATTGGCGGTCATTTAACCAGGGCGCTCAAATCAATTGGACATCAAGTGCGGGCTGTCGATATCAAGCCGCTGACAAAATGGTATCAATTAACTCCCGGCGTTGATAACCTTGTATTGGATTTAAAAACAAGGGAAAATTGCTTTCAAGCCCTCAATGGTTACGAACAAGTTTTTAATCTTGCAGCCGATATGGGAGGTATGGGATTTATCGAAACACATAAAGCAGATTGCATGCTGAGCGTCCTCATTAATACGCATTTGTTGATGGCCGCCCGTGATTTGGGGATTCATAGATACTTTTATGCGTCGTCTGCGTGTGTCTATAATGCAGAAAAACAAACCGATCCGAACAATCCCGGACTCAAAGAGACAGATGCATATCCAGCGCTTGCGGAAGATGGTTATGGCTGGGAAAAACTCTTCAGCGAAAGAATGTGTCGCCATTTTTACGAAGATTACGGACTTGCCACTCGTATAGCCCGCTTTCATAATGTGTACGGGCCGTTTGGCACTTATGACGGCGGACGGGAAAAGGCCCCGGCTGCCATTTGCCGAAAGGTGATTGAAAGTGAATTGTATGACAAAAATGAAATAATAATCTGGGGCGACGGCAATCAGACGCGCAGTTTTATGTTCATTGACGATTGCATAAAAGGTATTCTTGATATTATGTACAGCAATATTGAAGAGCCCATTAATCTCGGAAGCGCGGAAATGGTTTCGATAAATCGGCTTGTTGATTATGTCGAAGAAATTGCCGGATACAAACTGGCAAGAAAATATGATCCAGATGCTCCAAAAGGAGTGCGTGGGAGAAACAGTGATAATTCTTTGATCAAAAAATATCTTGGCTGGGAACCCTCCATTCCGCTAAAAGATGGATTAAAGAAAACCTACGATTGGATAAAAGAAGAGATGATCAAAAATAGAGGAAAAGATCCAAAGCAAGTAGTATTTAACGAAATGTGAACGGGCAGAATTCTTTGACAAAGAAGAAAGTTTTAGCAAGCGGCTGTTACGATTTGCTGCATGCGGGACACATCGCTTTTTTTAAGACAGCCTCCCGGTTCGGCAGTTTATTCGTGGCTGTCGGCTCGGATGAAAATGTTCGCATGCTCAAAGGAAAAGCTCCCTGGTTTTCTCAAAATGAAAGGGTTTACATTGTAAACTCTATCCGTTATGTCGAGAAGGCATTTATTGCATCGGGAGAGGGTATGCTGGATTTTGCGCCTGATCTTGAACGCATCAAGCCCGACATTTTTGTGGTTAACCGGGACGGACATACTCCAGACAAAGAAGCATTGTGTAAAAAATTCGGTATTGAATATAAGGTCCTGGACAGAATTCCGGAACCAGGACTTGCAGCACGTGCAAGTTCATCTATAAAAAAAGAATTGCAGTTCCCGTATAGAATTTGTATTGCCGGCGGCTGGATGGATCAACCATGGGTTTCTGAAATTTATCCGGGCAGCGTTGTCGTTGCGCAACTGTGGCCGACGATTGAATTCAATGACCGTTCCGGTATGGCGACCAGTTCAAGAAAAGTTGCAGTTGAAATGTGGGGCAATAAGTATCCAAAAGGAAATCCGATTGACAACGCCAGGATTTTATTCGGCGCCGAAAATCCTCCGGGTTCAAAATACATCTCCGGTTCACAAGATCATATCGGTTTGCTGAATCCGGGCATTAGTCGCCTTTATTATAAAGGCGGGTATTGGCCCGAACAGATTGATTCGACAAGGGACAAAGATATTTGTGATTGGCTTTCCAGCGTCATTTATCTCATTCCACTGGAACCCAGGCCGACAGGTTATGATCCTCTAAAGGAAAAAAATCTTGCCGTAGAAATCATTAAAGAACTTGGAGATGCCGGCGAACAATGTTGGGCAAGTATTCTTCGGCAAGATGTCGTTGGTTTGGGTGAATCGATGACAAAATCATTTCTTGCATGGAAAAAAATGCTGCCGTACACCGTACCGGAATATGTCATGCAAGAAATGCAGGACAAATATTTTCCTAATTATTGTGGCGCCATTACTTCAGGCAGCGGAGGAGGTTACGTTGTTGTCGCATCAGAAAAGCAAATAAAAGGAGCACTACGAATTAAAGTCAGGTTTTGAAAAGAAAAGTTGCGATAACTTTTATCCATTTGTTGAATTGTAGTTCGGCCAAAACCTCTTGCCTATAAAAATCGAGCAAGTAACATAAAATAAAATCTGAAATGAACCAGCGGGTTGCGGAGAGAGATTTTGGCGGAAAACAGATCTCTGGATTCGAAAGATGGAGGCGGTCAAGTGCTTGTGTGCCTTTGTATCCACATCTCGGTAAATAGTGCACCCCACAAAAAATTCAATATCGAATGACGCAGATCTCTTCCGGCCAAGGCATCATCAAGTAATTCAGTGATGATTTTAGCGGGAACAATGTTTGTGACGGCGCCATTCGACTGCAGTAAAATTTCACGGACGGAACTATTGAAATCTTTAAAAGTAAGCCATCGTACAAACGGCGGCACAAAACCACTCTTTTTTCGATAAATAAATTCTGCGGGCATAAAATCTTCCAGCAGTCGTTTTAACGGCCATTTGACAATGCCATTATTCGTTTTCACCTCCCATGGGATCGATCCCTGCAGCGTAAGAACATCTCGCCAGATAAAAGGATAAATAACCCGAATGCCAAGACTTTCACCGACTGAAAACGCCTTGGCTGCCCATCTTCGACTATTGATATGCAGCAACTGTCTGACCGTCGTCTTGGCCTCAAAGCTCAATGTGTCATGCTCTTTCGTGCAGTTGTTATATACACCATCCATGATATCAGTTAACTCGGTGTCCCATGTTTTATCTGTGTTCAAATGCAGGAAATTAATCGGTGAAAGGACGAGGAAATTATTCAGGAGATTGATCTCATGACTATCAGCCAACGCCAGCACTCGTGCCAGATATCCTTCATTTGAAAGCCATTTCCAACTCGTAGAATTTCTGAACAGCAAAGCAATCGCATCTTTGCCCAGCCTGGGGAAGCGCTGCTTTGTTTGCATTTTAGAACGAGTTGTCAAGGCAGGAAAGCCAAAACAATCGTCCGCGCCGTTTCCCTCGATGAGCATGTGGGCGTCTTTTACATGCTCCTTCATATATTTGAGAATGAATACAATCGGCAGGCTCGAAAAGTCTGAAAAGGGATGCCCGGTCAATGTGACGGTATCGTGCAAAAGACTCAACGCATTTTCCATTTCCATCTTGCCAACATAAAATTGTGCGCCGATTTTTTCAGCGAGCATGCGAGCATATTCAAACTCGGGATCATTTTCCCCGAAAGTACAATTAAGTCCGTGAAGCTGATGACCTTCACATTCGTTCATATAAGAGGCATACAGACTGGAATCGATTCCACCACTGATCAGAACGGCGGGATCGAATTGTCGCAGGAATTTCGCTGATTTGCGCAGCTCCTGTTTCGCCGGCTGCAGCGTTTCATCAAGGTCAGACAGCCTGTTTTGCGGCTCGTCACAAGGAAACTCAAACTGAAAGTAGACATGCGTATGGCCACTGTTTCGTCCCATCATCATGTGGAAGTAATGCGCAGCCGGCACGGCCTTTACATTCGTGTTTATTGTCAATGGTTCGGGTATTGCGCCATATTTTAAAATCGCATAGATGCCCAGGTCATTGACATCAAAAGGAATAATTTTTAATAAAAAACGGAAATCTGAAGAGAATAAGAGTCCCGATTCGTTTTGATAGTAGTAAATTCGTCCGTTGCCCGCCCTGTTCGATACCAAATAGAGTTCAGTATCCTCATCTGTCTTTTCAATGATTATCATGCGATAGTCGGAAACGATATCGTGCAAGGCCGCTGTTTTCTTTTGTCGGAACATGGCGGCAAAATCTTTTATATCCAGCCTGGCGTAATCGCCAAAACCAACATCGCCGACGAGTAAATCCTGCGTCAAAATTATCAGATTGTCTGAAGAATAGACAGCGCTATGATCATCGGCAAAAGGAATATCATAAAATATGATGCCATTTTCACAACACTGCATCCAGCTATACTTTTTTTCCAATGCCGTGTTCAAACGATCCAGTACGCTATTCTCGCTATTACGAAAAACGCAACCGCCAATCATCTCACACTCCTTCTAATGCATGGCCATTTAGTCCGATGAAATGAATCGTCATTTATCCATAGTACGCGCGTTCACTGGTGTTTGAGCACAAATAATGAAATGCATGAATAGCACGCTGTCACAAAAGCTGCGGTTCTTCAAATGAAAGCTTGACAAAAGTGATATAATCGATATATTCTAATATACCTGATTAGCAGGACAACTCTAATCTTTGTGAAGAGGAGGTGCTATGAGAAAAAATAGCTACTTTATGCTGGCTCTCCTGAGCCTTTTTCTGCTGTCGATGGCCGGATTCGCCATGGATCCTCCTATCGCGCACTGGCGGCTCGATGAGACCGAGGGTGCAACGGTGCTGGACGCTATCGGAAGCCGGCACGGCGCCTGGGTCGGCACTGTCGCCTGGCAGCCTGATGCCGGGCGCTATGGCGGCGCCATGCAATGCGAAGATGATTCCAGCTTTATCGAAATCGACGATTCAGACATGTCGCTCTTTGAGGAACTGGGCAACGAGTTCACCGTCTCGGTCTGGATCAGCGTGTTCGAATTCACTGCGGACTGGCAGGGAATCGTCTTTAAAAATAATAGATTTTTTCTTGAACGCAACAGCAGTACGAGCAACGGCACGGTCAATGGCATCCATTTCAAGGTCAAGGATGAAACCGGCGAAACCAGCGCGCAGCCGTTCAATCTCTACGGCGATATCGTCATCGATGACGGTGGGTGGCATCACGTCGTCGGCATTTATGATTATAGCAAGGCGTATCTTTACGTTGATGCGCAACTGGATAAAGAAGGAGACGCCACCGGCGAGTTTGTCGGTTTGATCGCCGATCCATTGCTCATCGGCGCCAAAATGGAGGACACCTATCGCAACTCGTGGAACGGTCTGATTGACGATGTCAAATTCTTCAATTATGCCCTCTCTGCGGAACAGGTGGATAGCCTCTTCAATCTCGAATACACCGGCATCCAAAAAAAGTATGATCCGACGCCACGGCACTTTTCTCTGGGCGCCAACTACCCGAATCCTTTCAACCCGTCGACAACCATCGCCTTCGACATCGCGGCAGAGCAGTTTGTCACGCTCACCGTTTTCAATGCCGAGGGACGACAGATCAGAACGCTGCTGAGCGAGAAAAAAGCGCCGGGATCTCACGTTGCTACCTGGGACGGCTGCGATGAATCCAATCAGCAGATGAGCAGTGGCGTCTATCTGTACAAACTGACTGCAGATAGATTTTCCCAGACGCGTAAAATGTTATTGGTGCGATAAATCGCCGCAACGACCCGATCTTTGCAAGTCAAGCGCAAAGTATCGGGTCAATTATCTCTATTTTGGATCAAAATTTATTGATTCGGGAATAGTCATTTGACTCAAATAGTTTTTAATTGTTGAACAAGGCGTAATATAGTTATACGGTCGTTCGCGTTACCATCTCGTATTGGTGCAAATTTTTTCCATTCGCTCACACACATCCAAAATGCTCGCTCCCCAAACACGCCTATTCAGATATTGCAAGATTGCATAACTGTATTCAAAAAATTTCATTAAATCATGAGGTGTTGCCATGAATTGGACTCAACGCAAATGTCTCATCACCCGCATAATTAATGTTTCCATAGTTATTTTATTTATATTTGCACTCTTATGCCACCTCACAGCCCAAAATGCCACTTGGACAACATTCAACAGTTCAAACTCTAATTTACCAAATAATTTTGTAAAGTGTTTTGCTTTTAACAGCAAGGGCAACGCATGGATCGGTGCGTTTGGCGGTGGACTCGCAACAGTTAATGGGATTGCGTTCACCGTTCTCAACACCGGCAATTCCGGTTTGCCACATAATGATGGCGATGCTCTGGCGTTCGATGCGAGCGGTAATTTGTGGATTGGCACAAATGGTGGGGGCCTGTCCATCTACAAAGCCGGAATAACGCCACCGCCACCGCTGCACGTCGCTACGATCAAATGGACCTACGAAGCATCCGCAACCATTGAATGGTTCGATCGCTGGGAGGATGGCTTGGCGACTGGCGATCTGAATGACGACGGCGCTCAAGATGTCGTTCTCGGCACAGCTGCGGGTGATGCAATGGCGTTGAACGGTTTGTCGGGCGAGGTGCTGTGGACCTACGCAGTGCCAAACACCAATACCTCCGTCAATGTCGATATTATAGACGTCGATGGCAATGGCTCGCTGGATATCGTCGCCGGTGGTAAAGCATCGAGCGGCAACACCACGATCGTGGCACTCAATAAGGACGGCTCTTTGAAGTGGCAAGTGAATGGCGACTATCAGGAAACGACCGATCTGGCTTATGGCGACATTAATCATGATGGCGCCTCGGATGTAGCAGCTGCGATTGGAACTTATCCAAACGGCGGAGGACAGGTAATTTTGCTTGACGGCCGAAATGGCTCGAGAATTTGGGATGCCAATCTGGGCAGCGGCATCGCTTTCGGCATTGATGCAAAAGATATGGATGGTGATGGCGATATGGAGATCGCAGTTACGAATTATAATAACAAGGTTTTTCTGATCGATGGCGCCACGAACAGCATTCTCTGGTCACAAGGCGGTGTTTACTATGGCCGTGATGTCATCATTGAGAACATCGGCGACAGTGATGCGTACAAGGTCTTTGCTGTCATGGGCAATGCCTACTGTTATGACAGCGCCGGAACGGCGGTTTGGAGCAATTCTTCCGGCATGGGCGAAAATCTAATGCTATTTGATGCAAATAGCGGCTCTCTCCTCATCGCGAATCCCTGGACTGGACAGACCTCCCTCCTCAATGGTTTTTCGGGCGAGCCCATCTGGACGCGTCATGAAGCTGGGCTGGTTGATTTTGGCGATCTGGACGGCAATGGAACCGATGATATCGTTGGCATCTCGACAAAATATTACGATCCGCCATTCCCGACGCAATATATGCGAGCCATGGACAGCGCCAACACTCTCTTGTGGGAGTTTCAACTGGATGCCGAGCCAAGCGCTATCGAGGTCGCCAATATTGACTGGGATTCCAATGATGAGGTGCTTGTGGCCATAGGTCAAACTCTGCAGGCGTTCGATGTCGTGCCGTCGACATACGTTGACTACGGGCAGGTGTCATCAATACCCGAACAATTCAGTCTTTATCAAAATTATCCCAATCCTTTTAATCCGACAACGACGATTACGTTTGACATCGCGTATCACGCGCACGTCGAGCTGCAAATTATCAACTTGAGCGGACAACAAGTGCGCATGTTGTTTGACGGAGCAATCTCGCCGGGAAAGTACACTCTTTTTTGGGATGGTTGTGACGATCTGGGGCATATTTTGCCGAGTGGCATTTATTTCTATAGTCTAATCGGAGCTAAATTTTTGCAAACACGCAAAATGCTGCTGGTGCGATAAATCGCTGCAATGACCTGATCCTCGCGAGCTAGTTGCCACGGATCGGGTCAGCCATCTCACTCGACTTGTAAATTCAGCATATAGTTCATTTTTAATCATATGCTTTCTTTGGCACTGTGCGCAAGAACATGCCGATATTCTGCAACTCTTCCAATCGACAGGACCACACCAATCTGTAAGCGTGAGTCGTCATATCCGGACAGCTGTCGGCTCACGCCATGAGATAGTGCTATCAACCAGCAACCATGGCAACCGATAGAGCGTGTTGTGATCGAAATGGCCTTTTGTTGCGATCATGGGAATACCGTCATCTCAGAGCTCATTGTGCTCCATCACCCGATCGGATCAACCTAAATTTTTCACTCTGGCAGTCCGGTGCCAGACATCTCCAGTCGAAATCCCTTGAAAAGTTCCTTGCGGGATCGAGTTATCACCCGGGTGACATGATAGCTACTCTCATTTAATATAACTCATGCAATGACGAAAGCAGTAGTTCAGTTCTTAGCTAGACACTATTTTTTCATATTCAGGATCAATTTGAGCTTTATGCGATGTTATATTTAAAGCAGACATGTTCCGCGACTTTATACAAGAAATGGAGGTAATGCAATGCGACAAGGTAAATTGGCGGGGCGGATTTCGCTCATCTGGATCTTTTTTGCTCCGTACATGATCGGCAGTTCTGGCGCTCAGCCAATATTGCGCGCCAGTTGGTCTTTTAACGACAATAGCCTCGACGCCTCGGGCAATGGCAATGATGCCACCCTGCGCGGCAGTGCGGGCTATTCAGAAAATGCGGCAAAAGGGAGTCACAGTTTGCTGCTGAACGGCGCGCCGGATTATGTTCTCGTCGGGCCGATCGATTTCGGCGATGAATTTACGATTTGCGCCTGGGCCTTTCTCGAAGTGGGAATGACCAATATTCAGACGATCATCGGCAACGCCATGGGCGGCAGCACGGTCGACGGCTTTAAACTGTTCATCAACAACTGGGAGACCAGCAACAGGTGCATCCTCATCGAGACATCCGACGGCGTGACGCGGCTGGACGCCTCAAGCCCGGAAAACACCTTCGAAGAGGGGTTCTGGAATCACGTCGCCGTGACCATGGATCGCATAAATGGTGTGGCGCGCATCTATTATAATGGTGAGGACGTGACGCAAAACGGCGCTATTGTGCCGAATCTCCAGGTCACGCAGAGCGTCACGATCGGCTCCATGGCAGGGCCGGAGTGGTTCTGGACGGGCATGATTGATGACGTGCGCATCTATCAAGGTCTGTTGACAGCGGATGAGATCAACGAGATCATGAATTCTCCTGAAACGGGCATCAGCCAAATACAGGTTGAGAACCAGGATTACAGACTGTCCAATTATCCCAATCCATTCAATCCGCAGACAACCATTTCATTCACTGTTTTGCACAGTCAGTTGATCGTACTTGAAATTGTCAATAGTCGAGGCGAACAGATCCGCACCATGCTCGATGAGAAAAAAGCCCCGGGACAACACAGCATTTTGTGGGATGGCATGGATGAATCAGGACGCGCTGTGAGCAGCGGCGTCTATTTTGCGAAAATATACGGCGATGATTTTTTGCAGAGACACAAGATGCTTCTCGTGCGATGATATTTTCCTGGCACCTGCGAGGTGCCAGGAAAATCGATTTTTGTGCCAGGGAAATCTACAGCAAGATTTGCCAGGCACCTGGAAGGTGCCTGGCACTCAAGTTTGGACATTAGCAAATTTATATCATGTATGTTATATTATTGTATTGACATTACATATATTATTTTGTATCTTCCAAT
>JAFGJB010000194.1 GCA_016929295.1 Candidatus Zhuqueibacterota bacterium | reverse complement strand
GCTGACCTGGAACCACGCCAGAGACTGCGGCGCCGGACCCGACAGCACGAGGCCGGTGCTGCTGAAAGAAGAGCCGTGGCAGGGGCAAATGAAACCGTCGTCCGATTTCTCCAGGGTGCATCCCAGATGCGTGCAGAGTGCAGAGACGCCTCGCACCCCCACATGATCGCGATAGATGAAGACGCCCGCTTTTTCGGCTAATGTGAACGTGTTCATCGGGAAGTCCGCCACATGACCCAGCTTGCAGGTCATTTTGTCCCGCGTCAGCTTGGGCACGATCGCTCGTAAGGCGCCCAGCAGCGAGAGAATGCCCGCCAGCAAGGCGCTGTTCAATGCCAATTTTTTCAGAAAAGATCGTCGTTCCATGCGATCGGCGAAAACGTCGCCTGTCACCTCAACACTTTTTTCGAGAGGATAGCGTACAATCTAATCTACATAATAAGCACTTTTATTACAACAACTTTTACATTCACGCCGTCGAAGGCGCCTGTTATAGAGACATTTAATTTAATACAAATGCAAAATCTTTGTAGCGAGGAGGCTATTTGAACATAGGAACGCTGTTTACAGTTTTTTTAAGTCATTGAGGATCGGATCAGGGCATTTGACCTTATTTCAGCAGTGTCAGTTTCTTTGTCACCGTCGCATCTGCACTGATCAAGCGGTAGGCGTAAATCCATGACGGAACCCGCTGGTGTTCGTCATCTTTACCATCCCAGATCATCACTGACTATTCTGACACATATTCAGACGAGCCGTCTATGTGTATGCAGCCTGGACTTGGATCCGGGTGAAAAAAACGATTTAATTATACAGACAATGTGCTATTTTGCCGGCCTATTGCCGAGCCGGGAAAAAACCTTGCGTTTCAATGAATGGTGCGTTATTTTGCAATATAACAAATGATCGAGGCATTCTATTTAGCCTTTAAATTTCCAGCACACAAGACACAAAGACTCCAAGACTATAAAAAAATGTTTAGTGAATTGAGCAGAAACGATCCGTCCAGGGATTCATCCCGTCACGGGATTCGTTCCCTGGACGCGAAATGTCACAGGGCTTCAAGCTCGATTGAGAAGGAATAAATGCTCTCATCTATATTGCGCCCAGGATTGGGAAGCCCAGAATTGGGAAATCCTGAGCGAACTTTTTCTAAAGCAGACGGATAATCGGAACAAAGCCTAACTTCATTTTTCTTCGTGTCCTGGTGTCTTTGTGCGAGGTGTTTTTGAATGATGCAGATGAGTCATTTTTTGCCGTTCAGGAAGGGATGCAATATGAAAATCTCGCTCACTTTTTTTCTGTTCGTTCTGGCGCTTCAGCTATTTTCCGGCCCACGAACCACTTTCAATCTCAACGGCGTCTGGCAGTTCGAGCAAACAGATGACGCCTTTCCGCCCAGGACGTACACCAGAACGATACCGGTGCCGGGTTTGGTGCATCTGGCCGACCCTCGGATCGACCACTTTGACAGACTGTATGCCAAATCAAGGAGCGCCGAGTTCAAGACCGATCACAAAGTCCTGGATCTGCAGTATGATCCGAAGTATAGCTGGTACCGAAAGGTCATTGAGGTGCCGCAAGAATTGCGCGGCCATTATGCAGTCCTCAGCATCAAAAAGAGCCAGTACCTCACCCAGGTCTATGTGAACGGCATGGATGCCGGGCAATCTATGGAATGTTATACGCCGATCGAACTACCGGTAAAGTTCTTAAAATATGGCGACAAGAATGAAATCCTCATCCGCGTCGGTGATCGCAGCTGGCTGCCGAGTCCTGCTGCCGGCAGTACGGATAAGGAGAAGGTCAATTATCTCCCCGGCATCTGGGATGATGTCGAATTGTCTTTCACCGGCGTGCTGCGGATCCACAAAGCGCTCGTCTTGCCAAGCGTGAAAGAAAGCAAGGTGCAAGTGAAATTATTGATCCGCAGTTTTTACGAGGCGCAGCAGGTCTATGGCGAGCAGATGTCGGATACCTGTATGGTGCGACTGAGTCTTGCGGAAAAATCGACGGGGCTGGCTTTCAAATCTGTGCAGAGCAGCGCGATTGTCAAGCGCGACAATATCACGCAAATCGAGCTGGATTGTCCTCACCGCAATCCGCACCTCTGGTCACCGGACGATCCGTTCTTATATGTTGCCCGCATAGAGTTGTTGACAAAAGGGGGCGAGGTGCTTGACAGCGTCGATGAAACATTCGGCATGCGCGATTTTGAGCGGCGCGGCAAATTTTTCTACCTCAACGGCGAGCGAACCTATCTGCGCGGCGCCAATGTCACGCTGCATCGCTTTTTTGAAGATCCGGACTGCCGCCATCTGCCCTGGGATCGACACTGGGTGACCCGGCTGCTGGCGTATCCCAGGCAGCTCAACTGGAACGCCATGCGCGTCTGCGTCGGCATTGCGCCCGATTTCTGGTACGACATCGCTGATTCGGTCGGACTCATGTTGCAGAACGAGTGGCTCTATTGGCAGGATCACGGCTGGGACGATCAGATTCGCACCGAGTACACCAACTGGGTCTGGTCGGATGGCAGTCATCCCTCCATCATCATCTGGGACGCGATCAATGAGAATTGGAACGAATATGTCGGGGATCAACTGATTCCGGAGTTGAAAAAGCTCGATCCCACGCGCATTTGGGATGCCGGCTATATGACCGGCGCGGACATGGCGCTCGATGAGATGGATGAACCGCATCCCTATATGGCGCCCGCCTGGATGGCGAATTTCGCCGAGTACATGCGGAATAATCCCTATCCGCTCGGTGATCTGCACTGGTGGCCGGCGCAGTGGCACAGTCAGTTGGAAAGCAGCGCCGCGCAGCTGGTCAATGAATACGGCTGGCTATGGCTGTGGCGAAATGGCGCGCCATCGCATTTGACGCGGGCGGTCTATGAATACTATCTCGGCCAGAACGCAACGGCGGAAGAACGCTGGGAGATGCAGGCCTACTGGCTGCAGTGCCAAACCGAATGGCTGCGCGCCCGGCGCGATCTGGCCGGTATCCTGGCCTTTTGCTACCTCTCCGACAATCTCGGTTTCACTGGCGACTGGTGGGTGGGAGATGTCGCGGCACTAGAGCCGAGTCCGACGCTGCAGTGGTTCAAACACTGTTTTGCGCCGATCGGGGTGTACATCGATCTGCGCGATCAACGTTACATCCAGACGGGCGAGGCATATGAGCCGGGATCGCCGCTCTCTTTTAATCTGGTCGGTGTGACCGATGAGCAGCACGTCGTGAGCGGGGCAGTGCGCCTCCGTTTGCTGGACTCGGATGGTGTGGATGTATATGAGACGCGCATGACGCTGGAGATTCGGCCGAATGAGAACAAGTATGTGCCGGTGTGTCTCGATCTCCCAGAAAAGAGTGGGGGATATTTGGTTGTGGCAGAATTTCTAAAGGAAGGAGAGCAACCGGTTCTATCGAGAAGATATATTAAAGTGGGAATGATGAGTGAGTATAAATTCTTTGATACAAAAATGAAAAGCTTGCGATAGAAAATCACACGTAGAATCTGATTGATAGCTTGTATTATTTCAGAATTTTACTATCTTATTAATCGCTTAAAATAGAGTATAAATATGAAAGTGTACATTGAAACAACAATACCAAGCTATTTGGCTGCACGTCCAAGTCGGGATGTAGTAATTTTGGCGCATCAACAGCTCACAACGGAATGGTGGACTATTGCTCCTATACGGTTTGAGCTATTTACATCGGAATTGGTTTTGGCAGAAATTCGCGTGGGAGATCAAGCAACGGCATCACGAAGGTTGGATTTCATAAACACTTGTAAAATATTGTCGTTGAATGACGATGTAGAGCAATTAGTTGAGTACTATGAAAAATTCCTTGGCCTGAGCGGGAAAGCGCGTGCTGATATTCCTCATTTTGCTTATGCGGTATCCTACGAAATGGATTATCTGGTGACGTGGAATTGTTCTCATATTGCCAATGGCGAAGTAATCAGAAGGCTTGTGATGACCAATAGTCAAATAGGGCGCTTGACACCGTTGATCGTCACACCCGAAGAAATTTTAGAGCCCTTGAAAGGTGACACTTATGATAGATGATCCAATCGTAAATGAGGTTCGACAAAATCGGCAAAAGATCTTTGCACAATGTGATAACAATCTTGCTAAACTTCTTGCATGGCTCCGAGAACAAGAAAAACAAGATGCTGAACGTCTTGTGCAGGCGAATGATGTTTTGCCAGCTAAAGCGACTTAACTATTGAATCAATAACATTTTCCTCGACTGAATGAAACTACCCGCCCGGATTTGGTAAATATAGACACCGCTGGAAACCGCGCTGCCATACTCATCTTTGCCACCCCATTGGACATCATGGTAGCCGACTGCCCATAATGTATCGGCAGCGACGGTAAGTTGGGCGGTAACTTTGGAGCCGATATCGCCATTGCGGCTTGCAGTAAAGCTTATCTCAAAATGAATGCTGTCTCCGGCCGGCAAAGTGTAAGGTAGTTGTATTTTTGAGATTGCAAATCTGCTGTTGTCGAGATCTAACAATTGGATAACGACAGGATTTCCCGTCAGATTACGACAGGTGATATTCCTTTTGTATGAATTATTCTCCTCGAGCGACAGATAGCCCCAATCACATGATGAGATGGTAAATGGAAAAATCCGTCCAGTATTTTGCCTGTTTTGTCTGAACTTTGGCCAAAAGCTTTTCGCCAAGCCCGGACTACTACTGTCGAGAGCGTAGAGGTTGTCGTCATCAGAGCCGATGTAAATAGTGCCGTCAGCGCCCACCGCCGGCGAGGAATCGACCGAATTGCCGGTTTTAAAGGCCCACTTTTGGGAGCCGGACGTCTGGCCGCTTGCCGACAGGGCGGCAAACAACAGAACAAGCAGGGCGGCCGCAGGCAGCAAAGGGCGGTCGTCTTGTCTTTGCAAAAATATATTTAGACAGTACATGATGCTTTCCTTGTAAAAAAACTATTCTATTGGATTACATTTGTTATAAATTCATAAAGCTTTGCATAAACAAAAAAATCGGCATCTTAACCACTTAACCTTAGTGAATGATGCGATCAGCAATACGCTATGAAAGTGAAACTGCATCTCCTGGTGCTCATCACCTTGGATACCACGTACACACGAAGTTGCAGTCACAAAAGCCATCCCAATTACACGTGCAATACGCCGTGCACACCGAATCACACGAACAGTGTCCACCGCAATATCCTTGACACGAGCAGTGACCATCACAAGAACAATGGCCTTCGCAGGGGCAGACATGCACTACGCAGTCGCAATCCGGGTCTTTGGCGCACACGGCATCGCAGCTGCACACCGGATCGCAGGAGCAGTCGCTGACGCCGACGCAATAGCACATCGGATTGCCGGTGCAGGTGTCGGGCGCATCGCCTGTCGGCGGCGGCTCGATGTGCATTTCCAAT
>JAFGJB010000193.1 GCA_016929295.1 Candidatus Zhuqueibacterota bacterium | reverse complement strand
GTTTTGCATGACCGTGATGATCGCGGGTTTGACCAGCTCACCGGCGGCAGTGAACCGCGGCGCTTTGAAGACGATGTCATAGCTCTGCCACTCGCCCGGCTTGCGGCAGACATTCACCTGCGGCGGATACTGGCCGTAAATGGCGGAACATTGTCCGTCGGCGTAGGTCACGTTATCATACGAGTCGAGCACCTGCACCTCATATGTGCCCATGAGAAAGACGCCGCTGTTGCCGCGCCCCTGGCTGTCGCCTTCCGGCGGCGTCGGCGTCATGAATTCCACATGCAGCTGGCAATCGCCAAAGCCGCGCAGGGTGCGCACATAGCCGGCGCCGCGCACCGATTCCATATAGTCGTCTTTGACGATCCATCTGGCCGGGCCGCCATCCATGGCGCGCCAATTCGACAAGTCGGCGCCATCAAACAGCACGATGGCATCCGACGGCGCTGTGCCGGCTTTCTCCTGCAGGCTGCTCGGTGGTGTGACGACAGGCGGGCGCGGGCGACTCCAGTCGTGCACTCGCCAGCTGTCATGTTCTTTGCAGTCAGCCGGGCAAGATTGCGCCGACAGCGATTCTGTCCACAGAATCGATAAAAAAACGACGATGAGCAGAGCTGCCTGGATTGCGATGCGATTTTGCATGAGTTGTCCTCCTGTTTGAGTGAAAATCTCTATTTGCAGCGTTCAACGCACTCTTTATTTCGGCTTTTTGGTGATCCACACCTTGATTATTTTTGTCTCACTTGCTTCCAGCACTTTGAGTTTAAATGTCGGAAAATCCACCAGGTCACCGGCCTGCGGAATTCGACCCAGCGTATCCAGGATGAGCCCGCCGATCGTCACATAATCACCTTCGGGTATTTTTATCTCAAAGCGTTCGCGCAAGTCATCGACGCTCGTTTTGCCATCGACGATGAAAGTAGAGTTGCCCGAGGCCTTGACATATTTTTGATGATAATCAAACTCATCCATGATCGCACCGACCAGCTTTTCAACCATGTCTTCAATGGTCACGAGCCCCGCCGTGCCGCCGTGTTCATCAACGGTGATGGCGATGCTTTTATGCGCCTGTTGCAATGTGCGCAGGGCCTCGACCACCCGGGTGCTCTCCGGGAGAATCATTGCTGGACGCAGGGCCGGCCGCACATGGAGCAGCTTGAAAAAATCTTTGGCATACAAAAAGCCGAGTACATTATCAAGGTCTCCATCGTAAACCGGCATTCGAGAGTAGCCGCTTTTGCTGAACATCTCCCTGATCGCTTCCAGCGATTCGTCCTTTTCGACGCCAAAAATATCCGTTCGCGGCACCATGACATCCCATAAACGCCGATCGCGAAATTTGAGCGCACGCGCCAACAGCTTGTGATTCTGCGCAGTAAAATCGGAGCGAGAAGAGTATTCCCGCACCAGAAGCAGCAACTCTTCCTTTGAGAACAGTGTCGTATGTGTTTGACGTCCGATTGCTCGGGCGAGCAGCGTCGACAACCGTTCAGCAAGCCAAATGAGCGGGTAAAAAAGAAAATAAAACAGCGTCAGCAATTTAATCGAAAAACGCAGCAGTCTGTTCGGGATCTGTACAGCGATAGATTTGGGAAATATCTCACCAAACAGCATTAAAACCAGTGAGGTGGAAATAACGAGCAGCATATCGTTCATGAATGATGAAAAAACGACGATAGCCAGCGAAGAACACGCCACCATGACAATATTATTGCCGACGAGGGTGGTCGAGAGAAAACGTTGATCGTTCGCCAGCAGTTTCACCTGCGATCCGGTTCTCTCCTCATCGCGATAGGAGAGTTTGATCTTTAGCCTGTTGGCGGAGATATAGGCCGTCTCAGAGCCTGAAAAAAAAGCGCTCAGCAGCAGCGTCAGAACAAAGAGCACACTCTCGACGGACGGCATCAGGTCACCCTGATCGGTTTAACCTGCCCGGCGGTCACATCGATCGTGCGGCGGACGAACTGTTCGCTGAATTTTTTGCGCAATCGAATGATCAAATGAACTGAATCGCTGTAATCCGATTCCACGATCTGGCCGGAATATTTGTCGACGAGTGACAAAACAGGCTTGAGCTGGTGATATGAGCAGGTCAGTTTCATCGTATCCTGAATATAGATCGTCTCGATGACGGCATGCGACAGGGCGTCTACAGTGACGCCGCCATAGGCGCGCACCAGTCCTCCGGCGCCCAATTTCGTGCCGCCAAAATAGCGAGTGACAACGACAGCGATATTTGTCAATTCGTGCTGCACAATGGCGTTCAAAATCGGTTTGCCGGCGGTTCCTGCCGGCTCACCATCATCGCTGAAACGGGTGACGCGCGCACCCTCGCCAACGCAATAGGCAAAGCAGTTGTGGGTTGCATCATGGTATTTTCTGGCGATCGCGGCAACTGTCGCCTCCGCCTCTTCTCGACTCTTGACCGGAAATACATGGCAGATGAATCGAGAGCCTTTTTCCTTCAGTTCCAGCGACAGGGGCTCGCGGATGGTTTTATAGCTGTCATCACTCAAAAATGATCCTTTATTGCATCAGGGGAAAATATAGGAAAATATTGGCTGAGAAAAAAGGCCATAAATAGTATGGAGAAAAAACGGATGCGGCCGGATGGCGAAAAGCTAAATGAGTTCCAGCGCACGGAGGGCGTGGTTGGCGGCGGACTGTTCGGCTTTTTTCTTTGATGTCCCCGAGCCAATGCCGATGGCTCGGCCGTTGATGACGGCGGACACGGTGAATATTTTCAAATGATCCGGTCCGACCTCTTCATCGAGGCGGTAAAAGGGACCGTCAAGATTCATACTCTGGCAGTACTCCTGCAGCAGACTTTTGTTATTGCGCAGGTGATCATCGCGCAGCAGGCTGTCGAGACGAGGGGTGATATGATTGCGGATGAACGTGCGCGCTTCCTCGATGCCGCCATCGAGGTAGATGGCGCCGAGCAGCGACTCGACCGCATCCGCCAGGATCGAGCTTCTCTTGCGGCCGCCCGAGCGCGCCTCGGACTCGTTCATCAATAAATGCTGGCCCAGCTCGATCTCCTTCGCAACCATAGCCAGCAGACGACCGCTCACCAGCAACGACTTGTAATTCGTCAGCATCCCTTCTGTTTCATGCGGGAAGGTCCTGTAGAGGAACTCTGTGACCACCAGGCCGAGGACCGCATCGCCTAACAGCTCGAGCCTCTCATTCGACGCGCTGCGTCCCTCGCCGCTTTTTGCCAGATAAGATCGATGCTTTAATGCTTGCAAAAGAATGGATTGATCTTTGAACGTATAGTCGATTTTTCGATAGAGTTCCTCAACATTCTGAGTGACGGCCGTGGTCGTCTGTTTTCCGTTGAAAAGTTTCTCTAATACATTCTTGATCCAGTACAGACTCATGGAACCCGACCTAGTCAGTGAAACGTTTGAAAGCCAAACAGACATTGTGCCCGCCAAATCCGAATGAATTTGACAGCGCCCAGGTAACGTCCTGTTTTCTGAGTTTTGGCACATAATCCAGATCGCACTCCGGATCCGGCGTTGTGTAATTAATTGTCGGATGAATGAGGCCGTGATGCAGACCCAGCAGCGTCGCGACCGCCTCCACAGCACCGGACGCGCCCAACAGATGACCGACCATGGATTTTGTCGAGCTGACCGCCAGTTTATACGCATGTTCGCCAAATGATTTCTTGATCGCTTCCGTCTCCACTTTGTCGTTGTACGGGGTTGACGTGCCATGGGCATTGATGTATTCGACCTGTTCCGGGGCGATGCCGGCGTCGCGCATGGCGATATTCATCGCTCGCATGGCGCCGTCGCCGCCCGGGATGGGCGCCGTGATATGATGAGCATCAGCGGTGAAGCCGATGCCGACGATCTCACCATAGACTTTTGCCTGGCGCGATTTCGCGTGCTCCAGTTCTTCCAGCATCAGAATCGCGCCTCCCTCACCGATGACAAAGCCGTCGCGATGCAAATCAAATGGTCGACTGGCGGTCGCCGGATCGTCATTGCGCGTCGAGAGCGCCTGCAGGGCATTAAAACCGGACAGGGCCATGTTCGAAATGGAGGCCTCGCTGCCGCCGGCCAGCATGCCGATCGCTCTGCCGTAGCGAATCGCGTGAAAGGCTTCGCCGATGGCATGCGACGCGGAGGCGCAGGCCGATGTCGTGCAGTAATTGATGCCTTTTAGTCCAAATCGAATGGAGATATAACCGGCGGAAATATCGGAAATGAGCATGGGAATGAAAAATGGACTGACCTTGCGCGGGCCGCCCTGCAGAAAATTCAGGTATTGCTTTTCAAATGTGGGCATACCGCCGATGCCGGATGCGACGATGGCGCCAAAATAGTCGGTGTCCACCCCGCTAAAATCGATGCCGGAATCCGCCACCGCTTCTTCGGCGGCGATGAGGGCAAAACACGTAAATCGCTCCATGCGCCGAATATCTTTGCGATCGATATAATCAACGGGATCAAAATCTTTGACTTCTGCGACGATTTTGGTCTTGTGCGGTTGCGGATCGATCAAAGTCAATGGCCCGACGCCACTCGTGCCGTTTTGCAGATTTCGCCAAAATGTGTCGACATTGTTGCCAATGGGAGTAATGGCCCCCATGCCTGTTACGACGACTCTTTTAAGCTCCATAATAAACCCACTATGTGTAAATCAACTTTAGCAATCCCGCAGGGTGTGGATCCGGTCATATCGCGGATTCGACTGTGTGATGAGGAAAAAGTGAGGGATAGCCAATCCTATCCCTCACAGGCGACTGCAACACATGTTGTCACCCTTTTTTCTGTCTCATATAGTTGAGGGCATCACCGACGGTTAAGAGCTTTTCAGCCTCTTCGTCGGGAATTTCAATGCCGAATTCTTCTTCAAATGCCATCACCAGTTCGACAGTGTCAAGCGAATCAGCACCCAAATCATCAATGAAGGAAGCGGTTTCAGTGACTTCGCTGGCGTCCACCCCCAACTGCTCAACGATAATTTCTTTTATGCGATCTTCCACAGACATTGACTCGTCCTCCTGAAATTAGAGTTAAATTGGTTTTGTTTACTATTTACATAACCATGCCCCCATCAACGTGCAACACCTGACCGGTCATGTAATCGGACAATGGACTGGCCAGGAAGAGTACGGCATTCGCCACATCCTCCACCTGACCGGCACGCTGTAATGGAATAATGGTTAAAAAAGCCTCTTTTGCGGCATCCGGCAAATCTTTCGTCATGTCGGTTTGAATATAGCCGGGCGCAACGGCATTCACCTGAATATTGCGCGAACCGAATTCTTTCGCCACCGACTTGGTCAGGCCGATGATGCCGGCTTTGGAAGCCGCATAATTTGCCTGGCCGGCGTTTCCTATGATGCCGACGACCGACGCGACGTTGATAATTTTGCCATGTCGTTGCTTCATCAACATTCGCGATGCGGCTTTGATGCAATGAAAGGTTCCTTTGAGATTGACGGTCATGACCGCATCCCATTCGGCTTCACTCATTCTCATGAGCAGATTATCGCGCGTAATACCGGCGTTATTCACTAAAATATCAACTTTGGCGAATTTAGCAATAGATACTTTCAGCAAATTTTCCGCCTGTTCCCACCTCGACACATCCGTCTGAACGGCAATGGCGTCTCGGCCTATCTCCTTGATCCTGTCCACAGTAGCCTGTGCCCCGCGCTCGTCAATGTCCGAGATGATCAGATTGCATCCGGCGTGCGCCAGTCTGAAAGCGATCGCCGCGCCGATGCCGCGCGCCGATCCGGTCACGATGGCTGTCTGTTCTTGTAAATTTATCAAGCTAACCTCCCGGCTAATTTTATCAGCTGGTCAACGGTTCCCACCGGCGTTGTGTCAATTTGCCGGTCAATTTTGCGTGATAATCCGGTCAGAACAGTGCCCGGTCCAACTTCAAGAAAAGCGTTCCCGCCACCCTGGACCATATGTTTTATGGTTTCCGTCCACAGCACCGGACTGAGCAACTGCTTGCCAAGAAACATTTTGATCTCAGCTGGATTCATGGTTGGTTGTCCCGTGACATTTGAAAAAACAGGCACCGAAGGCCGGGAAAATTCGACCTTTGCCAATTCCTCGAGGAATTCGTCGATGACGGGACGCATCAGCGGAGAATGAAATGCCCCGCTGACATTGAGCCGAACGGCTCGTTTGGCGCCCGCATTTTGCGCCATGGACATGGCCAGTTCAACGCCGTTCACGGTGCCGGAAATGACGATTTGATCCGGAGAATTAAAATTGGCCAGATCGACGAGCGCCCGGCGGGAAGCCCGCTGGCAAATATTGTGCACAGCCAGATAGTCCAAACCGATGATTGCCGCCATGGCGCCTTTGACTTTCTCACCGGCATTCTGCATCAACTGACCGCGAAGTTTGACAAGCTTTAATGTTTGGTCAAAATTCAGCACCTCGGCCGCCGCAAGAGAAGAGTATTCGCCGAGGCTGTGACCGGCGACCATGCTCGGTGCGATGCCTCTCTTTCTCAGCAGTTCACAGACAACGTAACTATGGACAAACAGAGCGGGCTGCGTCTTGGCTGTCTGCGACAATACTTCTTCCGGCCCTTGAAATGACAGCTGCGTCAGATCAAATCCAACGATATCGTTGGCCTGTTGATAGCGTTCTTTTGCCAAAGCAAATTCATCATAAAAATCTTGCGCCATGCCCACAAATTGGGAACCTTGTCCGGGGAAGAGAAAGGCAAAATATTTCACGTACGTGTCCAGATTTCAACCTGCAGAAATAACCTAGAACCGAACTGCCGCCGATCCCCAGGTAAAACCGCCGCCAAACGCCACCAAGACAGCGACGTCACCCGGTTGCAGCCGGCCGCTTTTGCGCGCTTCGTCAATCGCCAGGGGTATTGATGCTGCCGAGGTGTTGCCATATTTATTCACGTTGATAAAGACTTTTTCCGGCGGCATTTTGATTCGTTTCGCTGTCGCATCAATGATACGAATATTGGCCTGATGAGGAATCAGCAGATCCACATCTTTACAGGTGAGTCCCGCTTTTTCCAATATCAGCTCCGCAGCATCTCCCATGCAAGTGACGGCATGTTTAAAAACGTCACGTCCCTCCATTTGAATATATTGCATTTTCTCGTGGTAATTTTCAGAATGGGGTGGATTCTTTGTGCCCATTCCCTCCATCATGAGCAATTTATGCAATCGGCCATCGCTCCTGGTGAATGTTGCCAGGACGCCGCGTTCATCATCCGATGGCTGCAATACGACGGCGCCGGCGCCATCACCAAATAGCACGCAGGTATTGCGATCGCGATAGTCGGTGATGCGAGAGAGGGTCTCGCCGCCGATAAGGAGCACTGTTTTGGCTCGTCCTGTGGCGATGAGTGCATCTGCCATTTCCAGGCCATAGATAAATCCGGTGCAGGTGGCCTGAATATCAAAAGCGGCGGCGTGATGGGCGCCGATGTTCTTCTGCACAAAAACAGCGGCAGCGGGAAAACCGACATCGCCGGTGATCGTCGCAAAGATGATGAGATCCACCTCTTTCGCCTTGATATGGGCGTCCTTGAGCGCGTTCATGGCGGCTTCGGTCCCCAGATCAGAGGTGCACTGGCCATCCTGGACAATATAGCGGGTTTCAATTCCTGTACGAGTTCTGATCCATTCATCACTCGTATCGACCATCTTTTCCAGGTCAAAATTGGTCAATATTTTTTGCGGAAGGCCGACGCCGCTTCCAATAATTTTTGCAGCAGGTTTTATACTCACACATTCCTTCTATTCAGGTGAAGACTTTAATTCTGCGATACCATTTGACTATCATCATTCAGAGGTAATGTGGCTTGCTCTTTAATCGCTCCGTTCACGTTTTCGGTGACAAATTTGAAAGCGGCGAGAATGGCATTTTTGATGGCGCGGGGTGTCGATTTCCCGTGCGCGATGATGCAACAGCCCTGCACACCCAACAAGGGTGCACCACCATACTCCTCATAGTCAAACACCTTGCGAATGCCTTCAAAGGTCGGCTTCATGAGCAGGGCGCCAATTTGCGAGAAGAGATATTTCTTGACCAGGCGTCTCATATTCATCTTGAAGAGACCGTGCAGACTCTCCGCCGCCTTGAGCACAATGTTGCCGACAAATCCGTCGCAGACAACGACATCGCAGGTGCCGCGCAAGATATCTCCGCCTTCGACATTGCCGATGAAATTGCATGAGCAGTTTTTAAAGAGCGCAAAAGCCTTGCTCGACACCTCATTGCCTTTGCCCTCCTCATGTCCGACATTGAGCAATCCGACGCGAGGAGTTGCGATCTCGAACAGGCGTGAAACGTATATGCTGCCCATCATGCCAAATTGCACCAGATCTTCGGGACGGCTGTCGACGTTTGCCCCGACATCCAGCAACAACGTTGTGCCGCCCGTCTGATTCGGCAGCAGTGAACCGATAGCGGGCCGTCGAATGCCGGCGACGCGTTTGAGGCCGAACAGGGCGTGCGCCATGACGACGCCGGTATTGCCGGCGCTCACGAGAGCGTCCACCTCACGATTCGCATGCAGCCGCGTAGCCACGGCGATGGATGAATCGGGCTTTTGCTTGAGAGCGACAGCCGGCTTTTCATTCATCTCCACACGCTGCGACGCATGCACGATGGTTAACGGCAAATCCTGCGTACGAAAATGCTTGGCGATTTCTTTTTCTACTGCTCCCTGATCGCCCACCAACACGACCGCAAAACGCCCCTTTGAAATCCGGGCGGCTTCGATGCCGCCATGCACGGCATGCTGGGGAGCATGGTCGCCTCCCATCGCGTCTAATGCAATCTTTATCAATGCTTACTCCAGGTCCGCACGCATGCCAATTCGGCGCCAGCGTCAACATTGTGGGCAAATGAGGTGGGCAAGTCAGGATTCTCGTGGCAGAAAGATGGAACGACCCTTGTAATAGCCGCAATTCGGGCACGCTCTGTGAGGTAATTTCGGTTGATGACAATTGGAACACTCGACGACCGTTGGTGCGGTCAATTTCCAATTTGCTCGGCGTTTTGCCTGTCTTGATCGCGAATGTCGTCTTTTTGGTAAAGGCATAGTATCCTCAATATTATGACTTATTCTTTAGTAAAGGTGATTTTTCTCAGCTCATCCCAGCGTGAATCCGTTTTCTCCCTGCTGCAAGCGCACTGCTGATAATTTAAATTGTTCCCACACGTCGGGCACAGACCTTTGCAGCTTTCCCGACATGTTTTCTTGAACGGTATGGCCAATATCAGCGACTGGCGAAGCGAATCCGTGATGTCAATTTCTGTCGTCGAATCCGTCACCAGATAGACGTCTTCCTCGCCCCGCTCGACGAGCTCATTATCCTTTGTCAGAATAATCTCGATGGTCTCTTGTACGTTCAGGCTGTAGGAATCGAGGCACACATCACAAATCAAGTTCATCTTGGTCGCTAGCGTCGTTTTGATATAGACCTCATTTCCCACTCTTTCAAGATCGTGCTGGATATGGACCGCATGGCCAAACTCGGTGAACTCGGCAAGATCAATATCCGTCGCCTCCACATCCTCTGCAAGGAAGGAATGGCCTTCTTTTATTGCAGCAAAATTGAGCTTGACCACCGATCCTCCAAAATATGCGTAAAAGTTAGCAATTAATCATCAATTAGTCAAGAGAAATTTGCCACAATCTGAACACTATTCATAACAGTTAATATACTGTTTTTAATAATCTTAAATAGCCTTATTCGAGACACAAACAGAGAGGCAGCATCTGTCCACTGCATCACCATAATTGACCCAGAACGTCCTCCAATGTCGGTGTGCCGATTTCCTGCAGATTGTAATAGACGCGCGTCGTGGGTTTGTCAATGGCGATGATGCGACGCAAATCAATGGGCGTGCCGATGACAACAGCATCGCACTCTGTTTTAGCAATGGTCGCTGCCAGATCTCGCATCTGTTGCTCGCCGTATCCCATCGCCGGCAGCAGCGCACCGGTCGCAGGATATTTTTCAAATGTTTCCACCAGCGACCCCTGCAAAAATGGCCGCGGATCGACGATTTCAGCAGCGCCAAATCGCTGTGCAGCAACGACGCCGGCGCCAAACTTCATTTCGCCGTGCGTCAGCGTTGGTCCATCCTCCACAACCAGGACGCGTTTGCCGCGAATGACCGCCGGATTGTCCACCTGAATCGGCGATGCGGCGTCGATGATCTCGGCGTCAGGATTCACCGCCCGTACATTATCGCGCACCGTTTTGATATCATGCGCATTCGCAGTATCCACTTTATTGATGATGATGACATTCGCCATTCGAACGTTGGTCTCACCCGGATAATAAGAGACCTCGTGCCCGGGACGCAGAGGATCCGTGACCGTGATATGAATATCCGCTTGATAGAATGGAGTATCATTATTTCCGCCATCCCACAAGATCACATCCGCTTCCTTCTCCGCCTGCCGCAGAATGGCGCCGTAATCCACGCCGGCATAGACCACCGATCCGCTGACAATATGCGGCTCGTACTCTTCCATCTCTTCAATGGTGCATTGATGCTGTTTCAGGTCATGCAAAGATTCAAATCGCTGAACCGCCTGTTTCAGCAGATCACCATATGGCATGGGATGGCGCACGGCGACGATCCTTTTGCCGTGCGATTTCAATATGTCGGCCACCCGGCGTGTTGTCTGACTCTTGCCGCAACCCGTTCGCACCGCGCAGACCGCCACAACGGGCACGCTGGCTTTCAGCATGGTAAATTTTGGCCCCAGCAACGAAAAGGTCGCACCCAGGGCATTGACGCGCGCGGACTGATGCATGACAAATTCGTACGACACGTCGCTGTAGGAGAAATAGACCTCATCGACCTGCTGTTCCCGGATCAGTTCGGCAAGATGGCTCTCTGGCACAATGGGTATGCCATGCGGATAACGCGGTCCCGCCAATTCAGCGGGATAGAGTCGTTCTTCGATATTGGGTATTTGCGTTGCGGTGAATGCGATCACCTCATAATTGTCATTCGATCGAAATGCCGCATTAAAATTGTGAAAATCCCGACCTGCGGCTCCCATGATGATGACTTTACGTGACATAGTTCCTCCAGTGTGACGTTGAATGGACTGCGCGATTTTTTTGACTGGCTTTTTCATTCGCTGTTATCGACATGTCAGGCTTACGAATGTAAATTGGGTAACTCGGACAAGAACTCTCTGATATCACTGTGTGCCTCGAGCGCTAAAATCTTTTGCCGAATGGCGCTCGCGTGCGCGAAACCTCGCAGATAGAGGGCGATTTGCTTTTTCATCATGCGAACACCTTGTTTCTCTCCATAGGCCGCAACGTTGAGGGCGAGGTGACGCAGACAAACGGCAATTTGTTCAGCAAAAGCGGGCGATGAAGGCTCTTGGCCGCTATCGAGGAACAGGCGTACCTGCTGAAAAATCCACGGCCGCCCGCATGCCGCTCGGCCGATCATGACGCCATCGCATCCGGTTTCATCAAACATTTTTTTGGCATCCCATGCTGTTTTTACATCACCATTGCCAATGACCGGAATGCTCACCGCTTCCTTGACGCGTCTGATCAATGACCAATCTGCAAAGCCTCTAAATTGTTGCGTTTGCGTTCGCGGGTGGATGGCGAGCATTTGCACACCAATATCCTGCAGGCGCTCAGCGGCTTCCAGCACAACGATGGAATCCGCATCCCAGCCGCTGCGCAGCTTGGCGGTAATGGCAATGTCGGTCGCCCGCACAGCCGCTCGGGCGATTTTCTGCAACAGAGGGAGATCGCGCAGGAGAGCTGAGCCGCTGCCTCGTCTGACCACTTTGCGAGCCGGACAGCCAAAATTCAAATCTATGGCATCCGGTCTCATAGCCGTGATGATCTCGATGGCGCCCGCGACCGTTTCGGGCTCGGCGCCAAAAACCTGAATGACAATGGGCCTCTCGGACGCCGTGAATTGAGCGAGCGCCAGGGTCTTGTGCTGCTGGCGAATGGCGCCATCGGCACTCACCATTTCCGTATAGACGATGTCAGCGCCAAACTCCCGGCACAACCGCCGAAAAGGCGCATCCGACCAGCCGGCCAGAGGCGCTAAAACAAGCGGAAATTCTTTTTCCATCCCGAGTAATTTCACAGCACAATTTAAGTAAAAATCTTGATCGGTCAATGCATTAAATAGAGTTCAGATTGTAACGATCACTATTTTTTTTATATTCCGCATAAACCATTTTCCCGCTCATCCGTCTATGACTTTGAATTCATGCCCGCGGAGAGGAGTGAACGCTGCAAGTCGATCCGGACAATATCCGCAAGAGTAAAATCAATACAGCTGCTTTCGAATCGCTTTTCTATGAGCACGAAGCAGCACTCTATCGCTATGTTCGCCATCTCGTCGAATCTGCCGCGATGGCCGAGGATGTCTATCAGGAGACCTGGCTGCGCGCCGCCTTACAAATGAACTCGGGAAAAGTCGTGCGTAACTTTAAGAATTACATTTTTACCATCGCCACCAATATATTTCGAGATGAGCTTCGCCGCGCGCAGATACGTCGATTTTTCCTTGGTCATGCGTTGGAGAATGCTGAATCAGCGGAGGACATATGGGTATCCGGGGTTTCTCAGCCGAATGAATATGAATGGCATGATTATTTGCAGAACGCAATGGGAAAACTGTCGGCAAAGCAGCGAATTTTCTTTTGCCTGCATCACATAGAGGGATTCAAAATATCCGACATCAGCAGAATGATGAAATGCTCCGACGGGACGGTCAAGGCGACCATTCACAGGGCTGTTCAAAAATTACGCCGTGAACTGAAGGAATACAAAGAATGATCAAGTGCTCGAAAATAGAACGAAAGCTGGCGTTGTCGGAAGGACTGACAACCGCAGAGCTGCAACATCTGAGCGATTGTCCGGCATGCGCCGAATTTGCTGACGTTATCCGACGATTCAGCACTCCTACATTTCCGGCGACACCTATCTATTTAAAAAATCAGGTGCTGGCGTCCTGCCGAGCAGAACTGGGCGAAAATCGTTCACATAAAAGTCTGCTACGCCGATTGGTCGAAAGCTGGCGTTCGCCAAAGGCAGCCATCGCACTCTCTGTACTGTCAGTCCTGATACTGATCGCGACGGCCGTCATGCAATTCTATTCTGAGAACAATGATTCACTTTATCGATTATCGGCACTTTTTTTACTCATCGTACTTTTGCAAAACATCGTCGCAGCGATATGTGCACCCATTCTTGTTCAGCACAAGGCTGCTGTAAAAAATTGAAGGAGAATAAAATGGCACAAACAAAGAAAACACCCGGCTTGATCATTTTTATTGTCATCGCGTCATTGTTCCTGCTCATTTTGCTTCCCTTCCTCAGATTCGGCCTCGGGTATATCCTGGGTATGCCTTTGGGCGAGAGCGCCGTCATGTTGCCGGGATTTTTTCATGGTCGATTTCTGCCGCTTTTTCCGATTCTGCTCATTCTGCTCATCACCCTTTTCTGGCTTCTGATTACCATATGGGTTTATAATGATGCCGAGCGTAATAAAATGAGCGGCGCTTTATGGGCCTTGCTGGTTTTTTTCGGCAACATCATTGCGCTCATCATCTATTTGATTGTGCGGTCGAGTATGGCGACATCCAGTGCAATGAGCTCGGTCGATGCTGAGGTCTGCCCCAGGTGCAAGGGAGCAGTGCAAGCTGATTATATCGTCTGCCCGCATTGCGGCGCCAGCCTGAAAATTACCTGTCCCCATTGTGGCAAAAGTGTACAAAGTGGATGGAAACATTGCGCGTATTGTGGAAAGGCATTATAGAAAGATATTCCAGCATTTTTCACTCAAATGGCATCCCAAGTGCCGGATGGTGGAAAACGAATCTTTTCCACTTTGGCGTTCGCCAGCGCCTCGGCGAGCAACTCTGGCCATTTTTGCATTTTTTCTTCAGCCGCGTGCACCTCTGACAGTTTGGCCTTTGTCTCGGGTCTCAACGGCACCAGATAACTGCAGCAATCCTCATAGGGCTCGGTCGAGACAGCAAACGTGCCGATGCGCCGGGCGATTTCGATGATATCCTCTTTTTCCAGACCAATCAACGGGCGTAAAATGGGCAAACGCACCGCTTCGGAAATGGCAGCGATATTTTCCAGGGTCTGCGATGCCACCTGGCCCAGGCTGTCGCCGGTGACGATGGCGCGCGCTCCCTCGAGCTGGGCAATCGAATCCGCCAGGCGAAACATCATGCGCCGATACATCACAACGCGCAGTTTGGCGGGCGCGGTCAGGATGATCTCTTTTTGCATATCGGCGAGCGGCACAAAGTAGATTTTGCAGCTGTTTTGATAGACGCTCAGAATTTTGACGAGTTCCAAAGCGTTGTAGTAGGATGATTTCTCGGTGAATGGAAAGCTGTGAAAGTGAACATAGGTGATTTGGCAACCGCGCTTCATCATGAGAAAGGAAGAAACCGGTGAGTCAATGCCGGAAGAGAGCAAGCTGACAACCTTGCCCGTCGATCCCACCGGCAAGCCTCTTTCGCCGGCAAACGTCGCCACAGCAAAGTAGACGCATTTGTTGAAAATATCGATTTTTATGACGAGATCTGCATTGGTCAAATCGACTGCAGCGCCGGTGGCCGACCGGATGCGCGCGCCAACAATTTCGTTCACCTGCACCGAGGTGTACGGATAGTGCTTGTCCACACGATGGGTATCGACGCGAAAGGAGCCGAACTCTTTTCCTTTGACAAATTCGAACACCTGCTCCTTCAGGATATCGGGATCGGGATCGCCCTTGACGGCATTACGAATGGAGGCGATGCCGATGACGTGCCTGAGTCGATCGATGAGGCGCTCCACATCGCAGCTGTCCGGAATGAAAAGGAGAAAGCGTCCATAATCGACTTGAACGGCGATGTCATCGAAATCCGCAAGCGATCTTTTTATATTGGCGCACAAGCGACTCTCAAAGAAAGATCGATTGCCTTTTTTCAGGGCGATTTCACTGTGATGGATGATGATGACGCGTTGCGCGGACATTTTAAGCCTTTCTCATCGCGATGCTGCAAAATAAAAAATCCGACCCAGTGTTGAGTCGGATTACGTACGATTGTCGATAATACAACGTAGCAAAAAGCCGGGATTATTTTTTTACTCCCTGCAGCACAACGTAGCTGATTTGCTCCGCAGCATCGGATAGCTTTAAATTTTTGGTCTTTGACAACGTCCAGTTGGTCGATATTTGGTCGACCGCGCCAAAGACGAGCTGTTTAAAAATGCTGGGATGCACTCCTTGATAAAAGAGTCCCGCTTTTTGGCCTTCAGCAAAAGCA
Source organism: Candidatus Zhuqueibacterota bacterium (assembly GCA_016929295.1). GTDB lineage: Bacteria > Zhuqueibacterota > Zhuqueibacteria > Residuimicrobiales > Krinioviventaceae > Kriniovivens. The sequence continues at coordinate 40,956 of JAFGJB010000193.1, read as the reverse complement.
TTGCCCAGAAGATCCAGATATTCCTTGAACGTCGTCCCCTGGTATTCGTGCAGGAATTTATTACTCTGCCGCAATTCGACTTCCAACAACAGCGCCAGATCGGGATTCTTTTCAACAACCTGGCAATGTCGCTTGATGAACGTCACTATTTTTTCCTGCGGCGATGTCTGTTTCGCCAGCTCTGCTTTCATGGACTCTATGAGCGGCGTCATTTCTTCTTCAAAGATGGAAATCAACAAATCGTCCTTGTTTTTGAAGTAGAGATAGGTCGTGCCGGTGGCAACACCTGCCAACTTGGCTATCTCTTCGACTTTGGCTTTGAAAAAACCATCGCGGGCGAACATCTTTATGGCTGCTTTGAGCAGTCGTTCTCTCTTCGTTGCGTCCATAATGCAAGCCTTCCATCTGTCTGATCAGTGATCTTGAATACGGTTCACAATGATATTAAATTCATTAAATAAAAGCAAGTATTTTAAAAACATTTACAAAAACTTTAGTAAAATTTACACTTACTGAATAGAAAAATAGTGTTGACAATCGTCTATTTTTTTTGTAGAATTACGGCACTATGTACCTGCAAGCATCCTCGCGTTTCTGAATTAAATGGGCAAATCGCATATGAATTGTCAGCGGAGGTAAAATGAAAAGAGCGAGTTCACTACTAACAGCCCACTGTCTCATTCTTCTGGCCACAACAACTATTTTCGCCGCAGGCGTCGATTTGACAGGCGTCGGTGCGCGCGCCACAGCCATGAGCGGCAGCTACCGAGCCGTCGCAGATGACTGGAGCGCCATGTACTGGAATCCCGCCGGCCTGGCATACACCAAAGGTCTCGGAGCCGGGCTGAGCGTCGATTTTATTATGCCCCGCGCCACATTTCAAGTCGGAAACAGCCACTATTATAACATCACTGGCGGCAATGCTTCCAAACTGTTCAGCGCCGCCTACCCGGTGGACCGTGCTGCCGAGCCACAAAATTTTGTTGTGCCGTCCGGCGGCATCACCTATAATTTCGGCAATCTGGCCTTCGGCGTCGGCGTATGGGCGCCCTTTGGTCTCGGTGCAAAATGGGATTTGCTGCAAACGGCAAAAAACAATCTGGGACGAGTCCCGGGCATCATCGACGATGAATACAACCCGGCCTATCCCAAATATGAATATGAAAGCGATATGCAGCTCATCGACATCCACCCCACCCTATCATACAAGATCAATCAAAAGCTATCCGTAGGCGTGGGGGTCAGCTATGTGATGGCGGATATCTCCATCCGCCAGCCGGCGTATTTACAAAATCCCTATTTATATAATCAGCAACTTTATCAGTTAATTGCATCGGTCTCCGAAGGAGGCGCTCTATCCATGTTGAACATGATGCGCCAACCGCCATTTGATCACCTCATCAACGATGTTCAAATGACAGCTTCGGGCAACGGCTATGGCGCCAATTTTGGCATCATGTTCAAACCGACGGAGAATCTCAGCGTCGGGGCCTCGCTGCAGTACTATTCCGAGCTTGATCTGGCGGGCTCATATAAAGAGACCACCTATTTCGCGGATGCGCCACCCTATGACGCTCTCTCGCGAGCAGCGGCTGATTCACTGCTTAACTATAACGTCATCAACTCCGAGCAATACCTCGTCCTGTCTAACTTTTATTCCGGCCAAGTGGTGACCCGTACTGACATCGACGATGCCAAAGCCAAGGTGCCGCTACCGATGAAATTGGGCATTGGTGTGAGCTATTCCGGGTTCGAAAAGCTGTTGCTCGCCGTCGATTTCACCTATACACAGTGGTCCGCCTGGGACGTCATCCCGATTCTGAATAGCGCCGGAGCGGTGACATCCGAACTGGTGGAGAACTGGAAAGATACTTTTCTCATTGGCTTCGGTTTTGAATACGGTGTCGGCATCGCCAAATTGCGCGGTGGCGTCAGCACCGAAACCCGCGCGGCGGTCGACGAAACCATGTCTCTCAGCATCCCGGACACCAATCTGAGAACCAAAGTGAATCTCGGCCTGGCCATACCGCTCGGTCCTGTCGCCGTGTCCCTCAATTATGAGAAAATCTTCATCGCCGACAGGACGATCACCGCCTGGAGTTATACCGATGCCATTGCCGGCAATATGGCCGGTACTTATACGATGAATGTCAATAATCTCATGATCGGCCTCGATTATAATTTTTAAATCGAGAATGATGATTCTGCTCCAGCGATTTTAAGGAACACGATCATTGCGAAAGCTGCAAGCCTCGTCCCGCCCATTCGGTGCGAGGCTTTTTTTATGTTGAATATGAAGGATAATTCATGTATGTGAAACGGCTCTGCTTTGCACTGTCTGCCCTGCTCCTTTTTTCATCCTGCACCGTCGACACCGGCCTCGAACCGACGCACAGCGGATTGGCGGGCACTATTTACTTTCAGCATGAATGGCCGGAGGAAACCGACCAGGTGATGGTCGTTGCGGCGACCATCTTTCCGCCCACCTCACTCGAAGAGATCATCATGAGTGAGCCGCTCGCCACATTTGTCGATTCAACACACTACACCCTGTGGACAAATCCGAACAGCTACGCGGCTGTCGGTGTTGTCTGGAAAGAAAAAGAACAGCCATGGGACGTGACGAACATCATCGGCATTTATTTTCCGACCGATGATCATTTTTCTCCTGGCCGTGTCACCATACCGGACAGAAATACGGTGGTCGATTCCATCGATATCGTTGCCGATTTATCTCTGGCCCGGCGTCGGGTCGACAGCGCCATCGAAGGACAATTGACTGTAAATGGCGACTGGCCGGAAGGCGCACAGTCGGTTCTCATGATCGCCTCCAAAACAATTCTGCCGACAAGCCTGTTGGACATCACCTTTGGCGCTCCCATCGAATGCGGTTTTGACACGACCTCCTACAGGTTGTCGGTGCAACCTGGCACCTATCGTCTCATCGGGGCGCTGGTGACAGAAAAAGACAAACCGATTGGCTTTGACAGCATCAAGGGTATTTATAAAAAGAAACCAACTGATTTCTTGCCGGGCTCGGTGATTGTAGCCACGGATACCAGTCGGGTCGCCAATATTAATCTCATCCTTGATTTTGCAGCCGCCACTCTGCCGTAAGAAAGTGATATTATGAAAAAAACACATGTCGCACTGTTGACAGTTCTCCTGTTCTGTTTTAGCAAAACCGTCCTGGCGCAATCAACGGGCACTCTACAGGGAGAGGTGACGGACAATGCCACCGGCGAGGCGCTGCCCGGCGTCAATGTAACTGTGAGTGGCACTGTGCTTGGCGCCGCCACCGACGCTGATGGCCGCTTCTCGATCGAGCGCGTGCCGACCGGTACGCATAACATCCTGATCACCATGATCGGCTACAAGCGCGCCGAGGTCACTGCCCGCATCGAGGCAGAGCAGGTGGCGGCTATAAAGATCGCCCTCGAAGAGACCATTCTGGAGACGCCGGAAGTGATGGTGACGGCGAACAAGCGTCGCCAGAGCATTCAGGACACGCCCAATAGCGTGGGCGTGATGACGAGTCGCGAAATCGAGCAAAAAAATCAGGTCTATATCGACCAGTTTTTGCAGCAGGCATCCGGCGTCAATTTTGTCGGCAATCAGGTGAATATTCGTGGATCGTCGGGATTCAGCTATGGCGCCGGCAGTCGCGTGCTCTTTCTCATCGATGGCGTGCCGGTCATGCCAGGCGACAGCGGTGATATCAAATGGGACATGATCCCCGCCGCCCAGATTGAGCGCGTTGAAATCATCAAAGGCGCCGGCTCCGCTCTCTACGGCTCGAGCGCTCTCGGCGGCGTCATCAACATCATCACCAAAAAAGCCGTTGCCCGGCCGGTCACCAACCTGCGTCTGTCCACCGGCGCCTACGATGAACCGGCGCATCCGGAGTGGAAATGGTCCGACGAGCTGCGGCACTTTAATGACATTGACATTGATCACACGCGCAAGATCGGCCAGAAATCCGAGATTCTCGCCGCCGTCGGCCGACATCAGTCTATGGGATACAGAGAGAATACAGAACAGCTTCGCCATAATGTTTCATTCAAATGGAATTACAAGCCAACCGGGACGCATAATCTGACGTTGTCGACCAACTGGGAGGGCGGCGATCGTCAGACAGGGCTCATGTGGCGCAGCCAGCGGCAGGCGCTGCAGGTGGCGCCGGAAGCGCTCGGCGATTATGTTCATTCAAATAAATTCGGCATCAACCTGTTTCACAACTGGGTGCTGAGGAAAAATCTGGGATTGCAGACGCGCGTTTCCTATTTCTATAACTATTGGAAAAACTGGTTCCACGACAACATCTCGGCTTCGGAAGCGCAAAAGCCGGGAGTGGAAATACAAGGTGACTGGCAGATTTCAGCGAATAATTCACTGATCTTTGGTGCGGAAGGCTCGTGGGACAAGGTCATTTCCGATCTCGTCGGAACACATGATCAGTATGTCGTCGGCGCCTATGTGCAAAACGAGCGCGCGCTCATCACCAATGTGAACCTGACGCTCGGCATGCGCTACGATTATGCCTGGGTTGATATCGGCTTCATCGATTCGGAATTCAATCCGAAAATCGGCCTGATATGGCATGCGCACAGCAAATTTCGAGTCCGCGCCTCATCGGGACGCGGCTTTCGCGCTCCCAGCATGTCGGAACGATTTGCTGACTCGATCTATTCCGGATTGCGCATCATCCCCAATCCCGAGCTGAAATCCGAAACGTCCTGGTCGCAAGAGATTGGCATCAACTTTACGCCGAGCTCCTTGTTCTATATAGATATTGCCGGTTTCATGAACGACTATTGGGATCTCATCGAGCCTGAACCCAATGAAAACCAGGTCGTGCAATTCATCAACATCACCCGCGCGCGCATAACCGGTGTGGAAACGACCGTCAAGATGATGCCGTTCACCAATTTGAGCTTTGATCTCGGCTATACGTGGATGGATCCGCAGGATATGGACCTCGATGTGACGCTGGCCTATCGCCCGCGGCATCTGTTCACCGGCGGCGTCACCTATTCCCTCGGAGCGTTCGAATGCGGCGCCGACATGCGCTATATTTCCCGCTTCGATGCCGTCAAAGTCTATCCCTTCGATGATCGGGTGGATCAAAAATTGATCAATCTGCGCGCGGTCTACCGCATCGGATCTTCATCCGTGACTCTGAGCGTAAACAATGTGTTCAACCACAACCACACCCAAATGGAACGGACGCTGATGCCGATACGCCATTTTGTGCTGACCTTGTCATCCAGGTTTTAGTAGATAGCAAATGAAGCGATAAAGACGATCTGTTCGATGAGCTGAATGCCCGGCGTTTCACAGCTCATCATTCCTCCCGCTACAGCCGACAAAAAAGTTGACATTTCCCCGAAACAATCTTAAATTCAATGATTTTTAATTTGCGGGCAAAAGAAAGGAGATATCATGCGTTCTCTTTTTTATGGAGTCGTTGTTATGACAGGAGTATTGATGATTGGCTGTGCAGCCGATCCCTTTGTGGATAAAGCGCCGACCGAGCACGTTCGCGCACAACTGGCCAAGCTGGCGGACGTTGAACTGCAAACAGACGTGGGTGGCCTGTCCGCGGGCGACCTCAAAGCCCTCGCCAAACTGCACGACGCGGCAAAGATCATTGACGAACTCTTTTTACTGCAAGTGGATGCCGACAATCCGCGCATCCGCCAGGAGCTACACCAAGCAAAGCTGCCCGATCATCTGGCGCTTTTTGATATCATGTTTGGCAAATGGAACCGACTGGTCGAAAATGAACCGTTTCTGGATCTCGAAGAAAAGCCGCGCGGCGCCGGCTTTTATCCGGTCGATATGAGCAGAGAAGAGTTCGAGTCCTACCTGATAGCCCATCCGGAAAAGAGCATGGAATTTAAGAGCGAATTCACCGTGATCCGACGGCAAGAGGGCGATCTTGTCGCCGTCCCCTATCACATCGCCTACCAAAGCCAGGTTGATCAGGTCGCCGCCCTGCTCAAAGAGGCGGCGCAACTGACGGACGATCCGACGCTGGCGACTTTTTTGAATCTACGCAGTCAGGCCTTTCTGACAGATGACTATTTTGCCAGCGACATGGCGTGGATGGATCTTGCCGGCGACCTCGAAATCGTCATCGCACCCTATGAGGTATATGAAGACGAGATGTTCAATTACAAAGCCGCCTATGAAGCTTTTTTGTGTCGCGTGGACCACGAGGAGAGCGCCAAACTGGAGACCGTGGCGCATTATCTCAACGAGATGGAGGCCAACCTGCCCATCGCTGACAGCTATAAAAACTATAACCGCGGCGCTTCCTCACCCATCAAGGTGGTGAACGAGCTGTTTGCCGCCGGCGACACCAAAGCGGGCATCCAGACGACCGCCTTCAATCTGCCGAATGACGAACGCGTTCGCGAGGCCAAGGGCTCGAAAAAGGTCATGCTGAAAAATATCGCCCGCGCCAAATTTGACAAATGCTGGATTCCCATCGTCAACACCATCCTGGCAGAAGAGCCGCTGCAGCGCGTCTCGTTTGAGGCCTATTTCAACCACGTGTTGATGCACGAGGTGAGTCATGGTCTGGGACCCGGCAACATCACCCTGGCGAACGGCAGAGCGACGTCCGTGCGGGATGAGCTGAAGGAGCTCTACTCGATCATGGAAGAGTGTAAAGCCGACATCCTTGGCATCTGGAATCTCAAGTTTCTCATCGACAAGGGCGTCTTTCCGCAACAACTGGAAGAATCGATGTATGCCAGCTACCTCGGCGGTATGTTCCGTTCCATTCGTTTCGGCATCGATGAGGCGCACGGGGCCGGCGTCGCCATTCAGTTTAATTATCTCATGGAAAACGGCGCGTTCTACGTCGATGCCGATGGCAAGCTGAACTATGACGTGGATAAATTCTGGCCGGCCATCGGTGATCTGGCGAGGAGCGTGCTCATGCTGCAGGCTCGTGGCGACTATGATGGATCAGCCGCTCTCATCAACACCTATCGCACGTTAACGCCGGTTATGGAGAACTATATTGATCAGCTCAAGGATGTGCCAGTGGATATCAAGCCCATCTTCACCCTGGAGGAGAAGCTGGAGGCCATGTGATATCTGCATCATTTGAAACACAACGAACAGAGTCTCCGTAACAGATCATTGTAGAAAAAAGTGAATCGTCGAGCAGTCAGGTACATCAAAGATTGACTCGTTGCCACAAATTAGGAAAGGGACAATAATGAACAGACTAGGACTCATTATGATATTCTCATCACTGTTTTATATGAATCAAATGGCCGGCGCCCAGATGGAACGCGATGCTGTGGCAGAGAAATACAAGTGGAATCTGGCTGATCTGTACGACAGCGACGACGCCTGGAAAGCTAAAAAAGATGAGCTTGAAGGAATGTTCAGCAAAGTGCTCGATTTTAAAGGCACGCTCGCGTCATCATCGGGAGCGCTTTTGCAATGCCTGGATTTTCAAAGTCATATCTCCAAAGAGTGGGTGCGCCTGTTCATGTACGCCCGCATGAATTCCGACCTTGACACGCGTGCCACAAAATACCAGGGCATGAGCCAGCAGGTGCAGCAAATGGGCACCCAATTCAATTCATTATCATCTTTCATCGAACCCGAAATACTTGCCATGGACGCCGCCACAATTGAGCAATTTATCAATGAAGAAAAAGGACTGGGCGTCTATAAATTTTACCTGCAGGATTTGCAGCGCAAGAAAGCGCACAAACTGTCAGAAAAAGAGGAGCGGATCATTGCCGAAGCAGGACTGGTCACCGGCGGCGCTCATGATATCTATAACGTTTTTTCAAATGCAGAACTGCCCTATCCGGAGGTGGAGCTGAGCGACGGCACAAAAGCCACATTGACGGCAGCGGGTTACGGCAAATATCGTGCTGCAGAAAACCGCGCGGACCGAGAGCTCGTTTTTCAAGCGTTTTTTACAGCACTGAAAAACTATAGCGGCACGCTCGCCACATCTCTCAGCTCCAGCGTCAAAGCGCACCTCTTCTACACGCGCGCTCGCAATTATAAGTCATGCCTGGCAAATGCGCTGGATAACGACAATATTCCTCCGGATGTCTACCATAGCCTCGTTGATAATGTCAATAAAAATCTCGCATCATTTCATCGCTATCTTGATATCAAACGCCGACTGCTTGGCGTTGATCAACTTAAATATAGTGATATGTACGCGCCGACGGTCAAGGGAGTTGATCTGGACTATACCATTGATAGCGCATATGATGTCATCACCAAAGCCTTTGCACCGCTCGGCGACGATTATGTCAATACCGTCAAAAAAGCGACTCAGGAGCGCTGGATCGATGTTTATCCAACGACGGCAAAACAGTCCGGCGCCTACTCGTGGGGCAGCGCCTATGATGAGCATCCGTTCATACTCCTGAACTTTAACGGCAAGTATAACGATGTGAGCACAATCGCGCATGAGTTGGGACACACGATGCATAGTTATTACTCCAATAAAAATCAGCCCTTCCAGCTGGCAAATTATTCGATCTTTGTCGCCGAAGTGGCCTCGACGTTCAATGAAGCCCTGCTGATCGATTATATGCTCAAGGAAATCAAAGACGACGATATCATTCTGTCGCTGTTGATGGAATATCTCGATGGCCTGAAAGGGACGGTCTTTCGCCAGACGCAGTTCGCCGAGTTTGAATTGAAAATGCATGAAATGGCGGAAAGCGGCGAGGCGTTGACATCGGAGACCTTGACCAACCTCTATGGCGACATCCTTCGTCGCTATTACGGCCACGATAAAGGTGTATGCATCATCGATGATGTGCACGCCTACGAATGGGCATTCATCCCTCATTTTTATAGAGACTTTTACGTCTATCAATACGCCACGTCCTTTTGTGCCTCTACTGCACTCTCTGAAAAAGTGCTGCTGGGAGAAAAAGGCGCCGTTGACAATTATTTCTCGTTCATCTCGGCCGGCGGTTCCGATTATCCCATCAACATCCTGAAAAAGGCCGGCGTCGATATGAGGACGGCCGAGCCGTTTGACAAGACAATGGCCAAGATGAATCGGGTGATGGATGAGATAGAAAAGATAGTACAGAAAAAGGGCATCTGATGCGAAAAAGCCAATCCGGGAGGGTTGGCTTTTTTGTCTGCGGAGCAATTCGCTTCGCTCTGTTGTTATCAATCCGGCCACCTTTATATTCACATTAATCCCAACAAGGGGTGGCTCGGATACGCAAGAGAATTGTTGCAAGTAAAATGATTTCAATTATTTCAAATATTTGGCAATTCCAAGCCACCCCTTGTTGGCTGCATAAATATTAATGGCCAGATTAATAATTGACTTTGTTTCTGTGTCGAACTTGGCTATAATATCATAAGCAACCATTCGCAGTCGCGTCATTGATTGTTTGCATCGCCGTCATTCAAAGTTGTTTTTCAAAGAAAGGATCAGCATGGCTAGTCGACTTGCTTTCATTTTTGTGTTGCTTTTTTTTCTCAGCTGCGGCGGAATCCGCGAAAAACGCCGGCAAGAGGAGGAGCAACGCATTCAGCAACTGCTCTCAAGTTCCGCGTCCTACTATGCTGAAAAAGGCGAAGCGGCCTTGAATGCCGGCGATAACGCGCAGGCTGTTTTTTATTTTCGCCAGGCCGCCGCCATAGCCCCCAATGATCCGCAAAAACAGACCAATCTGGGAGTGGCGTTTCATAAAAACGGCCAACTGGACTCGGCGCTCTATTACTATCAGACGGCCATTCGTCTGCAGCCGGCATACGTTCGCGCATACTCCAATATGGGATACATCTATTTAGCGCAAAAACAGTACGCCCTCGCCGAGACAGCAGCCGAACAAGCTCTGCAGCGCGATCCCGCATTTGTCGACGCCATCTCCCTTTTAGGGCAAATATATGAAAGGACGCAGCAATATCGTAAAGCGGAAGCGCATTTTAAAAGAGCCGTTCAGCTGCAACCGGACCAAGACTCCCATTATATCAATTCAGGCGCCTATTATTATGAACGAGGCCAGTTGAACCTGGCCATTGAAAATTTCGCTCGCGCGGCACAGCTCAAGCCTTCCAATGCTTCTGTCTACTATTATCTGGGCAACTGCTTTGCGCGCAAGTGCGACCTCGAGCAGGCGCAAGCGTATTATGAAAAATCCCTTCGCCTTGATCCCGCCATGATCAGCGCGCTCAATAACCACGGGCTCATTTTGGTGAACAAGCAACAATACGACAGCGCAATCGATGATTTTTATCGCGCTTTAAAAATCGACAGCACAGCGTCACCGGTGCTGTTCAATCTCTCCATCGCGCTCGACAAAGTGGATAATCCGGCGCATGCTCTCAATTATATCAGTCGCGCCATTCAAATCGACAGCACATTCGCCATGTTTTATCTGCAGCGCGGCAACATATACATGTCGCTGGGGCAAACAAATCTGGCGCTCAAATCTTTCAGCAAAGCCATTGCGCTCGATTCCAGTTATGCGCTCGTGTATAACAGTCTCGGCAATGCTTTTCTTGAAAAAGACAATCCCGCTGAAGCGCAGCTGGCCTATCAAAAAGCGCTGCAGCTCTATCCGCACTATATGGAGACGCGCTATTTCGCCCAGGGAGGGCAGCTCGCACAGGGCGTCAGCGATCTGTTCAGCGGCTGCGTTGATGTCTCACAGCTGGCCGCCGATTACGCCATGATGTTCAATAATCTCGGCAAGGCAAAACTGCTCATCGGACGACTGGATGAAGCGAAAAAAGATTTTGAACAGGCAATTGCTCTTCAGCCTCTGCTCGTACAGCCATACGAAAACCTCGCCCTCATCTATCAAAACAAGGGTGATCGCCTGGGGGCAAACCGGATGTTGGCGCAGGCCAGACTCAATCAAGCGCACAGCTTGTTTGCGTCCGATTCTCTGCGCTGGGCGGAGGAGGCGTGCGATCAGGCGCTTGGCTTCTCACCGAACCTGGCCAGAGCCGTGGCGATGAAAGGTCAAATTCAGTTCGCTCTTGGTCAAACTGAGCTCGCCCGCTCATCGCTCGCACGCGCTGCCGCGATGAATCCGGACGATGCCGTCGTTCATTTCATTTACGGCGATGTATTGGCTCAACAAGAGGATTTTGCCGACGCCGCTTTGCACCTGCAAAAGGCCATAGAGCTCAACCGCAATCATATCGATTTCCACGAACTCTATGCCGGGGTGCTGGATTCTCTGCAGCGGTTTGACGAAGCTGACTATGAGCGCGCCTTCAGCCATTATCTCACCGGCAAACAGAGAGAGTTCGTCGGTCAATGGGACCTGGCCCTTGAAGAGTACCAAACGGCAGCGTCATTGACAATGGACAACTCTCTTTTCCTTGCTGCGCAGGGTCTCGTTTACATCAAGACAAAACTCCTCACAGAAGCCGAGCTATTCTTGCAGCAATCGCTTGAACTGAATCCCAACCAGGCCGAGGCGCTCTACGGCATGGGACTGCTCCGCGGCGAGCAAAAGGAGTATGAACAAGCCATCGCCTTTCTGCAGCGCGCCCTGCAATCCGATGAGAAAAATGCGCGCACCCATTATGCGCTGGCGATTCAATATCACAATCTCGGACGCACGAACGAGGCGCAGGAACACATCAGGCGAGCCCGGGAGCTCGGGCTGACAATCGATGACGAATTTCTCGCGCCGCCGGGAAGCTGAAAGCTTCGCCTGCTGTTATTATAAATGCAGGCAACTATGGCCGTTCATTTGTCAGTCGAATAAAGACGGAGGGCTGGCATGCGGGCGATAAATCAAAACTATCTGACGATTTTGCATATGGAGCTCGAGGACCTGTCGACGGACATTGAGCATCTCATCCAGGAATGTTCACAAGGACTGGAGCATGGCGACATTTCGCAAAATGTATTCATGCAAAATCTGGCCACCTTTAAGAATGAATTGCTTGGCGTCCATTCTTTTCAAAAGATACTGAACGCCATGCAGCCGCAGGATTATGCCGACCTCGAAAGTTTTATCGCTGAAATTCGATCCCGGTTCCAAAAGCTGCTACGTTCACACGGAATTGTCGGGGCGCTGCAGATTTACGTTGATCGCAAACTGGACAAAGTCGCGCGCTATATCAAACAGTGACAACATTGGAAATTTCCCTGGCAACATTTGGGGAAATTCATTATCTTTTCAATCGTAGCTTGTCCATCGACGAGCCTCAGACTGCGAGTCTTCCCTGTCATCAACCATGAAGAGGTACGGATATGGCCAGTCGATTGAGAGTGATTTTCGCCTGTGCCCTGCTTTTTTTCTCCTGCGCGCCAAAAGAACAGCTATTTGAACTCATCGATCGCAACGTGCCCTGCACCATTGTCCTGGATCTGGGCGATTATCCATCCGTTCAGCACGCCTGTGCGGCCCATGACACCATTGACTGGTTCGATGCCGATACGCAGGATGATGACATTTGTCGTCTGGCCCTGGCGGCCATTGAATTGCAGCACTACCTCAGTCTCATCATCGGCGTGCCCAAAAGCCATATCCCTGTCGTTGATCTGGATTCCATTCCTGACTCGGGTAATCTGCTGTTTCTCGGCGCCCCGCAACACGATGATTTTACCAAAGTGCGCAAACAGATCAGGCGGGCATGGAGAAAGCATCGATCAGCGGGCGATCAGGCGCTGCGCATCGATTCCTTTTCTCTGGATAGCTATCAAGGCCTGGTGCTGTCAGGTCGCTCGTCCATCGCTGTTCTCTATGCTGTTTATGAGCTGCTGAGCCGCTGGGGCGTTCGCTGGTTCGCACCGGATATAAACGGCGACTATATTCCGCATTATGCAAAAGTCGGCATTTACAACATGCATCTCTATGTTGCGCCATCTTTCAAGATCCGCGGCTTTTGGATCGATTCACAACGCCGCGACGCACCTGCGGACAGTCTGTTCATTGCATGGATGGGCCGTAATCGCCTCAATCTCTTTGCCAATCTGCAAAACGATATTGGCGCCTTGAAGCAGCGCGGCATATTGCTCAATACGGGACGCAAGGACGTCTTTACCACACTGCTCAAACCGCAATATCAGTATCGCTATAATCATCCTCTCTTTCAGGGTGATGATCAATATCCGATGGATCCCTACATCATCAGCGAGTTTTTCAAGGGTGATCTAAACAAGGATGATAAACTCACCTATGTCGAGGCGCATCCGGAATGGTTTGGCATCGAAGAGGACACCTCGGATCACCGTCGCGTCGCCGCAGGCTATTCCCACATCTGCCTCTCCTATCCGGCGGCCATCAGGGAATTTTCGCAGACCATTGTCGACAAACTCTGTTATGGCGAATGGAAGACGTGCGACATCGTCGACTTGTGGTCGCCCGATATCTGGTGTACATGTCAAAAATGCCGGCAAATGGGCAACGACGGGGACAAACTCCTGTATCTCATGTACCATGTGAACAAAGCAATCACAAAAGCTCGCAAAAATGATACTTTGCATCGACGGATTTACATCCACGGCTATGCACAAAATTCAGCGCTCGCCACTCCGACCATCGCCGTGCCAAAAGATTTTGCCACGGAGTACAGCGCTGTTTTTCTGTTCACCGGTCCGCGCTGTTTCAATCATCTCATCATTGACAGTAAGTGCATGGACATCAATATCTGGTTTGCCAAAAACCTCTGGGGCTGGCTGGGAAAGCAAAAGCTGTACGATGGCGACATCAATATCGCCGAGAATTACAATGCCGATTATTTTCACAACCTCCCCGTCCTGCCCTCCAACACCATGTCAAATGACATACCGGCTTTTGCGGATCTGGGCGTGCGAGGCATCAATTTCCAACATGTTCGATTTCGCCGCAGCGGTGTTCAGGTCCTCACCAATTATCAATTCGCCCGTCAGACATGGGATGCGCATGTGGCGACGGACACCTTGAAACAGGAATTTTTCACCCTGTTTTATCCTGGAGTTTCCAAGACTGTTGAAGACTATATGGAACGACTTGAGCTGGCCATGTCGACCATCACGACGTGGCGCTATTTTTTGCCGCAGCGAGACTATGCCGGCCTGAAAGACGCGGCAAGCGCCGGATCAGGGCTCATCAAAATGAACGAGCGCTTCGTCGAGGGGACATCGACCACCTCCATCGACTTTAATAACTTGTGGGAGAGCACGTACCACCTCATATTTGAGGCGCGATTTCTCATGGATGAGCTGCTGGCAGAGAACCTGCCGGCAACCCTGCAGTTGCGCATCCAGGAGCTGGACGAGGAATTGCAGTACGCCGAACGCATGATCCATCTTTATGATAACGTCATCTCTTACTTTACTCGCCGTCCCGATGATGAGTATATCAAGGACGAGGCAATTTTCCGCCTGATTCGCAATGTGGAAGAGTTGCGAAGATATCGCATTCCGGCGCCGATGTTTGGCGACGGCGACGGTCTCAGTGCTTCGGGCATCGGAGAGATGATCGAACGTCTCATTGCAGAAGAAGGCGAATGAAATCCGTCGAGGTGGATGGGACCGTTTCATGTTATATCTGTCAGCTCCTTTTAATCTCCCGCTGCCCTTTACAAGTTGATAGCTGAAGAAGGACTCTCATGGCACTTGAAAAATATCTCGCCTTTGATCTCGGCGCTTCCAGCGGTCGCGCGCTTGTCGGCATTTATGAAAAAGAGGGGCTGCGGCTCGAAGAGACGCACCGCTTCCCCAATCGCATGGTGCACCTCAACGGCCACTATCACTGGGATATTTTGCAGCTCTTTGATGAAATCAAGATCGGTCTTGCCAGGACAGCGCAAGCCGGACACCGCGACATCCGCTCCCTCGGCGTCGATACCTGGGGAGTGGATTTTGGTCTGATCGGCCGCCACGGCGTCCTGCTCGGCAATCCCTATGCTTATCGCGACATGAACGCCGAGTCCATGCGCCATGCCTTTGAACGGATCCCGCGTGAACAACTCTATAAAAAGACGGGCATCCAGTTCATGGCCTTCAACTCGATATTCCAGCTTTTGCGGCTGGTGGAGGAGGAGAACCCGCTGCTCGAGGTGGCGGAAAAACTGCTGTTCATCCCCGATCTATTGAACTATTTTCTCACCGGTGAGATGGTTTCGGAATACTCCATCGCTTCGACATCGCAGCTTTTGAATCCCTGGAGCCGAACCTGGGAGAAAGAGATTTTCGAGCGCCTGCAGCTGCCTCTGCACATCATGCCCGAGATTGTGCCGCCCGGCACGCGTCTGGGACAACTGCGGCAAGAGATCGCCGAAGAAGCCGGACTGCCGCGAGTCGCTGTCGTGGCGCCCGCCTGTCATGATACGGCCAGCGCTGTGGCGGCAGTGCCGGCCACTGGTGACAACTGGGCCTATCTCAGCTCCGGCACCTGGTCGCTCATCGGCGTCGAATCGCCGCAACCGATCATCAACGACGCCGCGCTCGCCAACAACTTTACCAATGAGGGCGGCGTCAATGGCACGATCCGTTTCCTCAAAAATGTCGCCGGTCTCTGGCTGGTGCAGCGCTGCAGATCCGACTGGGCGAAGGGGGGTGAGGAGCTGAGCTACGACGAGCTCACCGAACTGGCTGAAGCGGCCGGGCCCTCACCCTGCCATCTCGACCCGGACGATGGTGTATTCACCAATCCAATCAACATGCCCGCCGCCATTGCGAAATACTGTCGCGATAGCGGCCAGCCCGTTCCGGCAAGCAAAGGCCAGTATATCCGCTGTGCCCTCGAAAGTCTGGCGCGCAAATACAAGCAGGTGCTCGACAGTCTGAACAGCATGCTGCCGCAGCCAGTGCAGCGTCTGCACATTGTCGGCGGCGGCGCGAAAAATCGGCTGTTGAATCGGTTGACCGCCGAGGAGACAGGACTGGAAGTGATCGCCGGGCCCGCCGAGGCGACGGGAATGGGGAATGTGATTGTGCAACGGAGCTCGCTGCTGGACGCCGCGAAGGCGACGACATTGCCGTGACCGGCTGGACCATCAGCAGTACGCCATTTTTTTGCAGATTTTTTCATTTGTTTTTGATTTCGTTGATTTTTGCTTGCGCAAATAGAAAAAGTTCTTAAATTAGTTTTGGATGTTTTCAAACTCACTTTAGTACTTTGTCTGGTTAAATTTCCGATCATCTTTTTAGAGCGATGCATTGGCATTAAACCAAATGGCGTTATCGTTTAATATCATGAGTAAAAAAGTAGTTTTTTCAGCAATTTTTTCTCGCAAGCAGTAAAAAATGGCGGCCGCGTGCATTCGGGAAATCGTCTGCAGTCCAGATTTTTTTGCGTAATTAAATATGACGGCTATTCTTCCACCGAGCGCGGAAACCACGGGCAAATTGCAAGTATACGAAATCATTTTTTTTCTGCATCGTAAAGTGACAAATGAATGAAAAGGGGAGTGTGTTGTGGCTTACGTAGCGGGATTTGAATATGATATTTTCATTAGCTATTCGCACGACGATAACATTCATGCCAGGGGCAAGGATGGCTGGGTGGATATTTTTCACGAGGAACTGCAAGCAGCCCTCGACCGCCGTCATGGTCGCAACAAAATAAAAATTTGGCGTGATACCGAGCTGAATGAAAATACAGTGTTCGATGAAGAGATCGCACTGGCCATAAAAAATTCGGCAATTTTTCTCGCCTTAAACTCGAAACGGTATATCGAATCGAGATATTGTCAACAGGAATATCAATGCTTTTGCCAACATGCCCACACCTCCTATGGACTTGTTTTGCAACGCCAATCTCGGCTTTTCAATGTGCTCTTGCGAAATATCCCTTACAGCAAATGGCCCGCAGAATTCCAGGGCACAAAGGGATTCAGCATGCACGACGCTCCTGAAAACAGTGACAGGATCGGCGAACCCGTCCTGGACGACGGGCGAGAATTTGCCAGCAAAATGCGCCGGATCGTCGATGCACTGGATGAGACGCTCGCGACTTTTCCCAAAATGACCGTCGAAACGCCGGCAGAAGAGTCGAAAAATGTTTCAATTTACCTGGCTGATGTTGCCGATAGTTTATTTGCCGAGAAGCGTCATCTGCTTCAGCAATTACAGTCGCAGGGCATAAAGGTCGTGAGTGAATTGCCGCCTCCATTCACTTCGTCCGAGCATGGCCGCGCTGTACAAAAAGCGATTGCCAATTCGCAGTTGTCAATTCACATGTTCGATCAATGGCCCGGGCGACTAATCCCGGGCGAAGAGGAAACAACCTATCCGCGGGCTCAATTCAATATCGGCCTGAACTCGCGTACCAGTCAGCTCGTCTGGATTCCGGATCGCGTCAAATGCGAGGATATCGTCGATCAGTCTTATGGTGAATTCATTAAATCCCTGGAGACGGACGATCGACGCGGAGATAAATTTGAACTGGTCCAAAAAGGTAAAACAGAATTTCTGCAGATCGTCGCTGAAAAGCTGCAAAATATGCAAGCGGCTATCAAGACGGCAGCAGTTGAAGAATCCATCCTTGTCGATACGCATCAGAAAGACCAAAGATATGCGTTCAGGCTGGCGGATATTTTGGCGAGTTATGGACTCGATGTCGAGATCACCAAGGAATCCATAAATCCTGTGCAAACATTGAACATGCTGGAAGAGTATCTGTCATATGCCAGCTCGCTCGTCGTACTGTTCGGCAATGTGACTCCCACATGGGTGCTCGGTCGCCTTAAAAAAACAGCTGAATCTATTACAAAACAATTTGTCACCGCAGGCAAATCAAAGTTTCGCTGCTGCTTTGTGTTCATGCTGCCCAACAGCACAATAACGCCGGATTTCGAAACGCTTCCGCCATTTTTTCACATTGAATATCTTGACAATCGACAGTCATCGGAAATCCATCCGAATATCGTACAACCCATTTTGCAGACATGCCGGGGACATGCATGAGGGCAAATCAACTCGTCCCGTTTGTCGGGTTACGTCCATTTGAATCTGAGGACAGTATTTACTATTTTGGTCGCGACCAGCAGATCAGGGAGTTATTGCAGTGTTTACACAACACCCGCTTTCTGGCTGTTGTCGGCAGCTCCGGTTGCGGCAAATCCAGCCTCATCCGCGCCGGCCTCATCCCTCATCTCGAAGCGGGTTTTCTCGTGCAAGACCGCGATCTCTGGCACGTTGCCCGCATGAAACCCGGAGATTCCCCCATTGATAATCTGGCAGCCACATTATGCCAAGTGTTTGATGCTGATGTGCAAAAATGCCAGGGTTTTGCCAGAGAGATTCGCGATTACGGCAGCCAATCCCTGCTCAATTTTATCGTCCCGCACCTGAACAGTGCAGATTCCAATCTCTTCATCCTTGTCGATCAATTCGAAGAACTCTTTCGTTTTGGCCTCTACACGGATGATCCTGCAAAGCGCGAAGACGCTGCCGCCTTTGTCGCGCTCTTGCTGCAGTTGTCAGCCCAGACCGACTATCCGGTTTACATATGTCTCACCATGCGCTCCGATTACATCGGAGATTGCGACGCATTCGCCGGTCTGCCGCAGGCGATGAATCGCAGCCAGTATCTGGTGCCCCGACTCACTCGCGAACAACGTCGCGAGGCCATCGCCGGGCCTGTGCACACGGCCAATGCCGCCATCGCGCCGCGATTGCTGGATCGTCTGCTAAACGAGAGCGGCAACGACCGCGACGATTTGCCGGTGCTGCAGCATGTACTGATGCGCACCTGGTTCTTCTGGCAACAGAACAGCAGCGACATGCTCGACATTGAACATTATGAAAAAGCCCAAACCATTTATAAAGCCCTTGATCAGCACGCCGAAGAAGCCTACCAGGAACTCGATGGCGACGAAAGAGTGTTGGCGAAAAAGATGTTTCAAGCGCTCACCATGGTCGATCCTGAAAAGCGCCGAATTCGGCGTCCGACACATTATAAAAAATTGGCCGCCATCTGTAATGTCGAACCGGCCGAATTGCTGCCGATCATCAAGAGATTTCGCGATGAGCAAAGAAATTTTCTTGTCCTCTTTCCGCCGAATATTGATAGAGATCCGATAGTCGACATTGCACACGAAAGTCTGATTCGAAACTGGGATCGTTTAAAAAACTGGGTGGACGAAGAAGCGGAAGCCGTTAAAGATTACAAAGACATCGTCCGGCGAGCCAGGCGACATTCGACTCGTGGCGGCAGCCTGCTCAGCGGCAGTGATCTTTTGTATGCCATCAAATGGAAAAACATTCTCGCGTCGGATAAAAGCTGGGCGGCACAATATACCGACAAAGAGAGCGAGGCGGAAGAAAATAGAATCATCGTGCTGGAATATCTGGAAAAAAGCCGGCAGAAAAACGATGCGGAAAATGAGGAACAGCTCAAGAAAAAACGCCGTGAAGAGCGCCAGCGTATCTACCAGCTCATAGCACCCGTCATCGCCATCATTCTCATTTTCTGGATATGGTCCGTCACCCACCAATGGTTGCGAGCGAATTACAATGTGGCGAAAAGTTTTGAAGAAAAGGCCGGCGCCTTCCTCGAGAAGGATCCTCAAACGGGCATACCGAATCCGCAAAAAGTATGGCTATACACGTTAGCCGCCTTGAATCAAAAGGTGGCGGGAAAAGATTCGTTGCCGATCTCATGGGGACTCCTGGCGAATCCCGCATTTTCTCAAAGCACCCTAGTACCTTTAGAAACCGATTTTATTCCAGATCAAAACACTCTCTTATCGATAGGCTTGAGTTCAGACAACATCATTGCAGCTCTATCAAATATAGCAGGTGGGGATGTGAAATTATGGATGCCAGAATCAAACCGAGAAAGAGTGATTTTAAGCAATCGAGAGAATATCCTATGCGCAGCTTTTAGCAGGGATGGGCGCACGTTTGTTGCCGGAACAAAGGATTATAAAATAAAATTTTGGGATACTGCCAGCGGCGAGGTAGGAAAACCTTTGTTAAGACCGAATAATCATGTCTTGCAGATCGCTGTAAGCAACGATAAAGTTATCGCCTCTCTCGGTGGCTATGGCTCCAAAGAGATCACATTATGGAGCGGGATCAGCGGCGCAAGGCTCCGCTCGCTTCCTGGCCATGAGGATGATATTCTCAGTTTTGCATTCAGCGCTGACGCTCGTCGCCTCGCATCAGCATCAAAAGATAATTCACTTATATTTTGGGATGTGCCAACAGGGACTAAGACAGATACCTGGGGGGGTCAAACCGATGATGTTATGAGCTTGGCTTTCAATTCAGATGATCGTCTTCTCGCCGCGGGAACGAGAAACGGAATAATAAATCTTTGGCACATCAGCACAGAAAAATTGATCTATTCATGGCGGGCTCATAGCAGCGAAATTGTGAGCCTGGCGTTCAGCGACGACGGACCGGTTCTGGTGTCAGGGTCAAGCGATAAGACCATCAAGCGGTGGGATTTGGGCGAAAATAGTCAGTGGGATCATGCGCGCGACCACACTCATGCTGTCACGACGATCGTTTTTAATCCACGAAATCGTCACATGATGGCGTCAGGTTCGACGGATGAGAGAATTCTGTTGTGGGATTTCGAGTCGGGTCATTCACGCGAGCTGGGACGCCATAGGAGCGATGTCTATCACGTGACGTTCAGCCCGGATGGCAAAACGCTCGCTTCGAGTTCAAAGGACGCTGAAATCCTGCTATGGGACGTGGAAACCGGCAAAAAGCGCGTTCTGCAGGGAAACACCAGCCAGGCTTTGAGCGTTGCTTTCAGTCCGGATGGCACTCATCTGGCAGCCGGCTACATTCACGGGACGATAGTATTATGGGATGTCTCAACTCAAGATCAAATGACAATGCGTGAGCATACGGATCATGTCAATGATATCGTTTATAACCAAAATGGCACTTTGATCGCGTCTGCCTCCTCGGACAATACGATCATAATCTGGGAAGCAAAAACCGGCAAGGTTCAACGACAGTTGATCGGCCACAAAGACAAAGTTTTAACTCTCGACTTTGCGGCCGACGGTCGTCTGGCGTCCGGTGCGGCTGATGGTACGATCATATTGTGGGACGTCTCGGATGGGACCGAATGGAAGACCTTTCCCCGCCATGAAAGCGAGGTCGTGCAAGTGGCATTCAGTCCAAACGGTTCGATGCTGGTGGCAGTATCCGGCAATATCATCCGTTTGTGGGATGTCGCGACGGGACGCGAGCGCGCCCGCTGGCGCGATGATGTCAGGCAGGTCAATTGCGTCGCTTTTAGCCCGGACGGGGAAACTTTACTTTCGGGTTCGGAAGACGGCGCGATTCGGCGCTGGGATTTAAGATTGATCAACAGATGGGAGCCCGGACGTCCCAAAGTCATATCCCGTTTATTTGAGGCATCGCAGTATGTATTGGGCTATAAATTGGACGAATTGGAGCTTGTACCGACGCCGCGCTCGGATTTCAAGAATAAATATCCCACGCTCAACCAACCGCGCCCAGAGGACATGGATCCGGTAGAGTGGCTATTGTGGGCGGTCGATTGATATTTTTACTTCTTGCGGGAAATGAGTACGTTAAACCACCGAGATCATCGCGCGGCTTTTAGCGCCAGCCAAAAACATTATTACTCTGTTCAAAAACAAGATTTGGCGTTCGATGCGATTTCTGGATGGCCAATCGAGTTATTATTGACTGCCTTTGTAGACCAGCACGCCGCCGTTCTGCCGGTCCGCCACCTTCAATGTCACACTACTCCCGTAACCTTCTGCTTTGATGCCGTAAAAAGAGCCGGCAGCGAGTCTTGAACTCGACGGGATGACAGAATCCCAATAATTGCCGCGTTCGTCGACCAAATGCACACCATTGCGGTCGGCGACAAAGATGAGCTTGTCGCCCTTGATGCTCTTGCCATTAAAAGTGAAACCCTCGGAGTCTTCAGCGACGGCAATTCGGGTGGGAAAGGCGAAAACCGGTGCACTGCCCCTCGTATTCTGATTGCCGAACGCGCCAAAGGAGCTCTTCAATTTGGCGTCCATATCAAAAACAAGAATGCGGTGATTGCCCCAGTCGGCTATATAGACATTCCCATCGCTGTCGACGGCAATGCCTTCCGGGCTGTTGAGAGAGTCGGGGATTTTACCAAAATCCAGGACGAACGGACTCGCATCTCTCACTTTGGTGTCCGGAGTTGGCGCGCGCAGAATCTGGTTGTTCGCCGCGTCCACAATGAGATAGGCGTCCAGTTGCGGATGAAAGGCGTAATCCCGCAGAGAGGGGTCGGCATTTAGATCCTTGAACAGTCCCGACTTTTCCGGCAATTCCTTACCGACCGAATTCAGGATCATGTTGCCGTCCAGACGGCCAGGCAGAATGACTGCATCCTTTTTGTTGCCCTTGCCCGGAGGGATGAACTGGATGGCGCGCGTCGGCACAACAAAGACCGAATCTACTCCCGCCGAATGAAAAAAGTGCTCCTCAATGAACGGATAATAGCCGGAGCGTTCGACGCGAATGGTCACCGAATCATTGCAGTTGATCTTTTCCTTGACATAGATGCCATCATCGGTCGTAGCCATAATTTCATCATTCAGGGCGATGCGGTAGGCGTTTAAGTCATCGCCGGCCTGCGTCAGCAGAATCAGATGCAGACTGGCGGTGATATCGCCGCGGCGCTCATCGGGAACCGCCGTGATGTTCGGAAACACACCTTCAGCGACTATCTGCGATTTCACCAGCTGATTCGGCGACGGATAAAGGGTGCGTTTTGGCAAGCCGAACTTTTTGAGCATATCTCTTGCCTCACGTGCCCGCATCGTCTGCAAGAATCGGGAATCCGCCAAAAGCTCATAGGAAGTGAGATTACCATCTTCATCCCTCAGGAATGGGTCCGGATAAGTGACGCCACCGATGTTCACGCCTTTCAGTACGCCGTCATCACCTTCATTATTGGCCGTATTCATAGCGGCGATGGCATTATTGAGCCAGAACGTGGCGCCGGCAGCATTTTCGGTGCGATCCTTGATGACCTGGTAACATCGTTTGGCGGCGACGCCATTATTATTGACGCGGAACGATTCGCCGAGATAGAATAGCGCCCGTATGCTGGCATTTTCATTGATCAGCTGGGCGAGGAGCTTGTTGGCATCGTCATAGTCCCGGGCAAAAAAGAGCGAGCGAGCTCGAATGTATTTCGCTTCCACGGCATACTCATCTATAATGCTTTTCAAGAAATCTGCCGAGTCGCGAAAAAGTTTCTTCTTCTTCTCTTCATCCGGGGTGATTTCAGCCTGGAGAGATCGAACGATGCCGTAATAAAAATTTGATATATTCGGATTCTGGTTAAGGATGTAGCAGAGTACATCAAGAACGCGCAGGTACGCATCTCTATTTTCACCCGTGGTCGAAGCCGCTTGCGGCAGCAATTCTTGCATCAGCCGCTCCGCCAATTGCACATTTCCATTGAGAATATTGCTGAAAATTCTGCCGGCAATGTCCTCTCTGTTGCCGCCGCCGCTGATCTGAATCATAATGTCGATACGTTGCTGCAGCTGCTCTTTGGCTGTTTGGTTGAGCGCTATTCTGCATTGCATTCTTTCTACCTGCGTCCTGAGGGTTGCCAGCTGCTCTCTTTTCACGCTCGCAGAAGTGATTTTCATGATCCGCTCCAAATCCAGACTGTACTTGCGCAATTCGGCGTCTTCTCTGAGAATCTGTTGCCGTATATTCAGCGGAGCGGAACCGAGCTTTTCGAGATAGGCATTAAAATCGGGCAGCGCCGCATCGGGATCGAGCACGGATTTGACAAAACCGAACCAGTAGGAAGCCTCGGGGATGACATTGGCCACCTGGGCGTAATAACTTTTGTTCGTTGTCAATTCCTGGAAGGGACCGGTTTTCAACACCTCCTTGGCTTGAGCGTGATTTCCCTTGCGAAATGTTTTTTCTGCACTATAGGGATCGTCCGGAACCTTGTCTATTTTTCCGCTAAAATTCAAGGAGAGCTGCTCATTTGACGGAGTGGAGAGATAGAGATCGAGCGCGTTCATGGCATCGGAGTAAAAGAGAACCGGTTCAATCGCTGCACTTTTTTCGGCCGGTATCATGGAGACGTCAGCGAGATAGTTTGCTCTCTGCAAATAATGTGCGACGGCCTCAGCCGATGATGCCACGGCCGGCTTGTTCATCGCTTCAAAGACAGCCGGATCGACGTTCTGATAGATTTTCGCCATGTGATGGTCAATATCCTTGAGCCGGATGCGCGCGGCAATTTTGAGGTCGGTCAAAGCATGCGGCTGGTTGATCACCGATGAAAATTTGCGCGAGGCATCATTTAACAGTCCAAGCACGGCATTTATTTCGGCGGCGATCAGCACTCTGCTAAAGGCAGAATAAGTTTCGAGCACAGCCTGGCGGAATCTGGCATCGCCCGCCATATAGTCACAGTAAAGGGGGATATTTTCACCGGCTGTCCTCTCAACCTGGGAAAAGGTTATATAGGCGTCTTGATAGGATTTGCTCGCATCACCACTTCCGGCCTCAGCCAGGCGATAGTGGGTCCAGCCTTTTCGATACAGAGCGCAATGTCGATTATTACTGACTTTGAGATCAGCATGCTGCAAACAGCTGTCAAAATTTTTCAGCGCGGCCTGCAGGTGAGAGACGGCTTTTTGCACATTGGATTCTGACAGAGCAAGATTATAATGGCTCTCCGCGAGGAAATAGATCGGAATTCCCTGCAGGTCCCAGTCAAGATTTTCAATACAGACCGGGACTTGCGCAATGACGGCTTCAAAATCACCATTGATAAAGGCTTCCATCCACCCGCTGCTGGTCAAATCTTGCGAATATGCTGTGATACATACGGAGAATAACAAGAATAGTATCGCCATATATCGAGCTGTCTTTGTCATATTGTCCTCAAAAATAGCTGCTGCTCTGCCTTAAAAATCAACTCTGTTGAAACTGACTTGATTATTCTTCAATCCGGGGATATAGTACAAAGTTCCGTCTTTCACCATTATCTTTTCAGCAATTCCACTCTTTTTTTGCAGACTGCCCGGATCGACGGTCAATTGATGCCCGACTGCGCCGATGTCAAATTTAAAGCGGATCGGGCCGGTTTTCGTATTTTTATACTTCCATGTGCTGATGCGATTTGCAATATACTGGCCGGCATCCGGATAGCCGAGATCCTTGACATCGCTATTGTAATTGAACTGCAAATCACCACTAGGAGAGACCCTCGCCTGGACAATGATTTGCGCCGTCTGCACCATCTTTTTCAGCTCTTCCCAGACAATGGGCTGAATACCGGCTGCCGTCATATCGATTTCAAAAAGTAAATCTTTAATTTCGGGGCCAGAGATCACAATTCCCTGCACGCCGGGGCGCATCGGAATTTCAAGCGAATCGGGCGGCGAAAAAGGCGTCGGTTGAATATAGTCATAGTGCAGGCTATAGTATTGAAACAGATAAATCCCGGCAACTACCAATACCGGGATGAGCAGAAAAGGTAGTAGAGTCGAGATCTTTATGCTATTTTTTTTTGGCGCACCTGAGCTATTCATAAGTTATCCGCAATCAAATTTTCAGAGTTAAAAATTGATGACAAGATTCTCACTTCTGATCCCGTACCTGTCGGTCACAATCGCAATCCTGATACTTGTGGCATTTTGTAGATCCGCTAGGGAACCGCCGACGCAGCCATACTGAATATTCGAGGCGCCGGCAACCGCCTGAACGAGGTCGATGATGTGATAATAGGGGATCTCATCCGGGCAACGGATCAGGATAAAAAACCTAGCTTCCGGATTTTTCAGCGCCTGGTCTTTCAAGGCGGCCAATTTCGTCAAAATGCCGTTTTTATCAGAGGCTCGTTCCTGTATGAAGCGGCTGATTATTCTCTCATTCCGCCAACTTTGCGACTGAAAGCCAAAATTTGTGTTGACTTGCTCTACTATAGAATTGGCGCTTTGGTCGATATATAAAAAACGGTGCTCGTCAATGAGCTGGACAAATATCTGCGCTCGTCCCGGTTCATTTTTAGGTGTCGGAATGGAGAGCTTTAGTTCTTTTTCTTTCATTTGCACAATCATGCTGGTGACGAGAAAGAACAGCAGCAAGATGAAGGACATATCGATGAGCGAGTGGAGTTGAGGTTTTCTTTTGTCGGCAGCCAATATTTTTAAAGTCATTCCTTTCACCCCTCCCCTGTTTCCGTTTCGTCCGGCGCCATGACCCGGAACGTCACTTTGGGTATATCGTCATCAAATTCGCTGCACTGCTGCATGATATAGCTGATGATGCGAAACTCCGTCTCACGTGTCGCCCGAATCTCGATGGTATTGGCCAATTTTGATGCCGAGTGCGCCAATTCGTTTTCATGGTATTTCCTGATGTTATCGCGGATGAGCTGAAAGGCTCGCAACTGTTCCTGCTCAAAATAGCTCATTTTTAAATAATCCGGCGGAAAAGTCGCGAAACAAGTGGAATCCGCCTGCTCTTGCTCTAGGTTCTGCTTGATGATGTCCAGGAGTTCGTTTTCGGACATTTTCTTGACCCCATCCGGCCATAGAACATAGACGACTCTAACGTATGACGAATCCGCCCGCATTTTGTTCTCGATCTGAAAGAGCAGATTGGTCAATTGCATTGAGCCGTCTTGCAGGACGCGGCCTTTAGCTTTGGGCAAGCTGAATTCTTCCTTCTGATCACTCGGCGCCGGCTTCTTTTCGCCCTGGGTGGCGAATGTCAGCGAAGCGATGAAAAAGATAAGCAGTAAAAAAACCACATCGATCAGCGTGGGCAGTTCCACCTCGCGCTCAATCAGTTCCTTTGAAAAATGATTTATAGCCATGGGATTTCCCGTAAACGCATACAGAGAGAACTTACATTTTTTCAGTTATAAGCACATAGATCGACTGCCATTGATTCTTAATCCACTCGAGGTCATTTTTATAACCATAGTAAAGCAACATCAAAATGATGCCGACGATGAGGCCATAAATAGTGGTGTAGAGCGCTTCGAAAATTCCGCCGGACAACAAATTGATCAATTTTGCCTGGGTGATCTCGGCCGTCATATTTTTATTGATATTTTCAAATACCCTGGAGATACCGGTTATTGTTCCAAAGAGACCGAGGAGCGGCGCCATCGCGCCCATGTTCCACAGCCACTCGACGGCAGAGTTGCTGTGCAGGTTTTCGATCTCGGAATCCATCCTGTTTTGCACTGCCCGGTCGACTTCCTCCGACACCTTTTGCCAGCTGACGCCATTGACAATATGATTTTGCAGGCCGGCGCTCAATATTTTGATGGTCGGATACTCGTCTAACGGTTTTGCCTTACGATCGATCAATTCTCTCTCGACATCATTCCAGTTCAGGTTCGCATTTTCATACATGGTGCCGACACCGATTTTCTCATTCATGAGATTGCCGAACTCGCCCTCGGGCCCAAAATGGCTGACAAGTTTTTCAACCAGTGCATTTTTTTCGTCTTTACGAGGATCAAATTTGAGCAGATCACTCAGAACATCCAGTGCGGGCCAGGCAAATTTCTTGAAATAGTTAAAATGGAGGTCTTCTGTTTCGCCCTTGTTGCCCACCTTGGCATCCATCCCCTTATCGTGAGATTTGGTGACTACTTTTTTCCATGCATCGATGAAGAATACAAAACGCGGCGAGGGATAGTTGTTATAGATTGTTTGCTTGCGAGTGAACAATTTTCTGCGACTGGTATGAGAAATCGGAAAAAGTTTTGCCAAAGATAAATTCGGCATGCATTTTTTGAAAATAAGAAAAATTCCAATGATAAAAAAATAGCATACCATTGTAAAAGATAGTTTCCCTAATAAAGAAGATGTCGAATAGACATGTACTTTACGGCCGGCGAGCTCGAACAATTCGGCAACCGGGAAAAAGAGAGGAACAGGAAACTGATTATCATCTTCCTTTACGCTCTCACCGCCGCCAGCCGCTCTTTGCCCTCTGCCTCCTATAGCCCAAATAACATCCGATTGCACCACGACTTGACCCTCTTTCAGGCCGTCAACCTTGAAATAATATTGTCTGTTGACCTCATTACCCTTGAAGATATGCTGGCGTTCGCCTTTTACGTTCACGGGCGTCGCATTTTGAAAAGCGCTGTCATCTTGAGCCATGTATACTTTGTACTCGAGATCATCGGCATCGCCGGATTCCAGTTTGCCATCCCTCACATCATAGAGCTCCCATCTCACAACAAAATCAACTCGAGTCGGCAGCCCAAGCCAGTTTGTTTGTCTTTGTTCAGGGATTTCGGCAACAATGTGCAGTTTGTATTGCGATTGAGCAATTGCTGCATTCGAAATGAAAACCGTCAAAGTCGCGAGCAACAGCAGTCGTGTCACTATACTATTCAGACTAGTCACCTGACCCTCCTTTTTGAAAATCATCATGATAAATTCTCCGCCATTATTTGAATTACTCAGCCATCAATGAGGCGAGTTTCCTATTCGCTTCCGACAATTTTGCTGAATAAGGATAGAAACGGCTCACTTTGGCGTACTCATCACGAGCTTTTTGCATCTGTCCCATTTTTTCATAGCACTCGGCGATAAAGAATTGGGCGTCATCGGCAATGCTGTGAATCTTGATGTCAATACTTTCTTGATAATTCGGATATCGTGGGTAATCCGATGCAAGTTCGCGGTAATACTGTTTTGTCACGATTGCAAACATCTCGATCGCTTGTTCATATTTGGCACTGGCCATCAGAGACCGACCCAGGCCCATATAGGATAATGCAATCATGCTTTGCGTATTATTAGGATCAATCTCAACAGCTTTTTGAAAATGCGCTATCGCTTCAGGCCATTTTTGCTGATTTTCGTAGCCAATACCCATTAAATAGTGCAAACGCAGTGACGGTTTTGAAACTCGTATCAAGATTTCGTCAGTTGCGGCTTTGTATTCGCCAATGAAAATCTTGGTTTCGCCGGCTTTTAGCCAATCTTCATCCTTCATCTGTGCCATCGCGGTAGAAATAAATATAAAGAATGCGCACATCAGGATTAATATATTGGTATATCTATTCATTTATAAAGCCTCCAAATCCCGGATCACTATCATTTCTCGTCTGTTGATTACTCTCGTTGCAGGGACCGATTGTTCATCTTAAAAAATATCAGCAGCAGCATGAAGAATAGATGGGTGACCGTCACGTTGGGAAATTGCTGTCACCCTGCTCATGGTTGCTTTTGCTCTTTTTCGATTTCGCTAATCACTCGATTATATTCGGCATCGACTTCCCTGGCCTGGGACTGTAGCTTTTGGATGACATCGGGATCGGTGCTACTACGAACTTGATCCATGAGCTGCTCATAAAGTGCGTTCGCCAGCAGCAAGCCTTTGATGAACTCCAGGTAATGCAGGCGATTGGCTCTATCGAATTTATCAGCAAGCGCCCATGCGGATGTTCTGGCGAGTTCATTATTCTCTATAAAACGGGTCAGGGCCTGGAGATGATAGCGCATTTGCTGACGATCTGGGCCATCCGGTTGAATATGGTCCGCAAAGTATTGGGCATTAAAGTGTTTTCCGAAATCAATTGTCAAAAACAGGCGAAAATCGCTATCCAGCGCGTCGTGTGGTTTGAGTGCATAAGCGAAATCGATGCGAATGGCGGCGCTCTGCAAATAGTCCAGTTTAATGCCGCCGCCAAAACTCGGAGAAGACGTGCGAGAGCTGAATCCGGCGCGTAAGCTCGGCAGCGTGCCGGTGAACAGCTCGGGGAACAGCGCCTCGGCGCCGAAAAAATGGCCGATTTTGCGTTTGGCGTAAATCTCCTGATCATAGAGCACATTGACGCGACTGCCGCCCATGAGCAGCGCATAGCTGGCGCCCCAGCGAAAAACGGTCGGATATTTATCCTTTTCTCCCGAACCAATGCCAATTTTTGGCGGGAGTAGATTCTGCACGGCGACGCCCAGCTGCAATGGCATCAGGTAGCGCAACGGCAGCACTTTCAGCAGCGGCGCGTTGATCGGGCGAAAGGTCGCGCCGATATCCACGCCAAAGCCCCAGCCCTGCGCTGAAGAGCCATTTTCCGAGATATAGCCGGGAAACGCCTGGTTGACGGCTTTGAAATTCAATCCATAATTCAGAATTCCCCATGAGCCCACCGATTCTCGAGCGCCGGATAGTATCAAGGCTTGTTCGAAAAAGTCAAAGCTGCCAAGCCTTTCGTTATTGGCATCTCTCTGGTCAAAATCAGCCATGTTGAGATTAACCCAGGCAAGGCCGACGGCGTTGTGCGGTCCCATAAAACTGCGAGGCAGCGCTACAGCCAGATAGGTATATCTGGAATCGAGAAACAGGTTCGTATACATGGAGGAGAATTCGGCGCGTTGCACATTCATCAATCCACCTGGATTCCAGTAGATCGTACTGGCGTCGTCAGCCAGGCCGGTGAACACATGTCCCATGCCCAGTGCGCGGCCGCCAACGCCGTACCTGAGAAACTCGCCGGCCTGGCCGGCATCACCTTTTTGGGCAAAGCCAACGGCACTCGTCCAGAGGGTGCTTGTAACCAGTAGAAGGATAGATCTCAATTTTTTCTGCATAAGGCTCAACTCGTTGTTTTTGGCACGGAAAATCAGGATGAAATTCACATCAGCAAAATTATATTATTTTGTACGTTCTGGTCTTTTTTTGACGTTGATCATCTGCATTTTCCAGGGTTGCTATCTCGCGTGTTGCGTGCTGTTTCTACTCCTTTATGACGGCGATTTTGCGCATGTGCCGTTCGCCGGTGTCCAACGCATCGATGATACAAATATAACCCCCGCTGGCAACAGGATCGCCCTTAGCGTTCGTACCGTCCCATCGCAAGTCTTCGTTCGTATCCCCACTATTCAAATCTTTAATGCACTCCGCATCCCATTCATTGACCAGATTACCAAACGGATCGAGTATCGTAATTTTCACCTTGGAATCATCTTTTAATGGGAAAATCAAGTTTGTCTGCCTCATCTTGGCATCGCCGCTTGATGGGTTGAACGGATTTGGAAAGTTTGCGACTTCAAGGGGATTAAGACGAACTGGAAACGATATTGACCCACTCCGGTGATTGGCGCGGTCAACGAGAACAGCGGTTAATTTGCGATATCCAAAGTCGGGCAGTAACCGAATACGGGCGTTCTGCGGTGACGATTCGTATGCCACTAAAGTTTCTCTTGTAGAGACAGGATTATTGTTCACATCGAGAACGGACTCTGTGATAATGAGACTATCCAGCTGTCCCGGTTCCAGGTCATAGCCTTTAAATGTGATTTCATAATCTAGTGAATCCGATACGATCTCAAAATCTGTGGCGGCTGTATTTTTCGTACCTCTAAAATATTCCAGTGTTGGTGCAACGCTGTCATAAATAATCATATCGGCATCATCTGTAAAAACTCCGAGGCTGTTTTCGATGCGCACATAGCAAATAATGGAATCCATTGGTGAAAGGTTTTGCGGTTTTGGCAATCGTATAAGATAAATCGATGCTAGGGTGTCGGCAATCTTGTATTTATTCGTTTTGACAGTATCCCAGACTACGTCTTGCACAAATGAATATTTGAAATAAGACCAATCACCACGAATTCTCTCTGCAAAAGCGACAAGTGAATCGGGCTTTACCTCACTGGTAAATTTGCTATTGACGCCGGTTGTATCCGGCAACACAGAGGTCGGCGAGTCGAATTTTGGAAAGGTCGCATAATCGAACAAGGTAAGCGATATTCGCGGCTCCTCCACTACATCAACATTGATAATTTTGGGCTCACTGCAATTGCCGGCAGAATCAACAAATGTCACTTTAAATATTGCATCCATGCTATTATTAAATTTAAACTTTACCTTACAGATATAATGATCACCCTCCTTCTCACAAGCTAAAGTATCCGTCTCTGCCTCATTCTCCGGTATGGCCGTATCAACCGTGACTACTTTCCAAATGAATTCCGGAAATGGGCAGGAGAATTTGACGGGAAGCATCGCAATGTTGTTGGTGTCAATTTCGGATTCCTTTATCGTGATTTCATCATCTGTGTGATTGATGATTGTCTGCACCACGTAATGAATCGATTCGTCAATCGAATCTGACCAGTTTCCCGCCTGGTCGCGTATTTGGCAGAATATCTTTTTCGCGGCAGAATTCTCGGTTTCTGTCAATCTTATGGTTTTAAACTTTTTATAGAGCACAAATAAGGAGTCTTTAACATCTCCGTAAATTAGCATGGAATCGATTGGCGAAGAATCAACCTCTGCAACATCTGCTGTGAGCTGCACATCAAGATCATTGGTAAAGCCATCCTCTGCAGGCCACTGTGTATAAATAGTATCCTTCACTGCCAACGACGTAATTTCAGGAGCGACAACATCAAAAATGATCGAGTCTGACGGCCAAGGTGGCAAATACTCTGGCCAGCTTTTAACCGTAGGCTTAGCCTTTATAGGATATGTTTTGCCACTGCTCAAATTGCCGTAAAGTACTTCCAAATCGAGTAACTTACGCATTCCCGGCTTCCAGACTATTGAAACGTCTTCCGATTCATTATAAAATATCACTTGGGTTATCTTAGCCCAATCAAAATTTATTTTAGAAGAATCGGGATCGGGTTGCCAGGCAACAATTTCTGCATTGGTATATTTTGCTTGGGCAAGCAAAAGTGAGTCTGTCGAATCAATATCAGTATCAAATAGCACAAAGGCGAATGTCGGAATCCGCGATATTCGGACAGTGTCGGTTTCGTTACCGGCAAAATCAATAAGAGATACGATATAGTCATCCGGATTTTCTGGAACCGTGACCGTATATCTAACGGGCTCCGTCTCAGGATTCTTGGCAATTTTCGTATAAGTGTTGTTATTCACGACGAATCTGGAGAGATCAGGGATTGACCTATTGGGATCATAGTATGTGATATTGACAGAATCTGGGCTGCCGGGCGTATCAGAAACCGAAAAATTGTTAGAATCAACATCGGGAATAGTCGTATCCAGCTTTATCGGAAATGAAGCGGGCAGCGATGCGTTGCCGGCGGAATCGTTGGCCTGATAGGAAAATTCATAGGGAGAATCGCTATCAGGCAATCGATAATAAAATGAGAGCTGTGCTGCCTCCAGGCATTCTTCAGTCGGTTTGGTTTGATGTATCTTGTATAAATCTGTAGCTTCACTCTCAATTTTCACCAACACGTCTCGATCATTTGTCCAGAATGGATAAGCGCCATATCGACCCGGTTTATCACCTTCCCAAGCCGAAGTGTCTCGCACCGTCACACTTATTTCAGGAGTTTCGATGTCATAAACAAGTGTATCTGCCGGACCGTTTTTTTGCGCGTTTCCCAATGCATCGATGGCATTTATTGTGATGACGACTTGATTGAATGCCTTGTCATTGGTTACAACGCGCGTCCAATCGAACTTTAACGTGCCAGTTTCCGGCCATGGCTCAGTGACGCATTCCCTGTCGCTGTCGCCGCAAATTTGCAGCGAGACAACTGGTCGTGGGTGTGGAGCAATGTCCAAACTGTCAATGAGCACCCACGTACTATCTGTAAAATCCACATGTGGCGACAGGCATTCTTGCGTATCGATATTCAAATCGGCCATACGGAATGAGATCAACTCGGGTGCTTTGAGAAAAAAATCTATCTTTTTTGACGCTTGCACAGGCCCATTTCCGGCGCTATCACTGGCTGTTACAGTCAATGTCGATGTCGAATCCTTTCCGGCCAGATGACGCACCGTGATTATTACTGTGCACACACCCTGACTTTTTTCCGTCAAGAAGGTGTGGTCCAAAGCTGGTGAAAAAGAAACGCTGATCGAGTTTTCATCTACACCGGAGAGCGCATCTGTGATATTGACCGTCAACACTATTGAGCCATCCGCCACGGTGTCCGGCGAAGAATAGACAGATCGAACGTTGTCCATATTGATAAGTGGGGCTTGTCTGTCAATCTTGATGACACCGGAGGCAAGGAGACCGGCATATATGCCTTTAATTTGCCACAATTCAGCAAGTTTGCTGCCTGGACCATGACTTGCATGCGAATAGCCAGCATCGCGTGCGGAAAAGCCATAATCATGTTCACCATCACTTAATTTTTCAGCTGAAAGATCAAAACTGCCACTCACAGAGCGGGGTCCAGGATTTCCATCCGGCTTAGGAACATACGTGTGAACTAGATATTTCAGCGTATCATATTTCAGCGTGTCGGTGAATATGCCCGCCAGATCTGACAATCCGCTGTACCGAAATTCCAGTGAATCCGTTCGATACCAGCCATTTTTTTCTCCGGCGCCATCGGAGCTTTTGTCAATCCACTCAAATGCATCGAGTGTCGGTTTTATCATATCCTGTGTCGAACTGACAATGACCGCTTTCTCTGGATCGCCTTTGACACCTGAATTGCCTTTTTTTACATATAATATTCCCCGATAATAGATCTTTTGTCCGATCCAGTTTGCCGGTATTTGAAAACTCTTGGACGAATCGCTGGCGGCTGGAGACGGCTGCAGAATCACGATATCGGAAAAAGTGCTATCGAGCGACGCTTCCAATTCGAGCAAACAATCCGATAGAGGTACAGTTCCCCAGGTGAATCTTTGTGGATTATCCAGGCCGTTCCAAAAGAGAGAGAGCGTATCACCAGTTGTGAAAACAGGTTTTTTCAGCAACTCAATCGGCGGCACTTCCGGATCAACAGGAATTGAGAGCGCATTTGCGCGGCTTTGCTCAACAAATTGCTGCAAATCTGTAATTGCCCCGGCAGACATATTCTGACCACGGGCGTCATTCACACCGGAAATTAGAAATAGAAGCCCAATCAAAACCAGCAGTGCGCACTGCTGAAAGCCAAATCTTTTCATAGTGTACTTTTCTTTATTTTTCTCGGTATTATCCTATCGCATTTGTCATTTTAATAAAAGCATACTCTGAATTTTACTAATTTCCGGCCCATTGTCCGGCTTTATTCTCACTCGATAATAGTAGAGCCCGCTCGCTACAGCGTGACCATCGCTATTTACACCCGTCCACAGAACGCTGTGGTTGCCCGCATTCTCAAAACCATCTGTCAATGTTTTGATGAGTCGTCCCTGAACATTGTAAACTTGCACCAGCACATGCGCATCTTGCGGCAGATTAAACGAGATCTGCGTCGTCGGATTGAAAGGATTGGGGAAATTGCCAATGAAAAGTTCCTCATCCTTCCCTCCATTCAATTTGTGATGAGCCATCGAATTTGGTATTCTGGTTATATAATCCGGCTCTGCCCACAGACTTTTCGCTTTGTTTTGAAAAGTGGCACTCGCCTGAATGCAATATTTTCCTGTCTCCGCAAGAGGAACGATGAGCTCAATATGATTTTCAATATCCTTTTTCGCCACCGTAATTTTCACTGGCGGTACTCCTGTCGTGTCCAATTTTACAACTCTTACAACGACCTCAGCAATATCTTCCATAAAGCTGAAATTCTTCAATCCAATAATAATCTTTGTTATAGAGCTCGTTGTATATTTTTCACCGTTGTCATCAATTCCCTCGTGTTGGATATATTCGATCGCCGGAGGCGCCTGACACCAAGAAGTGACTCTAAAATTTGTCGACTTGCGTTTATTTCCAACACTATCTTGTGACAGCACGTAATATGTGACAGTATCATTATAAGCAATCTTCTGAAAAGAATCTAGATAGGCTGTCTCGTGTACTTCCACACTATCAAGGGTGCCAGCGACTTGCCGATAAAGCAAATACTTATCTATCCCGCTGACGTTGTCCACTGCACCACCCCATTTTATGTCTATCCAACCTTTCGTACTATCATTGCTTGTAATTGGCGTTGCCGTCAGGAATGATACATCACTTGGTGCAAAACAGTCCGGAATAATCATTAGCGTATCACTCCACTCGCTAAAATTACTCAGCATATCTTTCAATTGCAAGCGAAAATAATATTTATGTCCATTGACAAAATTCAGATCTCTGATGAGTGTATCGAGCTTGTAAGTATAGCGTATGACATCGGAGGTGTCTTGAATGTCTTTCCAGCCGCTATCAAAAAAATATTTATCCTCGCCAAACTGGCCGTCAAAAAAGCGAGTCGTGTCCCGCGCTGCCTGAAAGCGAAGGGAATGCGATTCCGGCAAAGGCAATTGCGAGATATCTGTTGTGACCGTCACATGTGGGCCCTGATAGTGCAAAACAGAAACCGGCTCGGTACGGAGGTTTGGCGGCGTAACCTTAATCACAATCTCAGACGCCCTGCCGGAGCTTTTATTGCCGACATTATCAACGGCATCGATGCGGTAAATATAAGTTTTATTCGCCGCATCGGGATCTTCCAGGGTGTCCGTATAGCAAAATCTGACAAACGAATCTTGCGAGCAGGGATTATTCGCAAAGACAGTGTCGACAATGACCACCTCTGTCTTTCCGCCATTGCTGCCTGAACGGACAATTTGGTATAGCTTGACGCCGGACAGATCATCGTCCGCACCGTGCCAGACAAGCTTGACATATTTATTCCAGTAGGAGCTGATGGACAGACTATCCACCCGGCTCGGCGGCGATGCATCCTGTGTCGAATAAGTGGTGTCCGAAGACTCTGTCCGCCCATCCCGCAGATATCCCTCAACATAGTAACCGTATTTACGCCCTTCCAGCAGGCCTTCGAAAGTCGTCGCATTCGTTATATCATCTGGCCAGCTTGATGTTCGCTGTAACAGAGACCGCTGAACCGCCTGTTTTGCCAGAGCGGTGCCATCGAAACAAAATACATCCTGCGCGATCACCTGATCCGTCATGGGTATCCATTCGACGGTATTGGAATTCCCGGCGGTAAATTTTGGTTCCTCTTTAACATGAGGTGGTGGGACGACTTCAATGGCGTAAAAATTAATACTGTTCAAATAGCGGCCATCAACTAGAGAATCGCCTGCGACAAATTTGATAACACTTTTTTCTTTGTCTAAATAAGCATAGCCATGATCATTGCGAATATAGAGAACTCCTGGGCGACGCATATAAAGCGTTCCAGTGCGCGTACTGTCAATAGTCTGATCCTTGATGTTATCTCCAATGATCAGAGAATCCACCAAAAGTTTATACTCCTCGTGCGGATTATCGACGTTGCTATCTGAATACTCAGCGATAACATTGATCTTGTAATATCCCGAAAAGGGCAGATCTTCCAGGATGACACAGCGACTTGTAAGCAGACGCGCGCTCACCATGATGCGATCCCAAAGGATATATTGCATCACCCGCTCTGGCAATGTGTTGGGCGATGCGGAATAACAATCTGCATACGTGCTGTTGGAGCGAAAATCATCATCGTCATTGACGAGCTCGCGTTCGCGCGCGGGCGAGAAGGAAAATGACGCACTCGCCAGCAAAAGGATGAAAATCCTGCGGAAACTCATTTTTCACCTCTTCATAGTTTGAATGAACCGAATACCATCCGGCTTAAAAAATTCAGCAAATATCTTGCCGCATCAAAGCCTTTTTTCTGGCACTCTCACCTGAAAAACTATGTTGTGGAACGAAGCGACATCGGGTGCAGGATCTGACTTTCACAACATAAAGTACGATGCAACTCTATGAGCATCTGCTCACCTTGAGTAAGAAAATTAGAAATGCGAATATCTTTACCTATGGTTACGATACTAAAAATTTCCTGAACTGCGGTCAAATTTTTGTTTTTGAGTGATTTTTTGTAATTGCGATTTCAGAAAAATAGAAGAGGTTCCACCACCATTTTTATCCTCCCCTATTATGAAAAGATATTAATAAAACTAAAGTTAACTTGCAAGAAATTTTTACATAAAATTTATAGCTCTTCTTGCAGGTCTCATGCCTGAAATCCGGAAATATCCTCGCAGAGAAGCGCACCCTTTGCGAGGATGCCATCACTATTTCAGGAAAGCCATTGATTTGATGTTGACATAGTCATCTGTTTGTAATTTATAGAGATAGATTCCATTGGGAGCTACCTGGCCTTTTGCATCCCTGCCGTCCCAGCAAATCCCTTTGTCTCCGGCAGTCTCGTGCTTATCCACCAGAGTGATCATTCTCCGCCCGTTGATGGTATAGATCGCCAGATTTACATGGCTGCTGTGCGGCAAGTAATAGGAGATCTCGGTCGTAGAGTTGAAGGGATTGGGGACATTCTGTTTCAGCGAGAAAGAACTTGCAGATGACGAACCAGCCAAATCCGCTACACTCGCGCTGCTTGGCGAATAGACCACTTTGAATTTATATCCTCCCATGTCCCTCAGGAGATTGGTCGCTGTGGTGATGGTCGAATCCGGCACATGGATTTCTCCGTCGGACCCATCAGCTGATCCATAGCCGCGGTAATCCGAGACCATGCTGCTGTCGGCACTATTGCTCACCAGTATCGTTGTACTCCAGACGAGAGAAGGCTGTCCTCGATAAAAAGAATAATTGTGATAGGGATTGAAATCATAAGAGCGATTGACCTCGATCCAGCAGCCATATTCGCCGGGCAGGCCGGATAATTGCAGAGTCTTGGTCTGCATACGCGCGCCAGGAGTTGCCCCCGAGACAGCATCCATCTCCTCCGGATAGCCCGATTGATTTTGCGCCGGCGGGTAATAATTTTCGATGCCAAAGGTCATGTCGATGATGCCCCGTGCATGGCTCCAGACCGGCAGGGCGGTCAATCTGTTGCCGCTGGGACTATCGATATCTACATCGCCGGTTCGGTTGCCGCCGCCTCGGCGTCCAATAAAATCGCTTATGTAAGCGGTTTGAATGTATTCACCATCTTTATTTTCCAGCCAGATCGCAAATTGGGTCCAATTGTTCTCAGGCCTAAAGATGAAATGGATTGTGCTATGAGTCACCTCCTGTGGGATGATGCAGGTATTGAATGTCAATACCACAACGGTTCCCAGGGCAATAGCGCATCTGTTCTTCAATTTGCCGGTTTTCATTTTCATCGCAGGCATCCTAATTGAGATGAGCGGCAATATAACTATAACTGACTCTTCCGGTGCGAAGGCAGATCCTGCCGTCTTTAAGAATGAGAATATTCGTCGGATAGCCGCTTATTTTAAACTTTTCGCTGATTTCATCCGCAAGAATGACATGCGGCCAATCCATTTCATTATCAGAAATGACTTTATTGAGCACATCAACGCGAGTTGATTTGGCAAAGCTTAATATTGCAAATTCATTTTCAGGAAGCTGATTCTTGGCCTCACATAACTGCGGAATTTCTTCGCTACATGGTTTGCACCACTCTCCCCAAAAATTGAGCAGGAGCAATTTTCCTCTAAAATCTCCTCTCATGATGCCGTATTGCTTCGCCAGGCTTGCGGACAAATTTCCATTTTTATCGAGGAAAATGGACATGATGGAATCGGGCAATTCCGGTTTTCTCTGCAAAATGAGCTTTGCCTTTTGGTTTTTGTCAGCGGGCGAGATGATGTCGAAGGAAAAACTGTTTTCATCATGCCTGAAAATAGATGGAGATCCATCGTTTGTCAGATTTTCATCATTGTTGATGTCTATATATAATTCATCATAGCTTTTTCGTGAAATGAGCATTGCATCAATCGTCGGATCCGTTTTGACGTCCCACGTATAGAACAGGTCAAAAAATTTTGCATTTGTTGTGTCAATATTTGGCAATAGCAATTTGACTTTTGGCCTGGATTCAAGCAGAGTGATGTGCACAACTATATCGTCCAGTGTGGTGAGCTCGTTCAGATCAACATGGACGGATTGAGCATGAGTAGATGATATGAACAAATACGACAGGATGAGAGAAATTCTGCTGCATATTTTCATTGTATTCCGGCAGCGCAACATGCTATAATCTCGCGCGTTCAGACATTTCATAGCTGACGTCGCTCTTTCTTTTTCATTGCGAGATTTTCTGCAACTCGAAATTTCACGATTCGACTGATCAAATCCAGAGGCAGCGGTTCATCGATTGGAAATCTAATGCTACCCTTTGCTCCCTCGTATCTTGACAAGTCTTCCTTAAATTCTTCGATGGCCGATGGCGTCGGATAAAAGCCGATGTGATTTGCGTAAGCAGCAAAGTGCACGAGGTTGCCATTCAGTTTATAAGTGGGCATTTGATAGCTGATCGTTTCATCGGCCTCCGGCGCCGCCTGGCGAATCGTCTGCCGCAGACGCGCCAGGATCTCTCGGACATCTGCAGGAAAAGAGTTGATGTATTCATCTATATCTTTTGCATGGACTCTATCTTTTTGCATGGTCATCTACCTCCACACCGTCATTTCTTCGCTCTTTCTCATGAATGGGCCATTCGATCGCTAAAGTAATCAACAATAGCGGGACACCGTTTTCATCCCCCTTATTCATCGGTACGCCTCTGCACTACAAATCTGCAACATTGTGTTTTTTTAGCAAGTTTTTTCGCGCAGGATAAAGAACTTAACCACCGAGGGCACAGAGAAGCGCAGAGAGAAACTGATCGTTCGGCACATTCGTGCCGGACGGTCCATGGATGAGGACATCCGTCCGATGGGGACAAATGTTCCCCATTATTTCCCGCCCAGGATGGATATCCAGGGCGATCGCAGTCTGAATTAAAAGAACCTTTAATAAGATACGAGCTCACCAAGGACCACCGAGATGGGCCATATGCTAATTTTTCTCTGTGCTTCTCGGCGCGCTCGGTGGTTTCAATCCTTCGCTTTAGGTGATTGATGCAATGCCTTGGACGTTTTGGTTGCGGCTAAAGGCCGCGCCAAGTCGTCCGCTGCCCGTTCATCATTTAGGGGGCCTCTTCTTTCTTTGCGGCGTGAATCCATGACTTGTCGGCTGAGCTCATAAAGCAATCATTACTCTTGCATCTCTGCAAGAAAATCGCTAAATTTGATTCGATAAATATCAAATTAAAATGAGGCCGCTTTGTATTACGAACTTGCGCACACCCTCCGGATCATGAAAGCGCTGGCGGACAGCTCGCGGCTGTTGATCATTCGTTCGCTTTTTGACAAGCCGCAGTATGTGG
>JAFGJB010000192.1 GCA_016929295.1 Candidatus Zhuqueibacterota bacterium | reverse complement strand
TTTTCTTCCAGGCTCAGTTTGGCCTCTTCGAGATCATTTTTCAGACGATTGGGTTGGAAGAAAGGCTGCTCAAATTTCAAAAAGTATCGATTATAATAATTGACGTCCCACAGAGTGTCATCGAGCTGATTGTATTGATAGAGGGTGTTGTTGAGTGACAGATAGCCATTGGTCGGATAGCCAAACAGCACGACCGGCTGTCGGATCGCCAGGTTCATCCACCACCTTTGGGTATTCTGGCGAACGATCACATCTTTGTTGGCAATCGAATCCCACTTGTAGTCCGACAGGGCGCTGAACTCTGGCGCCTTGACGTTCATATACACCTTGGATTTCAATCCGGCCTGCTCGGCCTTTAGCCATTCTCTGGACCGTTCGATGCCGAGCTTGAGTTGACGAATTTGATAGCTGTTTTCCATGGCTATTTCAACCGCCCTGTCCAGTGTCAGCCCGATTTTTTCGCCGGAGAGCGAGGTTGAGAGCATCATGATCATGCCGATCACGGGACTTGAGATGAAGGATGTGAGTCGCCGCATGCAAGAGTCTTTCAAAGGTCACATTTACACGGACCCTAAATATAGCGGAATTGACAACTTGAGTGTCACTGTCTTGTTAACAATTGTAAAAAAGTGTTCAAATGATCAGGATGAAAATCGGCCGGACACACTTTTTCTGGCGAAACATCATTCAATGTATTTATAGCCGATGCCATAGACCGTCAGAATGTGTCTGGGAGTTTCAGGATCCTCCTCGATTTTTTTGCGCAATTTTACGATATGATTATCGACAGTGCGCGATGTCGGATAGATTTCATAGCCCCAAACCTTGTCGAGCAATTCATCTCGGCTCACGGTTCTCGCTTTATTCATCATGAAGAATTTCAGGATTTCGAACTCTTTAAAAGTCATGTCAATTTGATGATCGTCTCTGTCGTAGGCGATATAGTGTTCGAAATCAACTTTGATTTTGCCAACATTATAGATATTGGTCTGTTTTTCCCTTTTATCGCGCGAGCGGCGGAGCACTGCTTTCACTCGGGCGATCAGTTCTCGGGTGGAGAAAGGCTTGGGCACATAATCATCAGCGCCCAGCTCAAGACCCAGCACCCGGTCCACCTCTTCGGTGCGGGCTGTCAGCATGATGATCGGTGTCCCCTGACCGCGGGCTCGCAGTTCTTTGCAGATGTCAAAACCCGATTTTTTCGGCAACATGATATCAAGGATGATGATATCCATTTTTTCAGCAAGCGCCATTCGCATACCAGTCTCGCCATCTGTGGCCACGAGCACCTCAAATCCTTCGAACTCAAAGTTATCTTTCAAGCCCTCGGCCAAAGCGATTTCGTCTTCAACAATGAGTAAACGATCCATGGTTAAGCTCCTGATTGAGTGAAGATCGGGAAAACAAGCGAGAACGTACTGCCTTGTCCCGGTCTGCTTTTCAACGTGACCGCGCCATTTTGAACGCGCATGATGTGATCGACGAGTGACAGTCCCAGTCCGCTGCCTTTGGTGTCATGCACTAAACTGTCGCCAACGCGATAAAATTTCTGAAAAATCTTTTCATGTTCGGACTCCGGGATACCGATGCCATGATCGGTCACTGATAATATGATGTGCTGTCCCCGTTGCTCAAGGGAGACACAAATATATTTGTTCTCCAGACTGTATTTCATGGCATTATCGAGGAGATTGACGATCGCCTGGGTTGTCGCTTCAGAATCGATGTTGACCGGCGGCAAATTTGGCGCAATTTTTTGCTCGATCTGAAACGCTTTTTGTTCAAAGTTGTATTGGTACATAGTGAGTATCTGCCGTACGATATCGCCCAAATCATGCGGAGACAATCTGTACTCTTTTTTCCTGGATTCAATTTTTGAAAAGTCGAGCATATTGTTGATGAGCTGTGTCAGACGAATTGATTCGGCGACCATCGTCTGATAGTACTTTTTTTTCTTGGCCTCGTCTTGCAGATGGCCCATCTCCAAGGTCTCCGCGTACATGCGAATCAGCGCCACCGGCGTGCGAATTTCATGCGAGACATTGGCAACAAGA
Source organism: Candidatus Zhuqueibacterota bacterium (assembly GCA_016929295.1). Classification (GTDB taxonomy): domain Bacteria; phylum Zhuqueibacterota; class Zhuqueibacteria; order Residuimicrobiales; family Krinioviventaceae; genus Kriniovivens. Next base: position 21,428 of record JAFGJB010000192.1, on the reverse strand, counting down.
TTGCTTTTTATTTTGGCCAACTCCATTTCTTTTGCGACGTTGCGAGTGACATAAATAAGTCCGATGATGAAGACAATATTGACAGCGATGAGCAGCATCACATTGTTACGAGATCTCCTTTTGGTCATTCGTTCCAGTGTCGTGCCTGCCATCTTGATTTTGAGATCCATGTCCGCCAAAATCCAGATCGGTTTGCTCTCCTCAAATGGCTCTTCCGGAATATATTCTGTTGAGTAGTAAAAAAAGTCATGTCGACCTTTTTTTTGGATGGCAAAATCAAATTCATCTTCCAGAGTCATTTGCTTGAAGCGACGCTCGACAATTTCATTGATGAAGGTCATGTTATCGATCAATAGACCAGCAAAAATGGCGTCGCCGGGAAAAATGTCGCTTGAAAGCGGAAAGAGCAGCAGCGAATAATCATACTTTTCTGTGCTCCAGTTCATCGACAAAAGTCTGATATATCCCTTTTGCGCAAATCCGAGAGCGATGTTCAGCGACTCACTGCTGTCGGCAATGATCTTGTTCACATCCGACATCAGCTCGTGACGCCTGGGATTCACGGCCTGAAAATGGTCGTTGAATCCGATGACAAAGTGGTCGCTCGAGTACCTGGCAAAGGCGCAGGCAATGACCCGCTGACCGGCGGCAAATTCGGCGATCATACTTTGACCGCCACGCGCGCGCAGGTCAGCAACCGCAGCGGCCGTCATTTTCGCATGCCACTGGTCGAAATTTTCGCGACACCATGAATTCACTGAAAAGATGATGCTCTCCAGCTGCCGCTCATAAATGGACTGCATGAGCTGCTCATTCTCGTCGATCTGGGTGAACTGGTAGATCGTATAGGTCAAGACCGGAACAAAGAGCGCCAGAATGATGATGATGACAAATTTGTTGATGGGATGTTGTTGTATAGACGACATGTCTAAATGAACATAAAAATAGCAAATTTTCAAAGAATAATTTGCGCAGATCGTGATGATGACAGACCGGACGCGGTGGCGGAAGGAGAAAAAACGCGGAATATGTTCACTTTCACGGCATCCTGATGATGGAGCCGGTGATGGCCGATGCGCCGGGCGAGCACAGGTGCAGGATCATCTCCGCTATATCAGCCGGCTTTACCCATTTCGAGTGATCGGCATCGGGCATGTCCCGCCGGTTCGATTCGGTGAGAATGATGCCCGGCGCAATGACGTTCGCCTGCACGTTCGAGACCTTTCCTTCTTCCGCTATGGCGCGCGTCAGAGCGATGAGACCCGCCTTGGACACCACGTAAGCAGCGCGTCTGGATGGCACATCGATGGCCGCCATGGCCGAGATCGTGATGATTTTACCCCCTTTGTGAGCCATGTGCGCCAGGGCGTGTTTGGCGCATAAAAACGCGCTGTTCAAATTCAGGTCGATCATTTTTTGCCAATCGTGCACAGCGATCTCTTGAACGTACTGCCCGCCTTGATATCCGCCGGTCGTGTGAACGAGAATATCGACGGCGCCGAGCTGCTCGCGAATGTCAATGAAAAGGCGCTCGACCGCATCGGCATTTGTCAGATCAGCGGAAAACGTCCTTATCTGCGGTGATGATGCGGCCAGGTCAGCCAATTTGCCGGGATCACGCGCGACAGCGACGACGCGCGCGCCCGCCTGCACAAAGCGGTCTGCAATGAGGACGCCAAGAGCGCCCGTCGCACCGGTGACCAGAACATTTTTATGCTCGAGTAACACAATGTCTCCTTTCCCATGATCTTCAGGCCGCTTCAGCACCAAACTGCAACTGATACAATCGATAATAAACATCTCGCCTGGCTAACAGCTGTTGATGCGTTCCGGTCTCGCGGATATGCCCTTTATGCAGCACAATGATCCAGTCAACATCCTTGATCGTTGACAGACGATGAGCAATGATGATGGAGGTGCGATTCTGCATGAGCGTGCGAATCGCATCGCTGATCAGATGTTCGGTTTCCGTGTCCACACTCGACGTCGCTTCATCGAGAATGAGTATCTCGGGATTGTAGGCGAGCGCCCGCGCAAATGACAAGAGCTGCTTCTGACCAACGGATAAATTGCTGCCGCGCTCGGTTAATTCATGCTGATAACGATCGGCCAGTTTTTCGACGAAACGCTCCGCGTTGACGCGTTTGGCCGCGGTCTCGACAGCAAAATCGGAGATGGAAGGATCACCCAGAGTGATGTTGTGCTCGACGCTGCCGGAAAAAATAAAGACGTCCTGCAAAACCACCCCAATCCGCGATCGCAAGTCCTCCACAGCAATCGACGCGGTGTCGACATCATCCAGCAAGATTTTGCCGCTTGTCGGTTCGTACATCCGATTGATCAGACTGATGATGGACGTTTTTCCAGCGCCGGTTGCACCGACAATGGCCACCTTTTCTCCCGGTTGTATGGTGAAGGAGACATCTTTGAGAACATGATCTTTATTATTGTAGGCAAAGGAAACATTGGCAAACTCGATCTTTCCTTTGGCCGCGACCATCCGGTGCCGCAAGCCGACAAACGATACCTGCTCCGGTTCATCCAGCAGTTTGAAAACGCGCTCACCGGATGCCATGGCAGCCTGCATCATGTTGTACTTGTCGGCGAGATCCTGCAGCGGCATGAAGAATCGTCTTATATACTGCATGAATGCCACCAATACGCCGAGTGACAATATATTGTCAAAAACCCTCAGACCGCCATACCAGAAAATGAGCGCTGTGGAGAGAGTGGCCAAAAAGCTGATGACCGGGAAAAAAACGCTGCTGTAGCGTAGCGATTCCAGGTTGGCATTACGATGGTCATCATTCAATTTTTCAAATCGCCGGTAATTTTCTTCCTCCCGATTGAAAATCTGTACGGTGGACATGCCGGAAATATTCTCCTGCAAAAAGCTGTTGATTCTTGCCAGGCGCGTACGCGTCTTGCGATAGGCTTCACGAACTTTTTTGCGAAAGATATCCGTGACCAGGAGCATCAGGGGAAGCACCGTGAGTGAAGCTAAAGCCAGCTGCCAATCGAGAGTCAACATGACGATGACAATGCCGATGAGTAAAATGATATCACCCAGTATGGAAACCACACCGCTCGCCAGCATCTCGTTCAGCGTCTCGACATCATTGGTGACGCGAGTGACCAGACGTCCAACCGGATTTCGGTCAAAAAATGACAGCGGCAGCTTTTGAATATGGGTGAATATTTTCAGGCGAATGTCATACATTATTTTCTGGCCCAGCCAGAGGGTGAGAAAATGGTAGCCGTATTCGCCCGCTGCCTGCATGATGAGAATGAAGACATAAAAGATCGCGAGGCGCACCAGACCCGGATAATCTCCGGTGACAAGCTTGTCATCGATCACCAGCTTGAGTATGTAGGGCCCGGCCAGTTCCGCTGCCGATATCACAAATAGCACGCCAAACGACGCCAGCGCCGGCCATTTGAATGGCCACAGAAAGTGTAACAGCCGTCTCATCAGACGGCTGTCAAAAGCCTTTCCTAATATTTCCTCTTCGTGATAATTCAAACGCGCCTCAATCTATTTCGAGCAACTTTTCTTCCAGTTTCTGTCGTTCGTGCATGTCAAAGTAGATGCCCTTCTTTTCCAGCAGTTGCTGATGCGTGCCCTCTTCAGCAATGACGCCGTCCTGCAGAACAATGATGTGATCCGCATCACGGATGGTCGAGATGCGATGCGCGACAATGATGGTCGTCCGTTCACACATGATCGGCCTGAGGGCGCGCAATATTTCCTCCTCGGTGTAGGTGTCCACCGCGGATAGTGCATCATCGAGTATGAGAATACGCGGGGATTTCAGGACGGCCCGCGATATGGAGGTGCGCTGTTTTTGGCCGCCGGAGAGGGTGATGCCGCGTTCGCCGATGATGGTCTCCAGCCCGTCCGGAAACTGGTCAATGTCCAGTTTGAGCTGTGACGCCTCGGCCGCCCTGGAGATGGCATCCTCATCATGTTCGATGATCCCGAAAGCAATATTGTCGGCGATCGAATCGGAAAAGAGAAAGCTCTCCTGTTGCACCAGGCCGATGCAGCGTCGCAACAGCTGCAGCGGAATCGTTTTGATGTCCACGCCATCGATGAGAATCTGACCTTCCGTCGGTTCGTAGAGTCGCGGAATGAGATGGACCAGCGATGTCTTGCCGGCGCCGGTTGCACCGACGATGGCCAGCTTTTTGCCCCTTGGGACGCGCAGTGAAATATTTGTCAGAACCGCTTTGGCGGTTCCGGGATAGACAAACGAGACATTTTTGAACTCAAGATCACCGCTGATGTCGCTCATCGCTCTGGTCATCTCACTGTCTCTGATGTCCGCCGGCGCATTCAACACCTCCTGAACGCGCTGCGCCGCGGCCAAACCCCTCTGCCAGATGTTGAGCAAAATACCAACCGAGATCATCGGCCAGCCCAACATCCCGACATAGGAAATCATCGCCACCAGTTCTCCCAGCGTGATCGACCCGTCAATCGCCTGTCGACCACCCAGCCAGATCACCGCAATGAGGCCGAGGCCTAACAAAAATTCAAGCCAGGCGTGCAGGAATGAATCAACGCGCGCCAGTGATATGTTGCGCCGGATGTATTCATCGTTTTCTTCTTTGAACGCCTCAATTTCAAATTTTTCTCGAACATAGGATTTTATCACCCGGATGCCGGAAAAGTTTTCCTGCGCTCGGGATGTGAGCTGTGAAATTTGCTCCTGAATGCGATTGAAGAGCGCATGTATTTTCCCCACCCGACTGTAGACGATGAAGACGATGAACGGCAGCGGCGCCAGCGCGATGAACGTCAGCGGTATGCTGATGCGCAGCATGAAATAGAGCGCAAAGATGAACATCACCAGGGTCGAGCTGAACTGAATGATGGCCGGTCCGGTCAGGCGTCTGATGGCGCCAATATCACTGGTGGCGCGCGCCATGAGATCGCCGGTCTTGTTCTGCTGAAAAAAATGCTGTGACATCTTTTGCAGATGGCGCAGATAGTCATTCAGCATGTCATACTCGACATGGCGGGATATGCTGATGAGATATATTCTCGACAAAATGCGCGCGACCGCCAGTACCACCGCCACTCCGGTCAACGCAAGGCCAAGCCAGAGCAAGACGATTTTGGGCGATTGGTTCTCAGCTGTAATGAAACCATAGAGCGGGACTTTATATTCGGCGCCCGTGTGGATGGCGCGAATGTAATCGATCACTGCGGCTGTGATGACGGGTATGATCGTTTGAATGAAACTGGAAAAAATGATAGCCACTATGCCGAACAGGACAAGCAGCCAATACCTTTTGATATAGCTGTTGATGAAATTGAACGCAGATCTGTTTTCAGGCTTCATAGGTCCCCTTGTTCATGACGGGCGAGAAAATACAAAATTAAATCGTAAATGCAAAGCGTTTCTGTGGAAATTCGTGTTTAGTCTTTTTTTGACTCTAAACATTGCCAAAAAAACACAATGTCGTAGATTTTTAATACAGAGATAAATGGATGTGCCGCGGCATAAAAACTTTTCGAGATAATCGATGCAAAAAAATCAATATCATTTCTTTGCGAATCTAACGTTTTACGCTAAAAGTTCAGTAGATAAAAAAAAGCCGTCGCTACCCGAACGGAGCGACGGCCTTTTTAGGAGACGAGGTCATATGACCTTATTTCATCAATATCATCCGCCGTGCTTCAGTAAAGCTGTCCGTTGTCATGCGGTAAAAATAGACGCCGGACGGCACGGCGGCGCCATTTTCATCCAGACCATGCCAGCCGAGCACATAGGTGCCGGCGTCCTGCGTCTCGTCGACCAGGGTGGCGATTTCGCTGCCATGAATGTTGTAGATGGCAAATCGCACGTGCGAACGGGCTGCCAGCTGATACTGAATGCGCGTCACCGGATTGAAGGGATTCGGATAGTTCTGTTGCAGCGCAAAATCGACGGGGACCTCGTCATTGATGCGCGCAACTCCTGTCGGGTAATCAACGCGAAAGACTGCATCGCTCTTGTCACTGATCACTTTGGTCACATCGGTGATGCGAACCAGACAGCTCTCGCTCGTCGGCGCCTGCGCAATCCACGTCCAGCTGCCGGAATTTGCCGCGTCGCCGACAAGCTGCGTCCAGGTCGCGCCGTTGTCGCGCGACAACTCTATCTTTATGAGGGATCCGCCGTTCGTTGACTCCCACAGGATGACCTGCTCATCGCCGATGCGCCACGTTTCGCCGCCGTTCGGGCTGGTCAATTCGATGGCGGGCTGTTCGAGGATGGTGAAAGAGGAATTGCTGGTGTCGAGCGGCGTGCCGCTGACGTCCGCCACCATCACCAGGCAGGTGTGCGAGGCCGGTCCGGTCACCAGCCAGGTGTAGCTGCCAGTGTCTTCCGACTGCGCGATGGTCTCCCAGGTGGCGCCGTTGTCGCGCGTCAATTGAATCTTGACGGCGCCGCTGGTGTTGACGGATGTCCAGGTGATGACCTGCGCCGTGCCGATCTGCCATTTTTCTTCGCCATTGGGCGCCATGATCGTAATGGCCGGCTTATCGCTGATGCGAAAAGTGGCGTCGCTCACATCGGTCGCAGAATTATCGACGGCGCTCACGCGCACCAGCGCCGCGTCCGTGGCCGGCGCTGTCGGCGTCCAGTGATAGCTGCCGCTGTCCGCGACAGCTGGTGCCAGCATTTCCCAACTGGCGCCATTGTCTCGGCTCAACTCGATTTTCATGTCGCTCTCGACATCCTGCGAAAACCAGGTGATCGTTTGTGGCGAGCCGATCGCCCAGTTCTCGCCGCCGTTCGGCGCGGTCACCGTGATCGTCGGCTGCGTTGCCGGCAGAATGGCAAAGACGGCATTGCTCACATCCCAGACAGCCTCGCTGACGTCCGACACCATGACGAGGCACGCATCCGACGTCGGTGGTGTGACGGTCCAGCTATAGTCGCCCGTGTCCTGCGTGCTGTCACTCAGGACGTCCCACGTCGCGCCATTATCGCGACTCAGAGCAACGCTGACGCTGCCGCTGCTGTTGACGGACGTCCAGGTGATCCCGTAACGCATACCGATCTGCCATTTCTCGCCGCCGTTCGGCGAGGTGACGGTGATCGACGGCGGTGCCGCGATGGTGAATATGGCATCGCTCGTGTCCGCGGCCGAGCCGTCGACCGCAGCGACGCGCACCAGCGCCGATGGGGTCTCCGGCGCCGTGACGAGCCAGTCGTGTGCACCGTCGTTGCTCGTCTCTTCGGCAATCGCCTGCCAGGAGCCGCCGCCATCCCGGCTGATGTCGATTCTGATAGTGCCGGCGACAAATTCAGCTGACCAGCGGATTCTTTCGGTCGCGCCGATGCACCACGTCTCGCCGCCATTTGGCGCGTTGACGGTCAGTTTCGGTGTCCCCTTTATTCTGAACAGGCCATCGCTGCTATCGGCGGCGGTGGATGTCACATCGCTAATGCGTATGAGACAGTCATCGGATGGTGGTATGGTGACCTGCCAGTCGAATTCGCCGTCGTTGGCCGTGCTCTCCGTCAGAACGCTCCAGCTCGAACCGGCATTGCGACTCAACTCGATGCTGACCGCATCGCCGCTGTTTTTCGATTCCCAGGTGATGGTCTCGATCTGGCCCGTCATCCAGGTCTCGCCGCCGTTCGGCTTTGTGACGGTGATGACCGGCGCCAGCGATTCCGTGATCTGAAAGGACGCGTCGCTGCGGTCCATCGGCGCACCGTCCGCATCGGTCACTTTGATGAGACAAGCCGCCGAGATCGGTCCACTCACCCGCTCGATCCGATAGGAATAGACGCCGGCCTGCGGTTCCGGCGCCACCGCACTGGCGATGTCCGTCCAGGTTGCGCCGTCATCGCGACTCAACTGCAGGTTGAAGGCGGGACTGCTGTATTCCGCCGTCCAGGTGATGTCTTGCGCCGAATCGATCGGCCAGTTCTCGCCGCCATTGGGGGAGAGGAGGGTGATGGACTGCTCTGCACCGTTGGCGCTGACGAACTCGAAATAATCGACGCGAGCGTGTTCGCCGCCATTTCGAGCGGCCCGTAATTCAACGGTATCGCCCTGTGCCAGGGTGAAGGCGCCGATGTGTTGATAGAAGGCGACATCTGCGGCCACGACATCGTCCCATGTCCATTCCGCAACTTGAGCGCTATTGATATAGATGGCGCTTGTGCTGTTGCCGTCCGTTTCATCCAGATAGCGGACGTACAGGTCATAGTCGGCGGGGGGGAGGTCGACGAAACAGGTTATTCTGCCCGTCGCGGCTGTTTCGATTTGAACGACTTGACCATTGCTTGATTCAGCGCGATTTTCCACCACATATCCCTCGGAGAGCTGGGCGTACTCGGCCTCGATGCGTTGCCGCGTGAAGGCCGAGCCGGAGATGGTGAATGGCGCGTTGCTGCTATCGCTCACTTTGGAGTGATCTGATTTGATGCGGGTCACGCGCACCAACGCCAGCGAAGTGGATCGGTCGGGCACGTTCCAGGCAAACGCCCCGGAATTTTCGGCGTCCGCCGCGATGGCGTCCCAGGTGACGCCGCCATCGACGCTCAGTTCCAGTCTGATGTGATCATCGGCTTCTGCGCCCGTCCAGCGGATGGTGAAGGACGAGCCGGCGTCCAACATCTCGCCGCCGTTCGGTGCGAGCAGCGTGAATGGCTGTTCGCCGGAGAGGTAGAGATAGGTTTTGCCGGCGTCCGTCCCGTTGTCGTCGTTCTGCAGCGCCGAAATGAGCAGATCGGCCAGGCCGTCATTGTTCACATCGCCGTCACCAGCGACGGCAAAGCCAAAAGCATCGCCGCCATTTTCAGCGCCGAAGAGGAGATCGGCCTCGGCGAATGCCAACTGGGTCGGCCAGTCCGGACGTCCGTAAAAACCAAAGACCTTGCCGGCGCGCGCGCCGAGAACCTCATCGGTGAACTCGGAGATGCCGATGAGAAAATCGTCATAGCTGTCGCCGTTCAGATCGCCCAGCGAATGCATATCATAGCCGATGCCATCGTTCAAGCCTGGCGGGGGAGTGAACGTCACATCGGCAGCGCTGTTGATCGACTGATCTTGCATCAGGCTGAGGTTTTTGCCAAGGATCAGGTAGGCTGTATATTTGCTGCTGCCGATGAGAATGTCGTCGCGGCCGTCGCCATCGACATCGCCGGGCCGGGCGACGTTCCAACCCAGTCCGGCTCTGGCTTGACCGATCCAGGAGGCATCCGCCCCACTCAGCGGTGCATTCAGTTCCCAGCCCGCCTCTTTGCCGAGCACGAGATAGACCTTGCCACAGTTTGTCAGACCGTTCGCATCGGCATAGTTGGCGCCGATAATGAAATCGGCCAGGCCGTCGCCGTTGGCATCGCCGACGCCGGCGACGCGATGGCCGGCCCAGTCGCCGGCGGCCTCTGCCAGGAAGGAGGCGTCAGCGGCGTCTTCCATTTTGACATTGGCCAGCCAGGCGGCGCGCTCTTTGCCGAAAAAGAGATAGACTTTGCCCGCTTCTGCACCGACCTGCGGATGAAAGCCGGCGCCGATGATGATGTCATCGTAGCCGTCGCCATTGACGTCACCGACGCCCTTGACGTGCGCCGCCTCGGCATCCTTGACAGTGCCCTCAAGGGAGGCGATGGCGCTCTCGAGGGGGATGATGCCGCTGTATTTTGTTGTGCCGCCAAAGAACAGATAGACTTTGCCCGCTTTTGCTTGCGCTATACCATCAACGACAGCGCTGTATTTTTTGATGCCGATGGCAAAATCAACATAGCCATCATTATCGATATCGCCGATGCCGAAGGCGTCGTGCGCTGCTTCCTGGCCATGGTCGCCGATGAAGCGGGCGTCGGCCGAGGAGAGATCGATGGCGCCGCTGAAACCCGCGCTGCGTCCGTAAAAGAGATAAACGGAACCGCCGTTTTGCGATGTTGTATTTGCATCCCACAGCGGCGCGGTGATGATGAAATCATCGTAATTGTCGTTGTTAATGTCGCCAATGATGGAGACGTGATGCCCTGATTGATCGCCGGCGTTTTCGCCGGCAAAAGTTGCCGTGGCCGGCGGGGTCACTGTGCTGATGCCCTGCGAATAGCCGGGACCCAGCACCAGCAGAGCTGAGAGAAGAATGAAAGCGTGCTTCATCAACTTTTCCTCATACGATATAAATGGACCAATACAACTATTTTGTTCAACATTACAACACCTGTTCCGTCGCAAGCCTCACAATCCTGAAATTCGGCTTTTGAGGTGCTTTTGTTCTAACATATTGTTATTCTGTCTTTTACATTGCGTTAATTGCATAGAACTCTCACTTTTATGCAAAAAACAGACCATGAAACAGATGACAAGCAAAATTTAAACCGCCGATCCGGCAACCCCTCTCTTTCGTTTATATCCTAAAAAAAACTTGACTTTTAAACAATTATTTAGTTAATTCAAGGTGATTAGTGGTATTATTAGGTGAAATAAAACAATTTGAATCATTGTTGTGGTGAATGATGTCTGAATTAAGTGGAAGAAATACGGTGTCGCTGGACCCCAAGGGTCGGCTGGCGATTCCAGCGCGATTTCGCCTGGCCTTTCCCGCGGATCAGCAGAACGATATCATTCTCACACGTGGTTTTGATCCGTGTATAACGGGGTACTACAGCGACAGCTGGCGCGAGTTCCAAAAGATCTTTTATGATCACGGGCTGTCACAGGAAGAGATGGACCTCATAGAACGCGAGTTCTTGGGGCGCAAACTGGAATCGACGTTTGACAAACAAGGGAGAGTGACATTGCCGCCGCATCTCATCAAATACGCCCATCTGGAGGGCTTGAGTGAGGTGACGGTCATTGGAATCCGAAATCGAATCGAGATTTGGAATCCGAATGTATACGACGAGATCAGAGCCGAAAAAGAGCAAGTGATCCAAAGCTTGCGGCAAAAACTCAAAATGAGCTGACGTGTTTGAACGAGGCATTTCATAAATCAGTGCTGGTTGAGCAGGTGCTGGAGTCTCTTGATGTGGCCTCTGGTCGAGTTTATTGTGATGTGACATTGGGTGATGGTGGGCATTCAGAGGCAATTTTAATGCGATTGAATGCAACGGGGTTGGTGATCGGTATTGACCGAGATGCACAAGCCATAGAGCGAGCGCAGCGTAGACTGGCACCATTTGGCGATCGATTTAAACCAGTCAGTGGTAATTATGCAGAAATTAAAGAGCTGCTAAGGACGAACAAAATTCAGGCAGTTGATGGATTTGTTTGTGATTTAGGTGTGTCTATGTTGCAGATCTCAGAGCCAAACCGCGGATTCATGTTCTCTGCTGACGGTCCCCTCGACATGCGGATGGGGGAATCCGGTCTGTCTGCTGCTCACGTCATCAATGATTACAGTCAGGAAAAGATAGCTGATATTATCTGGCGATATGGCGAGGAGCGTCAATCGCGCCGCATCGCCCGATCTATTGTCAGGGCCCGCGCCCACAAGCGCCTGCAGACCACGGGTGAACTGGCAGCGGCCGTGCGTCAGGCTGTCGGGGAAAAGTATATCATAAAAACATTGGCCAGAGTGTTTCAGAGCGTGCGAATCTATATCAACGACGAGCTCGGCAATCTCGAGCGCTTTTTGCCGCAAGCGGCGGATCTGCTGAATGGCGGTGGTCGTCTGGCGATAATAGAATATCATTCTCTCGAATCGCGAGTGATAAAAGACTTTATCTATCGCGAGACGCATCCCTGCATTTGTCCAAAAGAGGCGCCGCGCTGCGTCTGCGGGCGTACGCCGCGGCTGCGCGTCATACACAAACTTGTCAAGCCCGCCGAGAGTGAGATTCAGGCGAATCCGAGCGCCCGATCAGCCAGGTTACGGGTCATTGAGAAGCTCAAATGAATCAGCTGAAAGAAAAAGTTTTGTCGATAAATCAACGCGCCAACCTCAAATTTGGCAAAAATGCCATGATTGTGTTGGGGCTTTTTGGCGTTTACTGTTTTGTCAATGTGTGGCAGAATGTATCGATCACCTATTTGAATCGTCAGAATGAAAATTTGCGCGATGAGCTCAGGGCAATCGAGCGTCAATGCGACATGCTGACGCTTGAAGTGGAAGAACTGAAAGATCTGGATCGACTGCGTCGGGTGCTCGGCGACAAGATAAAGCTTGTGCCCGCTGAGAAAATCAATATCAACAAGGTGCATTGAGGACAGGGCGCAGCAGTGGCGAAAAGACGATCACAAAAAAATCCAAGAATCGGTTGTTTTGCGCTGTTCATGGCCGCCTTTATGCTGGTCTTGGCGATCAAGTTGGTTTCCGTACAGGTTTTACAGCGCGATGAATTCGTTGCCAATGCGGCCGGCCAACAGGCAAAGATCGTCTCCCTGCAGCCGGAGCGCGGGAAAATGTACGATCGCAACGGCAGCCTCCTGGCGTTCAATGTCCCCGCTGTCACTGTCGTGGCCAATGCGGATTCCATCGTTGATATCCATGCGGTTGCCACCCGCCTCTCGCCCCTCATAGGCATTCCCTATGAGACGATTGTCAACAAGCTGCGAAAGAGCTATGGATGGGTGGAGCTGGCCAGAAAGCAGCCGCCGGTCATGCGGGACAGAATCGCCAGCCTGCAGCTTGCCCATGTCGGCTGCCGCGATGACTTGATGCGCCGCTATCCCAAAGGTCACATCGCCGGACAGGTCATCGGCTTTACGCGCAGCGACGGCGCCGGCGGAAACGGACTCGAGCTGGCCCGGAACGACCAGCTGACGGGCAAGCCCGGAACGGCCATTCTGCAGCAGACCGGGCGCGCGCGACTGTTTTCTCATCCCCATTATCCCGTTCGCTTGCCGCAAAATGGTGATGATCTGGTGTTGACCCTGGATTTTCGTTATCAGCGCGTTGCCGAGCAGGAGCTGCAGCGTACGGTTGAAGAGTATAGCGCGGTCGGAGGATCGGTCGTCATCCTCGAACCCTCCTCTGGTGAACTGTTGGCCATCTGCTCAGCGCCCAACTATGATCCAAACAGGTACGCAGACTATCGCGATGCGTCCTGGAAACTCGCCGCCATAACGGATCAGTTCGAGCCCGGCTCCACCTTCAAGCCGGCCATGTTGTCAGCCATGTTCGATGCCGGCTATAAAAGCGAGGAGGATGTGGTTTTTTGTGAGCTCGGCGCCTGGAATGTGATGGGCGAAACCATTCGCGATACAAAAAAATACGGTGACCTGAGCGCGCGCAATGTGCTGGTTTATTCGTCCAATATTGGCATGGCCAAAATGGCGAAAGGGTGGGACAAGCGCATCATGCACGATTATGCGCGTCGTTTCGGATTTGGGCAAAAAAGCGGCCTTGAGCTCGTTGGTGAAATCAGCGGCACTTTGAAGCATCCCAAGGACTGGATGCCGTTTTCGCAGCTGACTTTTTCCTTTGGACACGAAATTGCAGTGACGCCGTTGCAGATGTGCGCCATGTACGCGACAATTGCGAATGACGGAATTTACACGTCGCCGCGCATCATCAAAGAAATAGTGCACGACGGCAAATCCGTCTATTTCAATGCAACTGCCGAGCGCAGGCGCGTTATAACAAAAGAGACCGCGGACTTGATGCGCGACATTTTGGCCGAGGCAGTGGAGAAAGGGACTGGCATTAACGCTGCCATTGATAGAGTGCAAATCTGCGGCAAGACCGGCACAGCGCATGTGGTGCAAGCCGGCGGCTATGCGACGGATCGTTACATCTCCAGTTTTGGCGGCTTTTTTCCCAAAGACAAGCCCAAGATCACCATTTTTGTCATGATCAAGGAGCCGAAAGGCGGCTATTTTGGCGGTGCGGTCGCGGCGCCCTGCTTTCAGCGCATCGCCGAACGAATTGTGGACCTTGAAGGCGCCAACTATTTTCAACAAGATCCGGAACAACCGTTTGAGCGTTCATTTGCCGCCATGCCAAACCTGGTCGGTCTGTCAAAGAATGACGCTGTCAATATATTGAGAAAAAACGGCCACAACTTTCGCCTCTATGGCGATGGCGCCATTATCATCTCGCAGGAGCCGGCGCCGGGCGACACAATTCCGGATGATGACTATATCTATTTGACCACCGACTTTAAACAGGCCCTGAGTGATTCCCTCGCCTCGGTGCCGACCGTCCTTGATCTGCCGGTTCGCAATGCCCTGAATCTGCTGGCGGAACGACATTTCAAGGTGGAGGTTGAGGGCAGCGGTACGGTCGTCCGTCAGCAGCCTGCGCCGGGCGATCGCGTCGCCATCGGCGAAAAAATAAAGATTTACTGCAAAGCGGCAATTTAACGCATGAACTTGACTCTCGACGAAATTACGACGCTTTTTCCGTGCCGGGCCATGGGTGCACTGGCGCCGAATGCCCTGACTGGCGTATCGACGGACACTCGCCGAATGCAGGCCGGCGAGCTCTTTGTCGCGCTGCGCGGCGACGTATTTGATGGCCACGACTTTGTACCGACGGCTCTGAGCAAAGGTGCGCTCGCAGCGCTCGTTGATCAACGCTATATCGAGAAACAGCCGCATCTGCCGCGCGGAGCATTCATCATCGTCGAGGATACGCTCAAAGCGTATCAGCAGATGGCGCGCTTTTATCGACAAAAGATGGCGCCGACTGTCGTCGCCCTGACCGGCAGCGCCGGCAAGACGACGTGCAAGGAATTCATCCATGCCGTGCTGTCGGAAAAGTATTCGGTTCATAAAAATGAAAAGTCTTTTAACAATCACGTCGGCGTGCCGGCCACCCTGCTGGAATTGACGCCACAGCACGAGATCCTGGTGACCGAGCTCGGCACGTCCCATTTTGGCGAGATATCCAATCTCGGCTCTCTTGTGGCGCCCGATATCTGCCTGTTGCTGAATATCGGCTATGCCCATCTTGAATTCCTCAATGACCTCGATGGCGTCGCCAGGGCCAAGATGGAAATTTTCGACCATGCGGCCGCTGACAATACAGCCGTTTATAATGCGGATGATGCCATCCTGACGCGCCAGCACTATCCCTCGGCGCAGCGGATGACCTTTGCCATCGACAATGCGGCTGACGTGAGAGCGCAACATCTCGCCTGCGACCAGGACGCTCGCTACACCTTCACGGTCGAGCAAACGCGTTTTCACCTCGCCATCCCGGGACGCCACAATATCTATAACGCCCTGGCGGCGATTGCGGTCGGTATGCATTTCAATGTGGCAGCGGAGCGAATGGCAGCTGCGCTCGCACGCGTCACTTCTGTCGAGCATCGCATGCAAGTGCTGCAGCGACGCAACGTGGTCATCCTTGACGATGCTTATAACGCCAATCCCGGCAGCTGCCTTGCGGCGCTCAACACCCTGGCGGATTTTCAGACAGTCGAGGGAGGACGGCGCATTGCCGTGCTCGGTGATATGCTGGAATTGGGCAAATATGCCCCGCGAGAACACGAAAAACTGGCTGCCGTCGCCCTGCAATATGATGTCGATGCGCTTTTTCTCTATGGCGATGCGACGGAAGCGACAGCGCAGCGAGGAAAACAATTGCCTTTCACCTATGTCAGGCACTTTAAAAGGCAGAGTGATCTGGCAGCAGAGCTCGCAGGATTTGTCGCCCCTGGCGACGTCATTTTAGTGAAAGGCTCGCGTGCCATGCACATGGAAAATATCGTGAATTCATTTCAAGAAGAGTCGGAATAGGCGCAGCTATGCTCTACTATCTCCTCGAACCTTACAGTGATGTCTGGATCGGCTTCAACGTCGTGCGCTACATCACCTTTCGTTCCGCTGCTGCGGCTGTGATGGCGCTGTTGTTCAGCCTGTTCATCGGCCCGATCATTATACGACTGCTGAAGAAGAATCAGATCGGCGAACAGATCAGAACGGATGGTCCGGAATCGCATTTCAGCAAGCGTGGAACGCCGTCGATGGGCGGCATCATCATATTGTGCGGCGTCCTGCTGCCGACGCTGCTGTTGGCGCAGATCAAACAGCAGAATATCCTGCTCGTCCTGCTCGTCACCGTCGCTTTAGGCTTTCTTGGTTTTTTGGACGACTGGCTGAAAATTGTCAAGAAATATCCCAAAGGATTGATCGGGCGATACAAGCTTTTGGGTCAGATCTTCATCGGATTGGTCGTCGGCAGTGTGCTCTTTTTTTCCCCGACAGATGAGAGCATAAAAAGCATCACCATGATGCCGTTTGTCAAAAATTACGATCTGAATTTTGGCCTGCTCTATATACCGGTGGTGGTTTTTCTGATCACCGGCGTCTCGAATTCATCCAATTTGACGGATGGGCTTGATGGTCTGTTGACCGGCTTGACGGCCATTGCCGCAGCGACTTTTGCCGTCATTGCCTATGTGACCGGACATGTAAATTTTTCGAACTATCTGAACATTCTTTATTTGGAGAACGCCGGCGAGCTGGCCATTTTTTGCTCGGCGCTCTTTGGCGCGACGCTCGGCTATTTGTGGTACAACGCCTTTCCGGCGCAGGTTTTTATGGGCGACACCGGTGCATTGGCGCTCGGCGGCATCATCGCCACTGTCGCTATTCTCCTCAAAAAGGAGATCTGGCTGCTGCTCATTTGTGGCGTCTGGGTGCTGGAAACACTCTCGGTCATCATCCAGGTGGTAGTTTTCAAACGAACCGGCCAGCGCGTTTTTCGGATGGCGCCGATTCATCACCATTTTGAACTGAAAGGCTGGGCTGAACCCAAGGTCGTCGTTCGCTTCTGGATCATCGGCATACTGTTCGCGCTCATTGCGCTGGCGACATTTAAGGTGAGGTGAAAAGTAAAACGTCAAACGTCAAACGTGAGACGTCACTTGACGGCTTGTTTTTTCTTCACCTTTCACGTTTGACGTCTGACGTTTCACATTTGAAAAGATAAAACTGCGATTTAAAGCCATTAAATATGAATAAGACAAACAGAACACATATACTTCAAATCGACTTTGTGCTGCTCTTCTGCGTCCTGTTCCTCATCGTGCTGGGAGCGGCGATCGTCTACTCGGCAAGCTCTTTCAAAGCGGAGAACGTTGTGCGGCAGCAGTTGCTCAAACGAGCGGAGGCAGCCGAACAGACGGGTGAGGGAGAAAAAGCGGTTGAACTGCGCGAACGGGCGAGGACGGTCGATGGCAGCACTTATTTCATCGAAAAGCAGGGCGCCAAAATAATCATCGGTCTCGTTCTCATGATGATAGTGGCGAGCGTGCATTATGAACGCTGGCTTGGGCTGTCGCCACTTTTTTTCCTCGCCAGCATCGTGCTGCTCGTGCTGCTTTTCACCCATTTGCCGATCGTGGCGTCGCGGGACGAGGCTTCCCGCTGGCTGCGACTCTTTGGCTTCACCTTCCAGCCATCAGATTTTGCCCGTTATGCCCTCATTCTCCTGCTGGCGCGTTTTTTATATGAATATCGCGACGACCTGGAAAACTGGCGATCCTATCTGGTCTTCCTGGGCATTATTTTCGTCGTCGTCGGCCTGGTGGCTCTTGAGAAAGATTTGGGCACCGCTGTACTCATCACTTTGACCGCGTTTTCCATGCTGTTTTTTGCCGGCGTCAAGTTAGGCTATCTCTTTCTCACCGGCATGACCTTTTTCGGCGTCGCCTTGATTTTTCTGCAGTTCAATCCGTATATGACCGACCGAGTGATTTCCTATCTGAAACCCCTTTTTGGTGTTGGCGAGGCAAGTTTTCAGATCAGGCAGTCGCTCATCGGCTTTGCCCTCGGCGGCCCCGTCGGCGTTGGCATCGGCAACAGCGTGCAAAAATACGAGTTTCTGCCGGAAGCCTATAAAGACATGATTTTCAGCGTCGTCGGCGAGGAGCTTGGCCTCTTTGGCACGCTCGGCGTGCTGGTGGTTTTTGCGCTCATACTGTTTCGCGGCATGCGCATCGCGCACAACGCCCCCAATGAATATGGGCGACTACTCGCCGCCGGCATCACCGCGTGTATAGCTTTATATGCCGTCATCAATGCGGCCGTGACGCTGGCGTTGGTTCCGACCACCGGCATACCCATGCCCTTCATCAGCTATGGTGGCTCGTCGCTGGTGTCGCATTTGATCGGCATCGGTTTGCTGCTCAACATATCAGCATGCGGCGTTGCGAAACCACCGTATGAGAGCGCCCAGACCTATTTCAGGCGGGTGAAGATGATGCCGTTTTTCGGCACTTCGAGGATGCAGCGTTGAGAGGATGATATTTGGCACGTTCGAACAGCTACATATTTGCCGGCGGCGGAACCGGCGGACATCTCTATCCCGCGGTGGCGTTAGCACAGCGACTAGTCGAACTGCGGCCAGAGTGCGCCGTGCAATTTGTCGGCACCGCGCGGGGCATTGAGCGTCGCGTGCTGCCGGAGCTCGGATTCCCGCTGTCTCTCATCGCCGTTCGCGGCGTCGATAGAAGCCTGACGCTCAGAAATCTTTTGGTTCCCTTCACCCTGTCCTGGAGTCTGCTGCAGTGCTGTGCACTGTTGCTGAAATATCGTCCCAATGCGGTCATCGGCACCGGCGGATATGTGAGCGGACCAATGCTGTTCGTCGCCAGCCTCTTGCGCATCCCGACATTGATCCAGGAACAAAACAGCGTTCCCGGCGCCACGACGCGGCTGTTGGCGCGCCTGGTCAGGCGCATTCATATCAGTTTCGCCGAATCGCGGCGCTATTTCAAAAAGCAGCGCAATCTCCATTTGAGCGGCAATCCGGTGCGTCAATTCGATTTATCCAAAAGCCGGGATGAGGCGTGCGCCCAATTTGGCCTCACAGGCGACCATCCCGTCTGTCTGGTTTTTGGCGGCAGCCAGGGCGCGCAAGCCATCAACGCCGCACTGCTGAATTGTCTGGATGAGCTGATGGGGGCAACATCGCTGCAGATCATCTGGAGCGCCGGCCAGCACGATCTCGAGGGGGTGAAGGAGCTCAGCGCCAGATATGCCGATCGCATCAGCGTAGCGGCTTTTATTTCAGACATGGCCTCAGCGTATGCGGCGGCCGATTTTTGTCTGACGCGCGCCGGCGCATTGACCCTTGCGGAACTGACGCTGGTCGGGCTGCCGTCCATAATCGTGCCCTATCCGTACGCGGCCGGCAATCATCAGGAAACCAACGCGCGCGCTCTTGAAAGGCAGCATGCCTGTGTTCTCATTCGACAGTCGGAGCTGCCCGACAAGCTGCTGGCCGAACTGCTGACGCTGGCATCGGATGACGAGAAAAGACAGCGGTTGGCGGAAGCGGCGCGCGCGAGTTCCTTTCCCAACGCCACAGATGAGATTGTTCAATCCATTTTCGAGATCGAGAGGTAG
The DNA here is from genome assembly GCA_016929295.1 of Candidatus Zhuqueibacterota bacterium. Taxonomy (GTDB): domain Bacteria; phylum Zhuqueibacterota; class Zhuqueibacteria; order Residuimicrobiales; family Krinioviventaceae; genus Kriniovivens. The sequence continues at coordinate 2,159 of JAFGJB010000192.1, read as the reverse complement.
GCGGCAGGATGGAAAAAGCGGATAAAATCGGACGTATAGCGGCGGTGCTCTCCACGGTCGTTCTGGGTGCCCTCTTGTTCAACATATGGGTGCTGAACGCCACGACCCTGGAAAAACCGGCTGCATCGTTGCGAGCATCAGATATGAATGTCCCTGAAGAACACAAGATATCCTGGATGAAAAAAGTGTACGATGCCCTTGTGCCGACGGCGTTGACGGCGCCCGTTTCGCCGGCCGAGCTTGATGCAGAGCTGGTCTCGACGCCTCGGGCCGGAAAACCGGTCGCCTATGTCAATATCGGCAAACTCTACCTGATCAGCAAAAGCGGCAAAATTATTGGTGCGGCCGATTCGTGTCGGCATTATGATGTGCCGATCATCAGCAGCGACTCGTTTCTCATCAATGAGGCCGGCACACATCTGGTGGATGAGGGCACGATAAATGCGCTGCAACTTTTGGCGGCGTTGGAGAAGAATTATTCGTCGCACTTGTTGTTGTCCGAACTGAAAATAAAGGAAAAGAATATCATCGCCTATATGAACCTCGGACGCGTCCTGCCCGTCATCTTTGGCCAGGGTTCATGGGATGATAAAATCGCCAATTTAACCTCGTATCGTGAACAACTTGGCGCCAGTGAATTGACACAGCGGGCGTTGTATTTGGATCTCCGTGTCAAGGATAAAATTATTGTCAAAAAGAATGTCTAACGTTTAGTGGGGCGCTTATGCAAGATGTAGAAATTATTACCGGTGTCGATATCGGCACGACGAAAATAGGCTGTTTCATCGCCGATGTGAGTGGTGGTGATATTCGCATCATCGGCGTCGGCTCGGCGCAATCCGACGGACTCAAATACGGCGTCGTCGTCGATGTCGACAAAACCGTCAAATCCATTCAGTCGGCGGTGAAAAAGGCCGAGGATATGGCGGATGTGGATGTGGACTCGGTCCTGGTCGGGATAGCCGGCGATCACATCCGCAGCATCAACGGCCGCGGCGTAGTGGCCGTTTCGGGCGATGATTCGGAGGTCACTTCTGATGATGTGCGGCGAGTGATTGACGCGGCAAAGGCCGTGGCCTTGCCGATTGATCGGGAAATCATCCACATTTTGCCACAAGAGTTCATGGTGGATGACATGAAAGGCATCCGCGATCCCGTCGGCATGAAGGGCGTGCGCCTGGAAGCAGAGGTGCACATTGTCACCGGCGCCATTGCGTCGGCGCAGAATATTCATCGCTGCATCGAAAAGGCGGGCTATTCTGTGGCCGATATCGTGCTGGAGCCGCTGGCGGCAAGCTATTCAGTGCTCAACGATGACCAAAAAGAGCTGGGATGCATCATCATCGACATCGGCGGCGGCACCAGCGATATTGCCATGTTTTATGAAGGATGCATTCGGCACACCTCGGTGGTGGCGCTTGGCGGCAAAAATGTCACCAATGATCTGGCAATTGTGCTGCGCACGCCCATTGACGCAGCCGAGAGATTAAAGATCGACTACGGCCGCGTCTTGCATGCGGAAGCGGATCGCGACGAGTATGTCACCGTCACCGATGTGAATCATGTGTCGGATCGCAAGATTTCGCGGAATCTCCTTGTCGATATCATCCAGCCTCGCATGGCCGAAATCCTCTCGCTTGCCTACGAGGAGGTCAAAAAGTCCGACTATATCAATTTGATGACCACCGGGCTCGTATTGACCGGCGGCGGCTCTTTGTGTCAGGGCACGATTGAGATGGCGGAAGATATTTTCAGCATGCCGGTCAGACTCGGTTTGCCGCAGGGCTTCACCGGCATGGTGGAAGAGGCGAAGAATCCGCAATCCGCCACCGGCGTTGGCCTGATCATTTATGGCAAAAAGCATATGCATGAAATTAACGGTTATATAAGCAAAGGTGAGAACGGTGCGTTCGAGAGCATCAAACGACGCTTCCGTCGCTGGTTCAATACTGTCAGCGTTTATTAATTCGATATGTGTCAATCGATGTGAGCCTTGTTGGGAAGGGAGCATCGATAGCATAGCATGGACCTAAAATGAAGGAGTGGGTTATGAGTCTCGTCATTGATTTTGAAGATGTCACCAGGCAGAGCGCCAAGCTCAAGGTCGTTGGTGTCGGCGGCGCCGGCGGCAATGCCATCAACCGCATGATTGATGAAGG
>JAFGJB010000191.1 GCA_016929295.1 Candidatus Zhuqueibacterota bacterium | reverse complement strand
TCTATATCCTTCGAATGCAATCCGGCACTCAAACGGCATTGAAAAAAGTGTTGTTGATTCGCTAGGCAAAAGAACGATCCCATGATATCAGACCGTCTGTCTTTTTTTAGCACTCATCCCGATGATCCTGTGAATCCCGTCATAATTTCAATGTCATTCATCCTCTTTTGAGGGAGATCTCTCTGCAATAGAGAACAGCGGAGCACTGACATGTTAAAACTGAATGCAACATCCTGCGGTTTTTTCTCTCTTTCAGCCATTTTATTTTGTGTCCTGCTTGCAGATAGGGCTCTCGGTCAACCCGAATGCACGGCATGGGGAAACATGACCGGCATCCGCGTCGATGGCCAGCTCATGAAATTCGAAACCAGCCTCTGCGTCATCGGCGAGCATTTGATGCAGGTCACCGGCACTGCGAAAGAACGACAACAACCCCGCTATACGCTGGAGGATGCGAAAGAGACCATCAGGACAACGCTGGCGGACATTGCTTTTGTGGAGGTGATTGAAGCCAGGGGGGAGGACGAGGCGCTGGTGACCGTGGAGGTCAAAGCCGGTGTCGATTCCGCGATGTCGGGCGCTTTTTTCTGTCTGGAGTTGCCGGCCGAGGATTATTCCGAGGCCGTCATCGAGCTCATCGATTCGACAGCCTCTGTTCTCGATCCCGTTCCATTTTTCCCGGGTGGACGGGGACGACGTTTTGGCAGCGCTGTCCAGGCATCGGCAAGGGGTGCTCGCATCGTCGCGCCCAAACGCCGGATTGAGGTGACGAGCGACGAACAGACGGAAATCCTGGTGCAACGCGGCAACCGGTTTTTGGGCGTTCAGAACGCCAGGCTCTATTTCGGTCTCATGCCTGGTCCGGTCACGGCGGGGCAGACGGCGAAAAAGGCGCTGACGATCAAAGCGACGGGCGAGATCGATCGAGCTCCTGTTCACATCCGGATCGACGCGACAAAACCCGGCCGCGTTTTCGACGGCATCGGCGGCAATTTTCGTCTGCAAAATCCGGCTATGGATCCGCCGGTCATCGATTATTGCCTCGACCATCTGCGGATCACCTGGGGACGCGTGGAGATGCCGTGGAGCAGCTGGCATGCGGTCGAGAGCGTCGATCCAGTCGAAACGGCGCGCGCGGGCCATCTGGCGCCTGGCGTCCATGCAGCCATGTCCATGGCGCAACGACTGGCCAGGATGGGCATCCCTGTGATCGTGAGCGCCTGGAGTGCGCCGCGCTGGGCGATTGAGGGCGAGCCAGGTTTCCGCGCGCAAAATGAGCTGCGCGGCAATCCCCTCAAGGCTGCCAAGATGAAGAGCATCATCAAGTCTTTGAGCAGCTATCTCCTCTATCTCAAACAAGCCTATGGCGTCGAAGCCGCAATGTTTTCATTCAACGAGTCTGATCTCGGCATCAATGTCAGGCAGACCGGCGAGGAGCACGCTGATCTGATCAAGAGACTCGGCGCTGCAATGGCGTCGCAGGGGCTCGCCACCAAAATGCTGCTGGGCGATAATTCGGACGCCACGACCTATGAATTCATCACACCTGGCATCGAAGATCCGGAAACGCACAAATATATCGGCGCCATCTCATTCCATTCCTGGCGCGGCTGCGATGACTGGACGCTGTCGATCTGGGCGGCGGCCGCGGCTGGACTCAATGTCCCTTTGCTCGTCGGCGAGGGCAGCACCGATGCCGCTGCGCATCGATATCCCCAAATCTTTTTACAGCCGACTTTTGCGTTGCATGAAATTGACAGCTATGTGCGGATCGGCAGAATATGCCAGGTACGTTCCACCCTGCAATGGCAACTGACATCAGATTACTCCATTTTGACCGGTGATGGACTCTACAACAGCGCCGGGGAGCTCAGGCCGACGCAGCGGTTCTGGAATCTGAAACAGCTCAGCCTGACGCCTTTTCGATCTTTTCATCTACCGCTCACCTGCGATGGAGCCGACATCAGTTGTGTGGCCTATGGCGATATTGCTGATGATATTTACAGCGTGCACTTGGTCAATAACGGCGCGGCGCGCAGGATCACGCTCGAAGGCTTGCCCGCGCGCATTAAACAGCTCCGCATGTACATTACGGATCATGCGCGCGGCATGGCGGAAGGTGAGCGCGTTCAGGTCGTGGACGGCGCAGCGCAGTTCGCCCTGGACGCGACCTGTTTTACGTCGTTGATCACCGTCAAGCAATGAACTGTTAGTGTAAAATAATGTCAAGTAAATATGAATTTTTTCAGTTTGGATTGATTTTTAAGGGTCGATTTCCTAAATTGGCTGAGTTTAAACCTGATTCAGGATTCACAGGTCCCTAGCACCAGACGAGACAAACCGCATGATGCGCAGGTTCAACCTCTATCATTCTTCGAACATCTCCTCTGGTAATTCTGTTGGAAATTCCCGATAAATTTTTCGATTTATTGTGTCCAGAAATAAAGGAGCACGGCAGATGGAAGTCAAACTCGAGAATCTCATCGAAAAGATAAAATCTGAAGGCGTCGAAGGCGCGCAGAAGGAATCGA
>JAFGJB010000190.1 GCA_016929295.1 Candidatus Zhuqueibacterota bacterium | reverse complement strand
CGAGCTGCCAATCGAGCCATATCGTGAACGTTACGGCAAATACGCCGAAGCCATCTGGAAACTCGACAATACCAAACATCCCGGCAACGGTCCCATCATCGTCGATCTGCGGGAATACGAGTGAAGGGGTATAGTGTAATCTATGAAATATTGAGACTATGTCATCAGCATTAGAAGGGCAATAGCTGACGTAAGTGCGGTCAATCCGTTCGAAGCAATGTGTCTATAAGAAAAATACTACCATCGATATTCCGGGAGGATAGTCCTAATGTCGCCGAACTTTTTAGCCAAGCGTTATTCAATAAACGTATGTGTTTTTCAGTTTATCATTTCTACCTTTTTCATATTGCTTACGACCACATCGTTCGGCATTCCTGATTTGGAGGTGGGGTCGGCTGGGGTGACGGTTGATAACGGCAACTGCGACGGCAGATACGTCAGCGTCAGTTCAGTGACTTGGACGAATCAGGGTGATGCTTTCACTACGGGGTATTATTGCGGATTATATTTATCAACGGACTCATCCATCACAACTGATGATATATTGATTTCATATAAACACTTTGATGGTCTCGGCGCTAGTGCACAAGCCGCTTGGACAAGTATCCAGGTTGATCTATCATATCTCAGTTTCAGCATTGCGCCGGGCACTTATTACGTTGGAGCGTATGTTGACTATCTGAATGATATTCCGGAATCAGATGAATCGAACAATGAAGATGAGGATAGCAACACAATTACATCCGCCGTTCCTTTTCCCCCTGATGATTTCACATTCGATGTCACTTTTAACGAAGAAACTTGCGAGACATCAGTCACAGTCAGCTGGGAGGAATGCGATGATGCAGCATCCTATGACTTGCAGCGATTGGAGTGCAGCGATTCTTTGGCTGATTGGACTGCGGTTGTCACTGGAGGATCAAACACTTCATACAGTGAGATTTTTTATTCGACTAGCGCCGTCTATTCATACCGTGTACGGGTCAACAACAGTAGTGATATTCCTAGCATATGGCGCATGGGAAATCATATAATTATCGGCAATGGTTCGTCGGAAATATGGTATTTTGCTGATGGTTATACTGAAGATATCGATGGTCTCACCGCCACAACAAATGATAGATATCAGACATATGTGACAGTGTTGAATGACCAGGACACTACAACAACTGCCGACGTATGGGTGTATTTCGAAGATGAGGGTAAAATACAATTATGGGATGACAAAGCGATCTCGCCCAATAGCCGTAAAAATGTTGAGTTTCATAACGAGTTTGCTTCTATTGGCCGCCTCACACCTCAAAGATTTGGCATTAAATTAGAAGCTAGTCAGCCAGTCTATGCTGAGAGAGTGATGTATTGGCCATCCCCGGTCAATGTCGCACGCAACATTTTTCGCACAGGGGCAACAGCGGCTCTGGGCGCGACACAGACGAATACTTGTTGGCATTTAGCCGAAGGGACCACAATTAATTCTACCGGTGATGATCGGTTTACTTCGGTTTCGATTTTAAATCCAAGCACATCAGATACGACTACAACAGTGACATTTCTAATCCAAGGTTCGAGTGTGTCTACTGAAACAAAGGTATATGAAATCCCTGCTGAACGGCGTATTACAGTACATTGCAATACTGAAGTACCTGCGATGAATTTTTCGGTTTATGTAAATTCTAGTCCCGAAGGCGTTGTAGTGGATCGTATAATGTATGGCGACGCAGAGGATATCATCAATCAGTGGGGCCATGCCACGCTGGCGCAGACGGTTCTTTCTCCGGAATGGTATTTCGGTGCGGGAGAAATGGGTGGAGAACATAATATGGAGACCTTTTTTACACTGTCCTATCCAACCGATGATATAAACGCAGATGATGCGGTCGTGGATATTCATTTTTTATTAACGAACGATGACCCGGTCACCAGAACTGTGAAAGTTGCGCCCAATAAACGCTATACCGTCATTTGCAGCCAATATCCAGAATTGGCGAATCAGCAATTTGCATCGGCGTTTATTGTCCGTGAAAATGAGCAAGGCTTAACGCCTGAAATTTTTGTGGAGCGTCCGATGTATTGGCGTGCTGGAGGTTTTTCCCGTCGCAGTGGGGCCTCGGATACAATCGGCGCTTCGACGCTTGCCACTAATTGGTACATGCCGGAAGGGGCGGTGTTTGGCTATACTTCGGATTTCGAATGCAAAATCGCCATTGGCAATCCGAGCGATACAGAAGCGGAAGTCGAAGTGGTGTTTGTCTGCGACAATGGCACATCTTATACGGTTACGTCACAGGAACTGTCTGCTCTGGAACTTTCCGCAGGTCATCGGACGACAGTGAACGCAAGAGATTATTTAGGGAGTTCAGGGAGTACAGTTTCCTTCTCAACTATCGTACGAGTGAATACTGAAGAAACTCCCGATGCAAGGATTGTGGCAGATCGAGAAATGTACGGTGGTGTGCAATATGGCGCTATCTGGATCCCATATTATTGCGGACATGCGAGCAATGCAATTCCATTGCCGTAACCGATTTCATTAAAAACGATCATCAGCCTTAAGTGTCGTTTAGCGTTTACTGGCGACAATGCCCAGCGCGATGGCATCGAACATGTTCCAGTGATAGCGTTGTTTCCATTTGCGATCTTGGGTCAGGTAAACTTTGAATTCCGGGAATTTTGAGACGATGACGCGGGTGACGTCGGCTTTGGTGGCGCGGCCGTTGCCGCAGAGTTGCTTGCGGACAGAGGTTGGGGCGATCTGGACGACGGAGATGCCCGTACGCTGACCAGCAAGGGCGAATTCTTTCGCCAGAATGTTCAACAGCGCTAGGTTCTTGCTTTTGCCGAAGAAGGTTTTCTCGATTGCCAGCGAGTCGGGCTTGAAGTCTTGGATAAAGCTGCGGATCAGGCGTTTGCCTTCGCCGATGATGGCGCTGGATGAGGCGCGGTTTTCGATGGATTTGACGCCGTGGTAGAGCGGGCGTCCGTTTTCTAGCAGGGCGACGCCGATATGACGAGTGCCAGGATCGATGGCCAGGATACGGGTTGATTTTTGTTTGGGCATGGGAATTTGATTATGATTAAATGATGTTCTCGTGCGGAGGCACTGAGAACTTATTTTTTTTGACAGGATGAACAGGATTGACAGGATGCCAGGGAGTCGTGATATGAATGCGACTTTGATAAAATCCTGCTTGTCCTGTTGATCCGGTCAAAATTATTTTGGCTTTTTTTGTGACTTTGATGCTTGGAGTGAGCTTACTGTTGGTAGTATGTGAATGCGAAGGTACAGGCGTCGAAGATGGCCATGCGGGAGTCTTCGCTCATCCACGGTTTGCGCGGCGGCGGTAGACGGGGCGAGAGTTCGGGATAGCGGGCGGCCATTAAGCGGGCGCGGGCGTGCTTGTTGGCGGTCATACCAGGAACGTGCAGAACTCGTTTGACCTGTTGTGGTGTAATCAACTGGACTTTGATTTTTTGTCGTTTGGCTTCAGTGGCCATTTGTTCCAATAAGTTGCATACTCGCTGGCTGCGGCGGCAGCGCGGATCGCGCCAATCTTCCAGAATGACAGTATTTGGCTGATGCCTCTCAAGCAAGGCTTGAAATCGAGCTATGCATTGCTGATCGTGGTCTTTGAGTGCCACGATACACAATCCCCAATCAATCAGGCGTTCCGGCCCTTCCATAAACACAAATCCAAAACCACAGCGCCACGGATCAATGGCCAGCACCCAGGGATAAGATTGTTGGTTGTCCATAGAACAAAGGATTATTGGTTATTGGATTTTAAGCGATCCGCGAGGCGAGTAAGAGACGCTCGTTTGAGTTCGTTTTCACGATTCTCCGGTGTGTCTTGCAGCATCGCTTTAATTTGTTTCAGTATGGCTTTTCGTTGACGTTCGCAGAGCCGGGAATAGATGTCCGCCAGCGAAACATCGTAGAGAATGGAATAGGCGATCAGCGTTTCCAATACCGGTTCACGGACTCCGCGTTCGTGGCGCGAGATTTTTTCTTTGCCGCGTCCGCCCAGCAGAAAGGCGGCGTCTTTCTGCGAAAGCCCCAGTCGCCGCCGGTAGGTTCGCAGGTAATTGTGCAATCGTTTTTGCATGGGAATGAAAGATCGATAGTAAAGAACACGAATGTGCGTGCACTTATGATTATAACCTGCCGATGTATCACAGTAAGGTGTTGGAAGTTGACGCAAACGGCAACTTGCCAAAATAAAATCTCAATCCAATAAAAAAAACATCGGACACATATCCGATGTTTTCCTGTTTAATCATTGATTCGATGAGAAGTGTCAAAATCAAATAGCCTTTATGAAGGATCTATCTATTATCGTTGTTTATCCAAATCCTTTCTATCCTTACGACCCTTACAGGCTATTTTAATACTGGGGATAACTACCTGTAAAGAAATGGGAAATTGCCGTCTGAAGCAATTCACGCCGTCTTGGAGTTTTAGCTAAATTTGCATAAAATTCAGCCATGTGCTATGGTTTAAACCCAAAGGGCCAGGAGCCCTCTAATACCCCTGCAAATCCCGCTGAAAATGAGCGGATACAAGCCTTGCTGCGCGAGTTCGCCCGACTGATGCTGGATTATCTGGATCAATGCGAAGGCGAAGAAAAAGAAGAGAATCGTCCACAGCAGCAATAAAATATTTCACGCAGACGCAGGGGCGCAGAGAACCGATATTGTATTTAGACAGGATAAACAGGATTGACAGGATGTTTTAATGCAGAATGGCATGTCAGTAATTTATTTTCGACTCCTATCCTGTCCATCTGTAAATCCTGTCTAAAAAAACTCTGTGTCTTAGCGCCTCTGCATGAGAATAAGCAATAACTACTATGCAAAAAGGCATCATCTATGTCCGAGTCAGTTCGGACGAACAAATCAAAGGCATGAGTCTGGATTTTCAGAAACAGGACTGCCTGAAATATGCCAAAGAAAAAGAGATTGAAATCGTCGAAATTTACGAAGAGCGGGGCGAATCGGCCAAGTTCGCCAATCGGCCCAAGCTGATTGAGGCGATGGAATTGTGCCGCAAGCGCAAGAATAGCATCAACGCCTTTATCATCTGGAAACTGGATCGGCTTAGCCGAAATCAGCTGGACTATTACTACATCAAGCGGACGCTGCTGGACTCCGGCGTTAAATTGCATTCGGCCACCGAGCCGACCGTCGAGGACAACGATTCCATTGCGGGCAAGGTCTTTGAAACCTTTTCCGCCTTACAGGCCGAGATTGACAACACGATCCGCTCCGAGCGTACCCGGCGAGGCTTTGACGCCAAACTAGCCCAGGGGATCTGGCCCTGGCCTTCACCGCTTGGTTACAAGCCACTCGGTTCCAAGAAACGCGGTGAAAAGAAAAACCAGCCCGATCCGATTGATCCGGCTGTTTTCCCGATCCTGCAAAAATGCCTGAAAGCCTATGCGACCGGCCAGTATTCACGGATCGAATTGCAAAAGATGCTAGATGACCACAGTCTGGCGCGCATACGAAAACAGAAAACCCACAAGCAGCTGGTCTATCGCATTCTGTATAAATATTTACCTTTTTACGCCGGTTATCTCATCCACCCGCGCACCGGCGAGCAGATTAAGGGCGTCCATCAGGCTATGCTGACGCCGGAAGAATATGAGGATATTGTTTGCATCCGCGATTGCGGCTCGGTGGCCAGTCGCCGCAAACGGGAAGCGGACAACCCGGAATTTCCTTTGCGCCGCACGGTTAAATGCGCCGATTGCGGCCAGCTCTTGACCGCCAGCAAGCCGCGTGGCAATGGCGGATGTTACGCTTACTATCATTGCTCCACAAGGGGCTGCGCATCATACGGCAAAAGCATTTCTAAGTCAACCCTTGAGGAAGAATTTTCCCGTTTCGCAGCTCAATACCAGTTGGACGACAAGTATGTGGAAGATTTTCTGGCTATGCTACAGGGGGAATTTTCTTTTAATCGTAGCGAACAGGAACGTCAGAGGCGCAGAAGCGAGCGGGCCTTGCAGGAATTGCGAATCAAGCGCCAGAATGTTTTTGAAATGCGTGAAAATGGCTCCTATACTCAGGAGGAATTTATGGAACGCAAGGAGGCTGTGCTCAAGGCTATTGCAGAAGAGGAGCGGCTGCTGGCGACGCTCCAGCAAGACCAAAGCGATTGGGCTAAAAAATTGGATCGGCTCGGAATGGCGCTCGCAGACTTCAGCATTCCGTGGCGTGAAATGGATCACGAACAAAAACAGCGGTTCCAAAAATCGCTTTTACCGGCTGGAATTTTGTATCACCGGAAAAATGGATTTGGAACCGCCGAAATTTCGCCAATTTTCGCCAAGAAATGGATGATTGCGGACGAAAAGTCCCTTAATATGCCCCACCGGGGACTTATTTGGAACAGGGTCGTAAGTGAACTCGACCGGCAACTTTCTCTGATGGATGCTGATTAAAGCCGCTAAAATTGCGGGTACTATTGTCACAGCCTCATATCCACTGTTTAGCTTATTAAAGCACACGAATGCGAATTTGTAAAGCCTTTGCTTGTATTATGGCTTGAATCATCAATATCAGCTAGCCGTAACTACTTGCCGTCCCCGTCAATTTACCACGCCTTTCTCTATCCGTTGTCTCATTTTATACTTCCTCATAGTTCATTACACAAACGATCACACTCTCAAGGAGGAAGAAACAATGACGACTTTAACTCGCGCGCACCGGGAACTCTATCGGCGCACACCGGATGAGATGTTTGGCTCGTTGGAAGAATTATCCAACCATTGCCAAGCACAGATGGAAAAATCGGCGGATCGCTGGCACAAGCCGGAGGCGATGTTGCCGCAGTCCAACGACAGGTTCAGCCTGACACTGGATACGGACGGTCAGTTTGGATTGAATGACTGGAGTTTCACCCAACTCTGCCAACTGGCTCGTGTCAACCGCGACACGGTCAACCGGCTGACACCCGCCACCGCCCGGCAGGTCTTTCTGGAGACACTGCCGGACAAGGGCAAACCGCTGCAATTTTACACTACGGATGGTCTGATCCGTTCGATTCACGGTGCGGCCTACACCCGGCTTTACAACGCCGATCTGCTGGACTTGATCCAGGAGACGGCTGAGGGCTTCGAGCCGCCGCAGACTGCCCAAGGCGGCGGCAGCGGACTGTATGCTGGCGAGCAGGATATGTTCGTCTTTCTGATCGATCCGTTCGGTTGGGTGGAGATTGAGGATCAGGCGTTCGCGCCGGGCTTTTTTGTCTGGAACTCGGAAGTCGGCCGCCGCTCAGTCGGCATACAGACTTTCTGGTTTCAAGCGGTGTGCAGCAATCATCTGGTGTGGGATGCCGTGGAAATGACGGAGTTCACCCGCAAGCATACTGCCCATGTGCATGACTCGCTGGAGGCGATCCGCGAAATCATCGCATCTCTGACCGCCAAGCGTGACGCCCGTAAGGATGGCTTTGCCCGCGTGTTGCGCCAATCCATGAATACCACGCTGGGCGACGGCAATGATGCCGACGAAGCGCTCAAGGCGCTAACCAAGCACGGCATCAGCCAAGCGTTGGCGAAGAAAGCCTTGGATATTGCCAAAGAGCATGGCCGATTCACCATCTTTTCTGTTGTGGACGCCTTGACCCGCATCAGCGGCGAAAGCCCATTCGCCGGAGCGCGCTTTGAAGCTGACCAAAAGGCGGGGGCGTTGTTGCAAATGGCCGCATGAAATGCCGTTTATTTTAAGATGCGCCGCGCAGAAAATGTGCGGCGCTTTCCTTTAATGATTAAACAATCCAAACTATACAATTCCGCTTCTTTTCAAAGTCATCCTTAAAATCTTGTCGGTCGCTAATCTGGCCATCTGGATCATAAACGAGGAAAAGTTTTAATGGTTCTTCAGGATATTTCGTTAAATCTGCTGCGATGCCTTCAGATGCCTTACTTGGTGATGTTGTATTACGGATATATTTGGTCTCGATCAAAAGATCAAACGCATCGTTTGAATGATCCGGAATGAATCGCGCTGTGGCAAATCTCAGGCAAGGATGCTCTCTCCTAAACCGCTCTTTATGTCCTGCCAAATATCCATCTATCTTTGCGTTCAAATCATTTTCATTTTTTGGTTTTTCTTTGACGAAAGCTCGTCGAATAAACTCCTCAATTTCTGCACCAAGTTCGTTGGCCAACCGAATAACTGGTGGGCGTGACAAATCAGTTCCATAAGATAATGTTTTGAGGCTCCCACCAGGATAGTCTGCAAGAGGATCGATCATATTGCGGAGAGCGATTTGTATTTGTTTGCCATGACGTTGGCATAGGGAATGAATAGCATCAATTTGAAGCACTTCATCCTGCTCATCATCAACAGCATCCGCCAATTCTGCCATCATCTCTGTTTGAAAATTTCCTATATTTGCATGCAAAAATTTTTTCGCCTGACATAAGTAATCTATGACCGCGCTCCGTGTTTCTCCATTCTCAACGCTACCAGTGATAAAGTCAAAAGCATACCCGGAGGCGTAATCCTCTCCATCGCATGCAGTTGCGTATGCTGCAAATCTTCTGTCGATACATTGAGAACATTCACCGCAATGCGTAGCCTGTCCAATATCTTTAAAGGTTTTGCTGCAGGAGACGCTGCTGTTCAATAAATCCAACCTGCCGCGTTCTTTTAATAATCCCACAACATCGCTCTTTGTCTTATGCGCAAATGGTGATTCAATTGCGAAACTATTTTCAAAAATTGAACAAAAAAGACGCTGGAGTAATCTTAGAGTTTTGGGGTGAGCTGTCCGGCTTGCGCGAGCATTAATCATACCAGAGCGCTTGGGGAAATTGAGCGCTGTTATACCATTTTCGTAAACATAAAAACGAGGCTGGCCAAGAGCAATTGCCATCGCGTATGCCATTGAGCAATAAAGAAAGGCTCGCGTTCGCTGGCTTTCTTCAGGTGCTCGAAGTCCATGTAGGTGGCATTGTAAAACATGGTGATTGATTCTGTCTTTATAAAAATGTTGAAGCCGATCAATCAATATTCGTTGAGTCTTAATCGTTGCAGTATTTGCGCTGTTGTGACTTATTGGCCACACAGAGTCATTGGTTGTCTCAAGTAAATCGACGGTGCCAGCAAGAGAGTCAAGACCGCCTGAAAATAGCACGACTCGGGGTGTTCCTGATGCCGCAATAGCATGCTCTTCACTATCGAGCATATCAACTGGCGCTGTTCGATGGCCTGGTAAAAATTCAAATTCATATTTTCGATCACCGGTCATCCATTCCAGCGCTTCACCAAGTTGAATTTTAATGTCATTCCGATTCCAGAAATTCGCGTCACGAACTTTGATAAAAAATTGGAAATGCCGTGACCATGAATGAAATTCAAGATTGTCACGAGCGCCTCTTGTCGTGTATCTATCGGCACAAAAAATGTACGCAGCAATCTCAAGCAAATCTTGTATGCGATTTGGCAAATGAAACACACTTTTAATAAATTCCGGGAGCAAGAGTTTGATGTTTTGCTCTGATTTGTTGTTAGATCGGTACTCCAGTGAAAATTTTTTGCAGCTTCGCTTTTTTGAATGCGACTCTGGAATGCCATTGCAGAATATCTGAACGGGATATGAATGGGATGTTGGCGACTTTTTCCGACTCACGCTGTCGCCTCCCGCCCAAGTGAATCCCGTATCTTGTTGAAGGTAATCCCCAAAAAAGCTTTTGCTTTCCTTCGTGAGGGACGGAATCTTGAGCGTTTTTATTGTACCAACCTGCGGCAAAAGATTGCGTTATTTTTGAAGTTTCAAAGCTGTGGCGGATTACACGGTCTACATGGGCTTCAATCGCGTTTTGCAGCGAGGTACGCGCTTCAATGGATGGAAGAACCGCAGATGCCTCTCTATCTATAAAATACTTGAGATACTCGCTCGTTAGGTTCGAGAAAAATTGCCTGGCAAGAACACAAAAACCGCCGCCATCAGACGCTGCTCTCCAAATTTGTGAAGGATCAGCCGACGGGTCGAGTAAATCGGGCTGTCTGGATTCTTCGTTGTAAAAGTGCGCAAGAGCTTGGCCAGCGGCGATCCTGGCCAGTTCTGCGTACTCCAAAGAACCATTATTGCGGTCTATAAATTTGGATAGGGCTTGAGTCAATGCCAGTGGCGTAGCATTTCTTTCGCCGAGATCAATTCCTAGAGATGCAAGCGCTTTTTGTGGAAAATCGGATCGGCCCGCTATGCTGACAGCCAAAAGAAAGGAAAACGCATCCTGAACACCAGGGTCTAAATGCAGCTGCCTGAATCGAGCATCGATTGCTTTGGCTATTTTTGCCGTCACTTCCCCTGGGGAGCACTCGCCTGTCGCCGTCTGTGCTATATCGTTGACAATATTGCGCCACCGTTCAGTCTTTGGGAGAACTCCCATTCGTTCGTGTCCCATAGCATTTCACCGGTTGTTTGTTTAGCGCGATTTCAATCGAGTCTCAATTCTTCAGCAATATTAAGTTGGAAACTTTAGCAAAATATGTGGAGTAAAAAATAAAACATCTTTCATAAATGATGCAAACCGTTACTGTAAATATTCTGAATAATGTATAGAAATGTCAACAAAACAGTCGAGTTGTGTGTTTTTTTGCCGTGCGCGGCAATGATTCATCCCTTTTAACCTCATATATTCTCCTTATCATTAAACTAAGCATCTCTCCTTGCGGCGCGTCTTGACGGCCTTTGTGGGCCGTCCATCATCGCGTCACAAGGAGATAATCATGAGTGCAACCACTCAAACTGCAACCACGCCTGCCACGCCCAAATCCGTGGGCAAGCGCGTCACGCTGCCACTCGACAGTCTGTCACCCAATTCAGCCAACCGTCATACGGGGCCGAAAAGCGAGATTAAAAGCCTGGCCGAAAGCATCCAAGCTGTCGGCCTGCTGCATCCACTGATCGTCCAACCGGACATCGAAGAGGAAGGCCGCTACCGCATCATCGCGGGCGAGCGCCGCTACCGGGCGCTCAAGCGGCTCAAACTGAAATCCGCGCCATGCGTGGTGGTCTGCGGCAAACAGAACGGAAACGTGCAGGTGATCGGCGTGGTGGAAAATCACCAACGCCGTGACCCGACGCCGCTGGAAGAGGCTGCCGCGGTTGCCGCATTGCTTGATGCGGATATGGAAATGGAAGCCGTGGCCCGTAGTCTGGGGCGTAGTCGCGCCTGGGTCGCCCGCCGCTCCAGCCTGATGAATCTGAGCAAGCACTGGCTGTTGGCTGTCAAGGATGTCGAAAGCAAAATCTCGTTCTGGCCCGCCTCGCACTTGGAGACGATCTCCCGTTTTCCGCACAGCGTGCAGGACATGCTGCTGGAAAAATGGGAGCATCACTGGCAGCGTACTGTGCCCGCGTTCAGCGACCTGAAACAACTAACCGGCGACATGGCCCGGCTGCTCAAAGCCGCGCCGTGGCGGCTGGACGACGAAACGCTGCTGCCCAAGGTCGGCTCCTGTCTGGCCTGCTCCAAGCGTTCGGCTTGTCAGCCGGAATTGTTCGAGGAGGAGTTGGAAACTGCGGGAAACGGCAAGCCAGTCAATGGAGATCGCTGCCTCGATCCCGAATGCTGGAGTGAGAAGGCCAAGACCTTTCTGCTCCGGCGGGTGGAGGAACTGCGTCAGAAGCATCCCGGCTTGCTGCTGCTCGACAACGGCGAATATCGTTCGGCCTATACGCTCAGTCAGTTCTTTGAAACCGATGTGCTGCAAGCAACGGACGCGGCCAACTGCCGCAAAGACGCCAAGTACGCTCAACCGGCTTTTGTGGTCAACGGCCCCGGCCTGGGCCGCCTGCGCTGGGTGCAGACGCACAACGGCCATGCTCCGCGCAATGGGATCGGTAACGTCAATAGCGCTTCGCCCGATGCGGAGGATACTGAAGAACAGCCGAAAACCAGCGTGTTGACGCTTGAAGAGAAAAAGGAGCGCTACGACAAACGCCGTCGGCAACTGGTGATCGATGCCGTTAAGGATAAGGTCTGCGAACTCGCTGTCCAAGACGATATGAACGAAGCCCGTCAACTCGACGGCGGTCCGGTTTTGCTGGATAGCGGCTTGGTTGTCCGTACATTGGTGCTGCTTTTCGGGCTACTCGATGAATCCGGTTGGAAGAAAGACGCCTATCAAGCCGCCAACAAACTGCCGGAACTTCTGTCCTGGCCCAACCTAGCCGCGCTTAAAAACCACGAGCTGGGCAACGCCAAAACGCTCCAGATCCTTTTCGCTCTTTGCTGGCAACTCCAATGCCTTGCGCTCGACGCCCTGTCCGCGCGCCTGCATGTCGCACCTTCGCAAAAAGAAAACGCCGCCCAATATGAAGAAGCCGAACGGCTATGCACTATGCTTGATTTTGACCTTCACAGGCTCCGCCACATTGCCGCCGATGAAATCCCTTACGCCCAGGCGTGGAGGGATGAGGTGGAGGATGAGTGGCTTGATCAGCACGCTCAACCCGAGAGCGAAGAATCCGATCATTCTCTATGCTCGAAGTCGTCCCAATTGGCCACGGCCTGACTCTTGCGCGTTTCCCATGACCTTAAACGGCTCCGTTTCCATGCGAGCCGTTTTTTTATCAGGCGCTGCGTTTCAGCCCGCATAATGGTAAAAAAAGACATGGAGAAGGGGCAGATTTGATAGATCAGATGATACGATTGTCTCTTTTTGAATCTGGGCATCATTTTTGTTCTAGTAAGTTGATTAAATCCGCCACATCGACCTTTCCGTCGCCATTGGTATCGGCGCGTTCTTTCTGGGATTCAGTAAACTCAATAATACCGATTAAGTATTGACGTATTTGTTCAAGTGTGACGTTAACACTCACTTCTTCAAAATTTGCGATGATGGTTTTGTTTCCGTTCATAATGAGCGTCAGGGGATTATCTGTAATCTTATTTGATTCTAGATCGCCGCTCCAATTCAGAAATTGCCAGCCATCGTTTGGCGTCACCGTAAGTGTCACAGTGGTGCCAGGCGGATAAAGATTCAATGAAGGCGATGTTTCAATTTCGCCTTGCGCCGCAGTAGTTAACAGCGTGTATCTTGGCTCTGTGAGAAACTGCCAGACAGTGCCGGATGTGATACCGCCGGTTCCATACGCAACAACAAGCCATGAATAGGTGGTGTTATGATCCAGTTCCTCGACAAGGACGACAGAACTCGAAGTCAGGCTGTCAAAAACGGGAGAAGACGGCAAATCATCTTCAGCATGCCATAAATACACATTATAATAATCCGCTCTTGCGCAATCAATCCAATCCAGCGTCAGCAACAGCGGCGTGCTGGTCTGGCCATTATACGGAAAAACTGGATACGGCGTGCTTGGAGGCGCGACCGGCGTTGTGATCGTGGTAGGGCCGTCGTATTCGCTGGTACCTGATGCGTTGAACGCTCGAACGCGATAGGCATACTCGATTCCACCGTTCACGCTGGTGTCGATGCATTCCGCACCCGACGAAACAGTGACCTGTCGCCAGGAATCCTCCGTCGCCGCTTTGCGTTCGATGCGAAATCCCAATTCATCATCGGAGCAATCCGTCCAATCCAATTCAACTTGATTCCAGGCGACAGCCGAAGCGACAAGCTGCTCTGGTGCGTTCGGCGGCGGTGCTGCTTCTGTGATAAAGGACCACGAATCACCAACAGTAATCAGTCCTGCACTATCCCGGGCCTCAACACGCCAGTGATAAAACGTGGAGTAATCCAGCGCCTCGATGGTTATCGAAGTCGCCGCAGTCCCAGTCGTGATTTGCGGTGGATTGGACGTGTTGCCGAAATAGACATCATAAGTCAGCGAGTCGCCAATATCTGGGTCCGTGCAATTCCATTGAAGCGTCAGAGATGTAGGCGTATCCATCGCGTCATCCAAAGGATACAGCGTCGTCGGCGAATCCGGATGCCTTCCGATGACCCGAATCGTTTCCGATGTTTTGTTGATGAAACCACCGCGATCCATCACTTCAAGACCAATAACATATTCACCCGGCAAATCGAGAATCGCTGTTGTCGTCGTAACCAGACTATACGCCGTATCATAAACGCCATCATTATTCATATCCCAACGGAAATACATTTCATCAATCGGGCTTTCCCGATCCGAAGAACTGGATGCGTCCAGCAAAATGAGCTCATAGCAGAGACCAATTGTTGGAGTGGTTGAAAATGACGCTATCGGATAAGTGTTATAACACGGCCCACCCGTATAACCTCGATCATTTCGCGAGCCATCCACATCGTTAAATCTTGCTTCGGGATAGCCTGAATTGATGCAGGGCGATCCTGCTTGTAGACAGTAATCGCCCGTCGTGACAGACTCGAATTGCGGATCAGCATCAAAGCACCCAGGTCCGAACAAATCATTGCCGCTGGAGTATCCGCCAGTGTTTCCCGCAGAATTTTGCCAATATGTGATAAAGCCCGTGACAAACAATATATGCTCGCGGTCAGAATTGTTATCATGAATCCCCCAGTAATTGTATGCGATAATATTGTTCTCTATTCGAGGCAATAAATCATGAGTATTCAGATATGCAGTTTGAATTGCTGAAGCGTTGGTATTCGATGCATTGACGAATGTATTATTTACTACACTAACGTCCGTATTGATGTCGGCAACCATTAGACTTGAACCGCTGGAATCATCAAACAGGTTGTTGCGCACGATACTGCCTGAAGTGCTGATACATCGATTAACCGAACCAAATAGACGATTGTTTGATATTATTGCTTTGTTGAGATAATTATACAAAAGCGCCGTGTTGAATCCATCGATCATGCTATTTTCAGCCAAACTGCGATCTTGACCGCTGATATTCAATGTCGTCAAATCTGATCCAGAGCCCTGCAAACGTATGCCTTCGGGCAAATCAGCGATAGAATAGTATGTTCCTGGCTCCACATGCACCATGTCACCCGGACTGGCAGCCGCGACCGCATCGTCGAGAGTAGCCCAATCGTCGGGCACTACAAGTATTCGCCGATTGGGAACATAGAGTATTTCATCCAGCAAAGGAACAGCCGTCCAATTGCCCAGCGCGTCGGATACTTTCGCAAAAACTGTTTTTGTTCCTGTCGTAGTATCTCCACCATAGTCCAACAAATTCCAATCTTGGCGGAGAGACGAATAGGGCTCCATAGCAGACCAATTCGCACCGTCATTGCTGAATTGCATCTGGGCGCCATCGCCAAGTCCGGCGACATCATCATTCATTTCCAGTGTAAGATCCACACGCGGAAACGCTGTTGCATAAAAATCGTAATGAACGTGCAATGTGCCTTTCGGAGGAATTGTATCTGCGATATAAGTGCCGTCGAAGGTAAGTGTTTGTCCGTGTCCCAGAATCACGCTTTGAAATTGAGGAGTATAATGATTCGAAATTGTGGAAAAGGAAATGGCATAAACTCCCACCGGCAAGCTGGACTGCGACCAACTGGTTCCAGATCCGTTGTATGTTCCATCTGGTCCATAAACGATGAATTGGGCGGAAGCAAGATTGCTGGTCACCGACACTGTTCCTGTCGCGCCATACTCAAACCATCCCATATCCGGCGTTCCATTGGCCGGCAGCCCCACATTCGTGCCGGTATTACGGCAAGGAGAACCGGAAGCAATGTTATATGTGTCGCTGTCGAACTGAGGATCCTGGCTGATGTTGCCATTTGTCCCGGTAAGGTCTCCCGTGATATCGTGATAGTTATAGGTGTTGTTATAAGCATCATTATGTGTTATGATTGTTTCTGCATTATGACATGCGAAGCCCCGTGGATTGTTCATGACAATATTATTTCTCAGTTCTGCTGGAATAAACACTTCGTGTGAAGTTATGCCGATGCCGGCGTATGAATTATCCGCTACAGTGCAGTTTAAGACGTTTGTGTTTTCAGCATTGCGTGAATAGATGCCGCGATAATTTCCCGTCAATAAACATCGCTGAACAGTGACATTCATTGAGTCAAATACAGCTATCCCATTCTCCGATGCGCCTTCAATAACGCATGAATCGATCAGCACATTATCCACACCTTCAGCATTGATGACATAGAACCAGCTGCTAGCCAATGACATGCCGACAATTGCACAATTACTGGCGGTTTCAACAAACCGATTCCCCGAACTCGATGCACATTGAATGACGCGTGTTCTGTCAGCTCCGGCGCCCATTAGCGTTACGCCAGCTTCCATCCTGATGGCCATATTGCCGTCGGATAGACAACGCAGAACATAAGAACCTTCTGTTAAATAGATCGTGTCTCCAGACGACGCGGCGGTCATCGCATCCGCGATGGTTTCATAGGTTTGATCGTTCAGAATAATCGCGCCTGGCGAACCTGCCGTAAAGTTAATGTTGTCGCTATACACATCGGATACATTCCCCTCAGCGTCTTTGAATCGCACGTAAACCGTATATGTGGATTGCAGTGCACGTGTCCCGCCATAGTGCGTATCATTCAATTCCCATCCTGCATATTGCTCGCCATAAAGATACCAATCACTCCAGACCGTGCCGTCGTTGCTGAAACTCGCATAACTGACACCGGAACCACTGTCACTAGCAGATAGATTCAGGATTACTACATGAAAATCCGTTTCGGCATCGCCGCCGTTGATCAGAATCTCGCCGGTGGGAGCGGTTGTGTCTGCCAGTGTCCAGAAATGCCACCAGCTACTGTCGCGACTTTGACCAGTTTCATCATGAGCAATGATCTTCCAGGAGTACTCCTGATTGTATTCAAGATCGGAGACACTGAATGACTTGGCTCCAATGTTTGAGGCGATTTTGGAGGAAGCCCCATAGCCGTCGCCACTGTCTTTGTGACCAGCGTAAAAAATCACATCATAGGTCATCGCCTCACCAGCCGGGTGTATACAATCCCACTGCAACGTCAGCGTCAGCGATTGGTTCACGGCGTCATCAACCGGATTAACCGGAGTCAATGGACCGGGCCACACATGATTCTGTACCACCGCACTTTGCACATCGCTCCAGTTCCCAGTGACACTATTCTTGACCGCTGCCACGCGATAGTAATACGTTCCCACTGGCTTATATTCTTCATACCAATCCAGACCGCCGATATGGTGATTCGCAGGTGAATCAAACAACACAGAGGAATCCTCCTGCAAAAGATACGAATCCTTCTCCTCTACATTACTCCATCGCACAGTAAAATTTCGTTCCCCGACGGGGACATCAATTGTCGCTAAGACAGGAGAAGGTAGTTGATTCGGTAAGGCACTAGCGGTTATCGAAAAAAACTGTTTGGAGGAATCATACCCAACATGGCCATTATCATCTCGTGAAATTACCCTGATAGCGCATTTT
>JAFGJB010000189.1 GCA_016929295.1 Candidatus Zhuqueibacterota bacterium | reverse complement strand
CCGATTCGATAAGAGTCGCGATAGACGGGAGTGAAATTGCAGACAAAGACCAGCGTATCCTTGGGATCGAGCGTCTTGCGCATGAACGAGATGATGCTGTTGTCCGCATCCATGAAATCTATCCATTCAAATCCGCATGGCTCGAAATCGATCTGATGTATGGCGGGCTCTTCGCGGCACAGCCGGTTCAAATCTTTGACCAGCCGCTGCAATTTCTGGTGCGGTTCAAACTGCAGCAGATGCCAATCCAGGCTCTGGCTCTCTTTCCATTCCTGCCACTGTCCAAATTCCGAGCCCTGAAAGAGCAGTTTCTTGCCGGGATGACCGTACATGAAGCCGAATAGAGTTCGCAAATTGGCAAATTTTTGCCAAAAATCTCCCGGCATTTTATCCAATAGCGCCCGTTTCCCGTGTACGACTTCGTCGTGACTCAGCACCAGCATGAAATTTTCATTAAAGGCGTACAGCAACGCAAAGGTGATCATATTGTGATGATAGCGGCGGTGGATCGGATCTTTGCTGAAATAGGTGAGAAAATCGTGCATCCAGCCCATGTTCCACTTGATATTGAAGCCAAGGCCGCCGAGGTAGGTTGGTTTGGAAACGCCCGGCCAGGCGGTTGATTCTTCGGCGATCGAGAGAATACCTGGATAGTAGCCAAAGGCCAGTTCATTGAATCGTTTGATGAAATCGATGGCGGCAAGGTTCTCGCGACCGCCAAATTCATTGGGCAGCCACTGGCCTTCGCCGCGCGAATAGTCGAGATAGAGCATCGATGCCACGGCGTCCACCCGTATGCCGTCGATGTGATACTTGTCAAACCAAAAGAGCGCGTTGGCGATGAGAAAATTGCGCACCTCATTTCGCCCGTAATTAAAAATGAGCGTGCCCCAGTCCATGTGCTCACCGAGGCGCGGATCAGCGTGCTCGTACAGCGCGGTGCCATCGAATCGGGCGAGGCTGAAATCATCTTTGGGAAAGTGCGCCGGCACCCAGTCCATGATGACGCCGATGCCGTTCTGATGACAATGATCGACAAAATACTGAAAATCGGCCGGCGCACCATAGCGCGAGGTTGGCGCATAATACCCGGTCACTTGATATCCCCACGAGGCGTCCAGGGGATGCTCGGCCACGGGCAGCAGCTCGATGTGGGTGTAGCCCATCTCCTGCACATAATCGACGAGCTGGTCGGCCAATTCC
This sequence comes from Candidatus Zhuqueibacterota bacterium, assembly GCA_016929295.1. Lineage (GTDB taxonomy): Bacteria > Zhuqueibacterota > Zhuqueibacteria > Residuimicrobiales > Krinioviventaceae > Kriniovivens. The sequence goes on along the minus strand of JAFGJB010000189.1, from coordinate 19,939 downwards.
TGGTAGCTCAAAAATCGATCCGGATTCGCCGGATCGCGCCGCCACGAGCCGAGATGGACTTCGTAGACGGAAATCGGTTTGCCGAGCGGATCATTGCTGCGGCGATTCTCCAGCCATTCAGCGTCATTCCACTTGTGCTTGTTGATATCATAGACGATGGATGCCGTATGCGGCCGTACCTCATGGTAAAAAGCATAGGGATCGGATTTGATTTTCATGTTGCCGGCGCGATCCTTGATCTCGAATTTATATTTTTCACCTTCACCGATATGCGGGACGAATAATTCCCAGATGCCGGACGATCCCAGGACGCGCATCTGATGTTTGCCGCCATGCCATTGATTAAAATCACCGATGATGCTGACGTTTCTCGCATTCGGCGCCCAGACGGCAAAATGCACGCCCGCCACGCCATCGAGGGTCATCAAATGAGCGCCGAGTTTTTCATAGATTTTATGATGATCGCCCATGCCGAAGAGATACAAATCTTGATCGGTGATTTGCGGCAGGAAGAAATAGGGATCATGCACAAAGCGTTCGTGGCCGTTATGCGCAATGATATGGAATTGATAATTCGGCAAATTTTCCCAATCCGTCACCACCTCAAAAAAGTGCTCGTTGAATACCGGATGCATCTTGATTTCTTCCTTGTCATTCGGCACTCGTATGGAGACGAGGGCTGCATCCGGAAGCCAGGCGCGCACAACCCACTTTTTTTCGCGGTCGTTTTGAAGCTGGTGGGGACCTAATATCTGAAAAGGATCATAGTGTAGATTATTGGCAATCTGTTCAACATCGTGTTCTGTCACCGTGGGATTTAACAGATTGTTCATCTCCTCTCCTAGCGCTGTTATTTTGCGAAAATCATGATACCCAGGGTCAGCATAAAATCTTCCGCATCACCCCGCAGCACGATGTCATCGTCGAGTCGCGTCTCAACATTGAAAATGCGTTGATAGGTAAATCCTATATCAATGAGCGGACCAAGGCCAATATCAAACAGCAGTCCGCCCTGAAGGCGTGCTCCCCATTTCCACTGGCTGTCATGTGTATCCATCGCCGGATAGCCATAGTAGTAATAGAGCTCCGGCAGCGTAGTGACAGCTCGATAATTGAATATGCCAGCGAGCGGGGACAGATAATAGCGGAAAATGCCGTCAGGCCTGGCGATGTGAACGCCGGTTGTCAATTGAAATGATTCATTGCGCGTTTCGACGATGAGGCCGTAACCGCCTTGTCCAGCGGCATTGGAGCGTTTTTCACCATAAGACAAATAGATGAAATCGACTCGCGGACTGAGCCATTCGTTGCCGCCCCAGTTATAGATAATTTTCGCTCCCAAACCCTCTCCCAGGGTGTTGGCATTGGCATACTTTTCGAATGGATAGGCAAAAGATAAATTGGGGCCTATCTGCCAACTCCAGTCACTGCTGAGAGCAGTTGTCGTTGTCAGAAGCACAAAGAGCAAAATACCCATATTTTTCATAATGAACTCCACTATCCGTGCGCGTTCAAACTTTACTTTTAATAACGCTGTTCATCCCTGCTATTGTTCCGATCTTTTACAGCCGCTTTTATCTTGTGTACTCGGCAAATCGTTCCTGCATTTGTTCTTTTGTGCGCACCCCGTCATACAGGATCATGCGAAATTTGAACAGGGCGCTTTGTCCCGGTGCGAGCGTCAGAGCAAAGCGCTGCGGATTCTCGACCTGGTGCGCTTTTTCAAAGGCAAATTGTCCGAGAGGATTGGCGGAAAACAGCCCGTAAGCACGCGCATGCCAGAAAGTGGGATAGTTGGTGCTTTGCGGATGGTTCAGAATCGCGATGCCGACATCGGCGCCGTCGATTTGCCCTTCCAGCTTTACCCATTCGGCCCGTTTGCCCCAGACGCTCTTTTCACCTTCATCGCCATTCGAGCTCACATATCTCCCGGTATGATCTTGTTCCTGCAACTGATGCGCCACGCGGATGGCAAACATTCCTTCCTTGGTGTCACCAAATTCGACCTTTTCGGCCAGTGCGGTCAGCAGCATGGTGAAATCAATGACCGTCTCCGCTGCGCCGGGGATTATGATCATGGTGCGTTCTTCCCGCAGGAGCGGCGCCTCAGTCTTGCTGATCCATTCAGATTCTGTGGTCAGCACACCTTGCTCGCCGGCTTGCATCGTTTTCACCGCACTGTGCTTGATTTGCGGCGGAAAGGTCGTATTATTCCAAAATCCGTTGCCATTCACCTCATCGTAAGTGAAAAAGATGCCGGTATGATGAGGGTGATCTTGGCTCTCCCCTTCGACCTCGGCGAACGGAAAACTGCGCGTCACTTTGACGCCCGCCGGTGTCAAGAGAGGGTAGAGGATGGGTTTGGTCACGCTCTTGCCGAGATATTGAGACGAAATAACATAGGAGGTGAATGGCTTGCCGTCGACGACAATGTCAATTTTGTCATCATCCTGGACAAAGGTCACGCGCTCAACGGGTGTGGATGTGCAGGTAGTGAGAAAAAAAAAGAGCGCGGCGACGAGACCGCTGAGAATGTTCTTCATGTTTTTATCCCTCTGAATGCAGAATTTATAGTAACTTAAAAACAATTACGCTCTTTAGCAAACCATTTATCTCGCCTGCGCCAGAATTAATTGTCTTTTAAAAGACTCCCATGTCGTCTCGTCGTAAAGACAAAAAACCACCTTCTGCAACCGAGTGTCTTTTTGCAGATGTTCAAGAGCAGTGCGGATCATGATCTTTGCACACCGTTCAACCGGAAAGCCGAAAATTCCCGTGCTGATGGCCGGAAAGGCAATGCTGTTCAGTCGCTGCTGTTCCGCCAATTCGAGAGCGTTCTTTGTGGCGGAATAGAGCTTGTCCTCTTCATCGCCGCTCCCCATGACCGGTCCGACGGCATGAATCACAAACCTGGCTTTCAGATGGCCGCCGGAGGTCAGGGCGACGCTGCCGGTGGCGACGGGGCCGTACTTTACAATCCACTCGTTGCTTTCCAGCTGGATCTTTTCTCCGCCTTTGCGCACGATCGCCGCCGCGACGCCGCCGCCGTGCGCCAAATGTCCATTCGCGGCGTTGACGATCGCGTCCGTATCCATTTCTGTGATGTCGCCCTGTATGAGTTCAACAATGCGATCATTGACAGTTATTTTCATTTTTGATCTCCGACCTGGCTTTTGAGCGAAAAAAAAAGACGAGTTGGCTCATCACAACGGCAATCCATAGATAGAGATAGAGATGCGTCCACAGCTGTTCGTCTGATCGCACCACATCCACGAGATAGTAGGCCGCTAAAAGAACGACGAACAGATGTGTGAACGGTGCATAGTGTGCCGTAAATTTTCTCACCCTGGCCGCAATGAAAAAAGACAATCCCGAGATGATGAAAAATCCACAGATGACGATGAAAAGATCGACAGAATTCATTTGCGCGCTACAAAACCGGAGCCCCGTTCAGGTCCGGTTGGAAAAAGTGGTTTGGCTACGAAAATGTCGGCATATTTGTCACGATCGCCAACCCGGCTATTCGATAGAATAAAATGGTGATGACGATGCTGACGAGCGATACGATGACCGTGAAAGTGAGCGCTTTTTCTTCCGGCACTTGCAGCAAAACCGGCACTCCGATATAGAACAGATAAATGCCATATAATCCCAGAATATACAAACCCGACAACGCCGGGATCAGACTGAAGACGCCGAGCGTCAACAGCGGAATAAAACAATAAGCTGTCAGTTTGAAGGCATTGAGTTCATTTTTAATGCCGCCAAATTGAGCCGTCAGACTGTTGACGATGAACGAAATGACATAGATGCCGGCAATTGTGAGGACAAAAACGAGGACGGCCCACGCCAGCCCTGAAAAGAATGATACGTGTGAATAACCGGCGAATGGCACATTATAGCCAATGATGACTCGGCCAAAAAAACCGGCGACAGCCGGAATGGCCGCGACAGTGACGAGCAACGACTTTGTGATCTCTGATCGCGTCGTCTCTTGCCGCTTGATGCGCTCGAACAGCCGCAGCGGCGAGATAACCAATTCCTTGATTTCACCAATAAGCTTTTCCATCAGTGCTCCTGAGCTTCGACTCTATAAAGATAGAAAATTATGTCATGACAGGCAATAGTTTGTTTGACAAAAATCAACCGCTCAACCACCGACCCATACGTTTTGACGCCCGATCTTGTCGCGCAGCTGCTCGATCAGCTCCATGCTGGGCTTGATTTTAAGCGATCTGGACTTGAGCACATAGGCGCCATTATTCGGCGTTTTGACGTTAATATAGACGGGTATTTCGCCCTGGTGAATTTCCAATAATGAATGGACCTCCTCGATCATCTCTTTGCTGACTCGATCGATCTCCATAGATAAGACGAGGTTGCGGGTGAATTTATTTCGGGCTTGATCCAGCGAAAAGACCTCCCCGACGATCAACTTGGGATCCCCCCCTTCTCTGACACTGATCTTGCCCGAAATAACCACCATTGAATCCACGTACAAAAGGGCGCGATAGGTTTCATAAGGATCAGCAAAGGCGAGTCCTTCGATGGTGCCGGTGAAATCGTCCAGTTTAAAAAACGCCATGGCGCGATTCTTTCGATCCAGATGCGTTTTCAGCTCGCTGATGATGCCGCATATACGAACGGGCGTTTGGTCCTTCTGCTCGGCTGCCTGGTCGAGGGTGATGGACGAGAAAGCCTGAACTTCATCGCGATAATCGTCCAGAGGATGACCGGAAAGGAAAAAGCCAAGAATGCTCTTCTCGCGATGCAACGTCTCATTCTGCTTCCATGCCGGCGCCAGCGGCAATTGCGGTTCGGGAATCTCGAGCGCTTCGTCAGCGGCGAAATCGAACAGGGATTCCTGGTTCACACTGCCGTTCGATCGGCGCGTCTTTTGACCAAATTCCACGGCGGCTTCGACGGCGGCGTAGAGTTGGGCGCGCGTGCCGGCCAGGCTGTCCAGGGCGCCGGCTTCGGCCATGCTTTCAAATACTTTGCGATTGACTGAAGATTCGTTCATCCGGCGGGACAAATCAAATATCGTCCTGAACGGGCCGTGCTTGCTTCTTTCCTTGACAATGGATTCTACCGCCCCTTTGCCGACATTCTTGACCGCGCCCAGGCCAAAACGGATTTTACCATCCAGCACCATGAAATCCCAATCGCTCTCATTGACATCCGGCGGCAGAACCTCCAGCCCCATGCGGCGACACTCCTCCAGAAGGATGGTGATTCGATCGCTGCTGTTCATTTCGCTGCTCATCGTAGCGGCCATGAATTCAGCGGGATGGTAAACCTTTAGATAAGCAGTCTGATAAGCGATGACCGAGTAGCACACGGAATGCGATTTGTTAAAGCCATATCTGGCAAATTCTTCCATATAGCTGAATATTTCGAGCGCCTTTTCTGTCGTGATATCGTTCTTCACGCACCCTTCCACAAACAGGGCGCGTTGCTTCTCCATCACGTCAGCTTTTTTCTTGCCGATGGCGCTCCGCAGCGAATCAGCCCCTCCGGGTGAATAGCCGGCCAGATCGCTGGCAATGCGCATCACCTGTTCCTGATAGACAATGATGCCGTAGGTGCTATGGAGGATGCTCGCCAGCTTTGGATGCAGATATTCAATTTTTTTGCGGCCATATTTGCGATCGATAAAGTCATCGATCATGGCCATCGGGCCGGGACGGTAGAGCGCATTCATGGCAAAGAGATCTTCAATCGTGCTCGGCTTGAGCTTTTTCAGATACTCCTGCATGCCCGAGCTCTCGAACTGAAAAACACCGACGGTATGACCTTTGCCAAACAGCTCATAGACCTTTTGATCATCCAGTGGCAGTGAGTTCAGATCAACCTCAACACCTTTGACGCGTATGGCATCGATCGTGTGCTGGATGACGGTCAATGTTCGCAATCCCAAAAAGTCAATTTTGAGCATACCGGTGTCATTGAGCACATTCATTTCATATTGGGTTGTGATATCACCATCTTTGGTCTTGTAGAGCGGGATGTAATCGGTGAGCTCGCCCGGAGCGATCACCACACCTGCGGCGTGCGTCGAAGCGTGGCGAGCCAAACCTTCCAGAACGCGCGCGTATTTTATCAGGCGGCGATGAGTATCATCCTGCTCGGAGAGCTCTTTGAGCTCTTTGACCGTCTCGATCGCACTATCCAGGCTCTTCGCTTGCGCCGGTATGAGCTTGGCAATTTTATCCACATCGCCATAGCTCATTTTAAGGACGCGGCCAACATCACGAACGACGGCGCGGGCGGCCATTGTGCCAAAGGTAATGATTTGGCACACGCTGTTGTAGCCATACTTTTTTTTCACATAGTCAATGACCTCTTCCCGGCGCTCGTAGCAGAAATCAATATCGATATCCGGCATGCTGATGCGTTCGGGATTGAGAAAACGTTCAAAATAGAGATCATATTTGATCGGGTCCAAATTCGTAATTCCAAGGCAATAGGCAACCAGGGAGCCTGCCGCCGAACCACGGCCTGGCCCGACCGGTATTCTCTGCGTGCGGGCATAATTGATAAAGTCCTGGGTGATGAGAAAGTAACCCTCGTATCCCATAGTGCTGATAATATTCAGCTCGTGCTCGAGGCGATTTTTTATCTCTTCTGTAATGGTCGGATATTTTTGTTCCAGGCCTTTATAGGCCAGTTTACGCATATAGTCCGACAGATCGGCGACCCCATTTTCGGCGGGGATGGCGAATTCAGGCAGGTGATAGGTCGTCAGGTTGATTTCAAGATTGCATTTGTCCGCCACTTCCAGGGTATTTTCAATCACCTCTGGGTGGTGCGGAAAAAGATCCTTCATCTGCTGATAGTTTTTGTAAAACAATGCGTGCGAATTATAGCGCATGCGATTGGGATCGTCATAGTCTTTTCCGGTTTGCAGGCATAGCAACACATCATGTGCTTCCCAGTGTTCTTCTTCCAGGTAGTGAATGTCGTTGGTCCCGACTATTTTAACGCCGGTGTGCTCGCCTATTTGCAAGATGCCGTCGCGGACCTGGTCTTCCTCGCGAATTCCATGGTTCTGGACTTCGAGATAAAAATCATCTGCGAATATATCCACATATTTTTGCACCACTTCGAGCGCACGATCATATCCCTCCCGCAGATAGGTGCTAGCGACCTCGCCTTTCAGGCAGGCACTCAATGCGACCAGGCCATCGGCATGTTGGCGCAGAATGTCATGATCGATTCGTGGCTTGTAGTAAAAGCCCTCGAGATAGCCGATGGAGACGAGTTTCATCAAATTTTTATAGCCGACGGCATTTTTGCACAACAGCACCAGATGGTAGGAATGACTGCCCGAACGTCTGTCGCCACCTCGATCTAGGCGACTGCCGGGAGCGATATAGACCTCAGAACCGACGATCGGTTTGACATTTTTCGCTCTGGCTTTTTTATAAAATTCCACGGCGCCAAACATGTTGCCATGGTCGGTCAATGCAATGGCATTCATTTCATATTCAAGCGTTTTTCTTACGAGGTCTTGCGTCCGGCAAGCACCGTCCAGCAGACTATAATGGGAATGATTATGCAGGTGTACAAAATCCGCCACGTTCTCTCCTCTCACGCGAATAGTGTCGGTGGTGCCTCATGTCAGCAATTGTAACACATCTTTAAGATAAAGAATTCAATCTTGATGTCAAAAGTGAAAATGAAGAATATGTGCGTAAATGGAGAAAAAAAAAGGCCTCGCGTCGCTCACGAGGCCCAGGGTGGGCAAGTCTGTCGAGCTAAATATTTTGATAATACCGTCTTGCGACGCCGGTGTATTCACTCCCCTGGTAGGTATCAAGAAATTCACCGAACGTGGAGCGCGCGATCTCGGGCTGGCCAAGGCGAACATAGCTCAAGCCGATCATGAGCTGCGCATCATCATATTTATCCGTCGCCGTATAGGCGAAGACTTTTTGAAATTCCAGCACCGCTTTTTGGTACTGCTTCAAGCCATAATAAGATTCGCCTATCCAGTATTGGGCATTGTCCGCCAGTGGATGATTCGCATTCTCTTCCAGGAGCTCACTCATCGTTGCGATACAGCCATTATAATTATACGATTCAAATTGCTGTCGCGCCGTATTATATTTGATTGCAAATGGACCGCTTTCCACCAGAATGGGTTGATAAGATTTGTATGTATCTGTCGATGCAACAAGAGGTTCCTGGAGTGGCGACAACGACGGACCAACGGTTGGTGTTGACGCGATGCTGCTCTGCAAGTCAAAAATACGGGCATTCCGATTGTCAATGATTCGCCGCAAACTGTCGACCTGCACGCTGCGCTGTTCGAGGATGGTTTCCAGCCGCTCAACCTCGCTCATGAGCTGATGATAAGCGACATCTCCGGCGGACATCTGTTTCGTTGCCTCAAGGTCTGCAGAACCCGCTTCTGCCGGCGAACCTGTCGTCTCTTCTTCGAGATTTGCCAGAAGCGTCAGGAGCTCAGCTTCTTCATCGCTCGCCAATTCTGTCTCTTCTTTTACGATCACGGCAGGGACAGTCTCGTCCGAAGCCTCATCTTCGGCATCATCCGCTTCAGCAAACATGGCGGTATCCTGCCCGTCATTCGCGAGATCGAGCATTTCCAACAGCTCTTGCCGAAATTCTTCATCTCCTCCGGATAAATCTTCGCCGGGAGTTACGATCGTCTGTTTGTGCGCACAGAGCATGAACAGACCGAGAAGCATGACGGCAAGTGCAACAAGCACCGATCGGTAGGACTTTGACTTCATAACACCCTCATTCTTTTATGACACTCTATTTATTTGCTCAACTGAGCTGCTTGCTGAATGAGATCCGCAGCGCTTTGAAGATGAGCTTGTGTCACCTTTACACCACCCAGGAGGCTGGCAACTTGTTCCTGTCGCTCGTTGTCCGTCAACTTTTTTATGGTGATTTGCGTACGTCGTTCATCGGCAACTTTTTCCACCAGATAGTGGTGATTCGCCATGCTGGCGATCTGCGGTAAATGGGTGATGCTGATGATCTGGCGGTTTGTCGCCAGTTTCCGCAAACTCACACCGACAGCCTGCGCGATGCGTCCTGAAATGCCGGCGTCTATTTCATCAAAGATCAAAAGCGGCACATTATCCACTTCGGCCAGAAGTGTCTTGAGCGCCAGCATGATTCGAGAAATTTCACCGCCCGAGGCGATAGTGGCCAGGCCTTTGAAATTTTCACCAGGATTCGACCGAATGACAAATTCTATATGATCGATTCCTTTCGGGCTCGCTGCCAGGGTCTTGCCGTTGATGCGAACAAAAATATTTTGGTCGCTTTCGCGTATCTCGTTATCGACTCTGAATTCAGCCTTGTCCATGCCCAAATGAGCCAGCTCATCCGTGACTTTTTCGGCCAGGTCAATGCCGCTCTTGTGGCGATTGCCTGACGCGCGCTCGCAGAGCCCGGCGAAAACGTCCCTTTCTGTTTCAAGTCGAGACTGCAATTCAGCAATTGACTCTTGCAGATTTTCCAGGAGGTTGATCTCGTTCTGGACAGCCTGTCGGTGATGCAGGACGCTTTCCATGCTGCCGCCATATTTTTTCTTCAGGCCATTCAAAAGCGCCAATCGCTGCCGGATATTTTCAAGCCTGTCGGCATCGAATGTGATGGCGCCGGCATATTTTTGCAGCATGACCGAGAAATCTTCGACGCTGATACGAGCGCTCTCACATTCGCGCAGGGTGCTCGCAAAAGTCTGATCAATCGCCGCCAGTTCAGCCAAAACTTTTTCAGCTGCCCGCAGCTCGTCGACCACAGCGCCGTCGCTTTCGTAGAGTCGTGCACAAAGCCCGCTGGTCTTTTCAAATAACAGCTCGGCATTCCGCAGAATTTTTTCCTCGCGTAGGAGCTCTTCTTCCTCACCGCCCTGCGGATCCACCGCCGAGATCTCATTCAACTGAAATTCCAGCAAATCTCGTGCCTGATTCGCCTGCTGCTGGCGACTGCGCAAAGCCGATATTTGATTTTGCATTTCTCTGAGGGTGTTAAAAGAGTGTTTCATCTGCTTGAGCAAGGCGTCGTGATCCGCAAATGCGTCCAGATAGTCAATATGCCGGCTCGATTGAAGCAGCAATTGGTGTTCATGCTGTCCATGAAGGTCAACAAGAAGGTCGCCTATCTCGGATAACACGGCCAGAGAGACCGGAGAATCGTTGATGAAGCAACGACCGCGGCCGGCCGCATTCAGCTCCCGGCGAACGATCAATTGTGTATCACAGTCATCGAGATCGTTTTGCCGTAGAACATTTTGAATGCCTTCACTGTTTACAATTTTGAAATGAGCTTCAAAAATGGCCTTGAGAGCGCCTGTGCGAATGGCGTCTTTGCTGAGCGGCTCACCGAGAATGGCGCTGAGCGCGCCGACAATGATCGATTTTCCTGCTCCAGTCTCACCGGTGATAATATTCAATCCGGCGCCAAAATTGACTTCTATTTCATCGATCAGCACATAATCTTTGACATACAATGATTCGAGCATGAGCACAACTCACATGAACGTTAAAATACGCCACTCTCGAGGGGTTTTGGTTTGAAACGAAATTGCAGGAAGGAAATCATCCCGTTTGTCAGATATAAATTGTCGTTTCAGAAGGACGATCATTGATCCACGGTATTCTTTTCATTCCAGGTCGTCCTACTGTCGCACAAGGGCGATTTTGCCTGACCTGGCCTGTCCGTCCTTGGTCGTGACGAGATAGATGTAAACTCCGCTGGCCACGGGATCGCCGTTCTCGTTGGTTCCATCCCAGCTGACACGCGCGCCGAGTATGTCATTGCGCGGTATCTCTTTGACCAAAAATCCGTCCGATGTGTAAATAGTAACCCTGGAATTGAGCGCCAGATTATCGATATAGAAGCGATTTTCCAGTTCGATGACGAATGGATTGGGATAACCTTTTACAGCGTTCAGATTGGCCGCCGGCTTGGTGAAGGGAGTCTCAAAACGCGACAGTCCGTTTGTCGTGCCAATATAGAGCTCTCCCGTCTGTTCATTAAAAGCCAGACTGGTGATGATGTCGGAGACGAGCAGGCTGTTCGACGTCGTATAATGTTTCCAGGAAAAATTATCCGCATCCAGAACGCTGAGGCCGCCGGCAGTGCCAATCCATTTATTGTTACGGGGATCGATATAGAGCGCCTGGATGTTGTCATTAATGACGTTGTAGCGCGCGCCGACAGTGCCGAACCAGTAGTTCAATCCTTTGGTTGTGCCGATCCACATAGTCCCGTCCAGATCTTCTGCCAGGGCGGTGATATTGTTGCTCTCAAGGCCCTCGGTCTCATCGAGAAAACCGCTCAGATCGTCATCGCTCTTGTCGAAGGGGGAGCCGTTATCATCGACAACGGATACACCGTTCGCCCCCATGCCGTTGCTGGCGCCCGTGCCAATCCATTTTCGACCGACCTTATCGATCTCGAAGCAAGAGACATTGACGGAACGAATTCCGTCCGCTGAATTCCAGTGCTCCCAGCTCGAATCGAGATCATACACGTGCAGCGACTGTTTGCTGCCGGAATGAGAATTGAGAAACCACATATATCCCTGCTCATCAGACATCAAATCCGTGATGACGACATAGTTCTCGGCGCCCTCGACACCGCTCAAATTTCCATCCATGGCGTAAAGATTGGTGAAAACGATCGAGTCCTGGCTCACTTTTTCAAACAGCGTGACGCCGCCACCCCAGCTGCCGGCCCAGATTCGGCCGAAAACATCTTGCTCGAGCGCGCGATAATCATAGGTCGCCAGGCCTGTCTGGCGAGTGAAATTCGTCCATTTGACGCCATCAAAAAAGTAGACGCCGCCCGTTGGATTTTTCGACGATGTCGCCCATAGATGGCCATCCCGATCGATCAGCAGGTCACTATAGGTATTGCTGTTCGGGCAGTTCACGTCGAGGGCGGACCATGCGCCATTTTCCCAGAAATAAAGGCCATCATCCAAAGTGCCAAGCCATAATTCGTCCGTCGATGTGACGCGCACCTGCCCACAATTAGCGCCGAACGTCCCCAGCGTCATCCAGGTCGCCCCATCCTGTACTTTGACGCCAAAGTTGGAGGTGATGACCAGGTGACCTTGCCAAACGCACAGACTCTTGACAACGTGATCCGGCAGTTCGGCATTCGACCATTCATCCTGATCAAAAAAGGCAATCCCGCCTGCGCTAGCGGCGACGATGGCCTCACCGTGCTGGATGAGCGCATTCACCTGCGCGGCGGGCAAACCATCTCTCACCGTAAAATGTTCCCAGGCGCTGGGAATTTGCTTGTTGGGAAAATCAAGATGCAGGCGACGAACGCCGTCATCCTGGCCGACCCAGATATAGTCATCGGCGACGAGGATGGCGTTCACCGTGCCGATCTCCGCCTTCCAGGTGCGTTCCCATCGTCCTCGCGCGTCCAGTTTCAATTCAGCAATGCCTCTGTCAAAGCCTACGAGGACGTAATCGGATTGCGCCAGGATAGAATGGACATTCAGGGCATTCTGAAATTCATTATAAATGTCCCAATCACCTGACGTTAGGTCGAATATCTGCAGCAGCCCGTCGGGCATGGCAATCCAGATCAGACCATTGGGATCGTGCGCAATGGTGACCACATCAATTTGCGCCAATCCCTCGCTGTTGGTGAATGTGCTGTATGTGTGGTCTTTGACATTCACCCGCAATATGCCGCCATTCGTTGCGCTCCATAAAACAGAATCAGCAATTGTGAATTCGCGAATCTCGGACGTATTCGTGTAGGTCTGCCAGCTGCCGGCAGCCGCGGCAAGGGAGGCGGGTATGAGAAGATACAACAGTGGCGCTATTTTCATCGGTTCTGATCCGTATGTGGGGTCATTTCATCAAAAAGATTTGCCATTTCTATTGCACTCAACGCGGCATCCCAGCCTTTGTTCCCCGCTTTTGTGCCGGCGCGCTCGATAGCTTGTTCCAGGGTGTCGGGGGTGATGACGCCATAGGTCACGGGAACGCCCGTTTCCAGGCTGACCTGCGCAATTCCTTTTGTCACCTCGCCGGCGATGTACTCGAAATGGGGTGTTGCGCCGCGGATGACGGCGCCGAGACAGATGACAGCGTCATATTTTCTGCTCGTCACGAACTTTTTGGCGGTCACCGGAATTTCAAAAGAACCCGGCACCCAGGCGACATCGACGTCCTGTAGATCTCCGCCATGGCGTGCAATACAATCCAGTGCACCTTCCAAAAGCTTGCGGCAAATGAGCTCATTGAAGCGACTGACAACGATGGCAAACTTTTTGCCTTGAGCCTGTAAATAACCTTCTATCACATTGGGCATCGTTACTCTCTCTTTTGACTAGGGGTATGTGCAAGACAAATCTTTTTCATTCAGTATCAAGTGACCCATCTTGTCTCTCTTGGTCTTGAGATATCCCTCGTTCACTGCATTCGGTTTTATTTCAACGGGCACGCGTTCGACGACCTTGAGGCCGTAGCCTTCCAGCCCCACCACCTTTTTGGGATTATTGGTCAAAAGCCGCAGCTGGTGTATTCCCAATTTCGACAAAATTTGCGCGCCGACGCCATAGTCGCGTAGATCAGCGGCAAATCCCAGCTCCTCGTTTGCTTCGACCGTATCCTTGCCACGGTCCTGCAAATGGTAGGCGCGAATTTTATTGGCCAAGCCGATGCCGCGACCCTCCTGACGCATATAGAGAACAACTCCCCGTCCCTCTCTCTCGATGGCCTGCAGAGCGTACACCAGCTGATCGCCACAGTCGCAGCGCAGAGATCCGAAGAGGTCGCCGGTGATGCACTCGGAATGGACTCGCGTCAATGTCGGTTTATCGGGATCCAGTTTTCCTTTGACGATTGCCAGATGATCCTTGGCGTCAATCTGGCTGTGGAACACATGCAGCGTGAATTGACCGTATTTTGTCGGGAATTCGGCCGAAGCCACATTCTCGACCAAAACCTCTGTGCGATGGCGATGGGCAATGAGTTCGCGCACGGTGACGAACTTGAGATCGAATTTCTTGGCTAACTTGACGAGATCCGGAACTCTCGCCATGGTGCCGTTTTCATTGAGGATCTCGCACAACACACCGGCTGGTGCAGCGCCGGCGAGTCGGGCCAGATCAACGACAGATTCCGTATGGCCGGCGCGCTGCAAGACGCCACCCTTGGCAGCGACGATGGGGAATACGTGCCCCGGTTTGGCAAAGTCTTTGGCAGTTATTTTGGGATCGAGCAGATCGCGGATGGTCTTGGCTCGATCCGCCGCTGAAATGCCCGTTGATATGCCATGCCTGGCATCAACGGATACGGTGAATTTTGTCCCTAAAAGCGCCGTATTGTACTGCACCATGGGATGAATTTCCAGTTCTTGCAGTCGCTCTTCCGTCATGCCCACGCAGATCAATCCCCGGCCAAAAGCCGCCATGAAATTTATTTTTTCGGCCGTGACTTTTTCCGCGAGCATGATAAAGTCCCCCTCGTTTTCGCGATCCTCGTCATCAGCGACAATGACAATATTCCCCTCTTTGAGCGCCTCAATGGCTTGATCAATTGTATTGAAAACTGTATCCATCCTATTCAAAAACCCATTTCCGATAATTTATCGAGCGACAGACCATGCCATTTGTCGTACGGCTGCAACAGCTTTTGCACATATTTGGCCACCACATCCACTTCGACATTGACGCAATCACCCGGTCTTTTGTTTTTCAGGGTTGTGGTTTGCCACGTGTGGGGTATGATGGCAATGGTCAACAGCGTTGAATCGATACGTGCGACAGTCAGACTGAGACCATCCAGTGCAATTGAGCCTTTGTCAACGACAAACGGGGTCAGATTCTCGGGAAGCCGAATTATCAATTGGTAGCCGGGAGTGACGTTTTCGATTGAGATAATTCGACCGATGCCATCGACATGACCCTGGACAAAATGACCGCCCATCCGTGCGGAGGCACTGAGAGCGCGTTCCAAATTGACGGCATCGCCAACAGATTTGTGCGCGAGCGTTGTTCGCGACACTGTTTCGCTCACCGCCTGGACAGAAAAATCGTCGGCAGTGAAATGTTCGACCGTCAGACAGACGCCATCAACGGCAATGCTGTCGCCTTCCCCGACATCGTGCAGAATTTCCCGTGCGGCGATAGTGAGACAACGTCCATCGCCCCTCTCCCGCACATCGCAAATCTGCCCCACCTCTTCCACAAGCCCGGTGAACATTTTATCTAGATCTCTCCACTCTCTTTTTTCAAATTGGCGGAGACCATGAAATCGCTGTTCAGTCTTTTAACTTGCAGATTTTCCAGTTCGAGGGCTGAATTCATATTGCGAATGCCCAGGTCACCGATAGCGTCGACGCCGGTTCCCAAAATTTTGGGTGCGAAAAACATGACGATCTCGTCCACATTTCTGCTTTTCAGGCACTCGGTGTGTACGTTACTGCCGCCCTCAACCATCACCGAGGTGATTCCCAGATCACCGAGCGCTTTCCATAAAATCTCCTGCGGCACCCAACCGCGTTCGTCGGCGTCCAAAACCAGGACGGTTGAGCCGCGATCGACGATACGGCCAATTTTCTCCTTTGAGGCAGCGTTCGTCGTCACGATGATCGTTTTGTTGGGGCTTTCGTCGGATAAGACGTTGGCATCCAGCGGCACGCGCAGCTGACTGTCGAGAACGATTCTTCGCGGTGAGACGCCCCTGGTCTTGCGCACAGTCAGATGCGGGTCGTCCCTGAGGATCGTCTCGATGCCCACCAAAATGGCGTCATGCATGCCCCGCAATTTATGGGCGACCGTTCGAGAATCTTCGCTCGTCACCCATTTGGAGTGGCCAGTGCTGGAGGCGATGCGACCATCGAGCGTTTGTGCCAACTTTAGTAATATATAAGGCTTGCCCGTCTGGATATATTTGATGTAACAGCGATTGAGCGTTCGCGCCCGATCCTCCAGCACATTTTCAATGACGGAAATACCTTTTGAACGCAAGTATTTGATTCCCGCACCGTTCACCAGAGGATTTGGATCTTGCATGGCGATAAAAACTCTGGCAATGCCGGCCTGAAATATTTTTTCGCTGCATGGGCCTGTTTTAGCAGTGTGATTGCACGGCTCGAGCGACACATACATGGTGGCGCCGAGAGCTTCATCGCCTGCCGCATTGATCGCGTTCACTTCGGCATGGGCTTTGCCGAACTTTTCATGGTATCCCTCGCCGACGATCTGTCCGTGCCGCACAATGACGGCGCCCACCATTGGATTAGGGCTCACCAGACCCCGTCCTTTTTCGGCAAGGCTCAACGCGCGCTTCATAAAAGCCACGTCGGCGTCAGTGACGCCCTTTTGATCAGGCGCGGGTACGAATAAGCGACTTTTTTTCACGATAATGCTGTTCTCAGACCTCTAAAAAAGAGCCCTAAAAGTCTTCTTTCAGGGCTTTCGGCGCGTCAAGATTGTCGTTTCATTGATCAATGACATGACATCTCTGCTTTTAAATTTAACGATAATAGGCAGACAAAGCAAGGAATATTTGGCCACTGCATCCATGCCTCTCTTCGTCTCAGCCGCAGGCAATACGCATTCGCAGCCACTGAGCGACGCGCCTGCTATCATGCAGCGGTGGGAGAAAATATTTCAACACCCAGCCGGACGCCTCTTTTTCTCAGCTCCCGGGCGGCGCTGACAATATCCTCCCACAACACAAGCATGTCGCCAAATCTGCTGATAAAGAGTTTGCAGGTTAGTATCCGCGTCTGCAGATCACCCGCAAGATCGATGAGCATGTGAGCGCCCTCTCCGGTCAAGCTCTTTTGCAGCTCCTGCGCCAGGCGATGCATATCTGCACTCCAGAACGATGGCGCGGCAGCTCTTTCATCGAGGACCGTCTGCAGCAGAATGAGTTTTTTAGCCATATCTTCACAATAGATTTCTTGAATGGAATGTTCAAATTCGGGCAACTCGACATCTGAAAAATCAAGCAGAAATCGCCCCGCCTGCTGCAAATTGTAAAACGCGTCCTTGCTGGATGGTCGAAATCTGGCCAGAAGAGCATTGAGGCAGTCGTTTAGACCCCAGACGGCAGCGCTGCCGAGCTGCTGTTCTTTTGTCATTGGCACACGAAAAGGCGGCGCATGGTTGATAGCATAGGGCTGCAGACCCATCAGTCCGTCTAGATAACCGATGTGATAGAGATGCGCAAACACCGCGTCCTCATTTCGCTGAATGGGCGAAAAGGGTATTGGAACGACGGTGTTATCCAGCCCGATATTCATGGTCATACAGCTGCGGATGTCCGTGATGGTCAGAGATGGGACAACTTTGCTGACATAGCGGGTGCACAACAGCTTTTCGTATTCACTTTCATCCGCAACAAGCTCTTGAAAAGCCCGATCACTGGCAAAGAGTCTATGGAGACTGCTGCATTCGCCGGAATCTCCAAAGGCGCCCAGAAATGTTGCCCGAATTGCGCTGTTCGAGGCAACGATTTTTTTCAGCAGCGCTGAATCGAGGTCGTCGATGACCAGTTTGTCTTCGGATGTGAGATGACGCTGCAACGCCGGCGACGCGATATTGGCGCTCAACAGCTGCTCATGTGAGCCGATAAAATCCAGTTCCGTGTACTCAATCGTCTCATAAAAAGAATCATCCGGATGAAAAATATAGTCGTACATATTGTAGGCGCACAGCGCCACACGATCGGCAAAGAACGGCGATTGCATGCATCGACACACCGTATCATCATCAACCTGGATGCACCATTCACCCGCCGTCTGCAGCTGAATGGTATTGCGACAAGCTCCCGTGGTGCATTCCAGCTCATCGTGCCCAAGCAGACAAAATTGGCAGAGTGGCAATGGGATCCCACTCAGCCGATGCAACTGGGCGGCAAAATGTCGCCTGTCCTCCCTTGTGGTGTAGATGGCGGCCATATGTAAAGTGCGCGCGATCTCTTTGAGGTTGGTTCTATTTTCTTGCATCACCGCCTGGTCGCTCGAGTCATCGACAACATTCAGCACCACCCGATGATCGTACAAAGCCGCATTTTCTGCATAACTCTGCAGCGCGCGTTTGAGCAGACGCGGCCGATTCTTTGTCGGGATATTCATCGATCGAACGGTGGGATGGTCCCCTCCATTTGGCGGATCACCCGCTGCAAGGAAGCGGAATATTTCTCTTTTTATATACCTGTCGGACACCAGCAATCCATCGGCAGCCAGCCGAGAGATGACGGCGGCTGTTCGCGACAGCAGATGCTTGTGAAGCGGCAGCTCGGCGGTTTGACCGGCAAAGATTCTGACCAATGGCGACAGTATCTTCAGTAACCTGGACGTGCTGCCGCCATTTTCAATAACCTGCAAGAGTCGTCGATTTTGCGCGGCGCAGCAATGCATCGCTTGCCCGAGAGGGTCTTTGAAATCATGGCACTGTTGCAGCAAGTTGACCATCTCATCATCGCCAATAGCGCGGATGTGCGTCAAATCGGAAGAGAAAAAATATTTTTTAGGGCCAATCTGTCGGAGAGTGAGGCCAAAAGCGGAATAACGTTCGAGCATGCGGGCTTTCGCGTCATCTCCATCACCAGCGAGCCGTTTTTCCAACTGAAATTCCTTTGTCAGCGCGACGGGATCGCTATAGCGCCGCACCAGTTCCTGCTTTTGCAGATACCTGGCCAGAATTTGCGCTGTCACCGCTCCTCTGGCGGCCCAATCGGCAAAAGTCTGCCGGTTTCCGACACCCGTCCACAGCTGCCGGTCAGCATATTGCCGGTCGTCATTCTGATATGAGTGAATTGTCACATTCAACATTTGCAGAAATCCCGCTCTCCAGGCCCAAAAAGGCGATAAATTGTAATTATAGTCCGAGGCAATTTCATCGACAAATTTCAATTTTGCGCACAATCCGGGAAAAGAGATAATGTGAGGCTGAGCGGCATTCTGCACTAGCGGTTTCGCCAACAAAATGACGCCGTAAAAATGACAGTGATCACAAAAAATCGGATTTCGGCTCTTCCAGATATAGACCGTATCGTCGGCGAGGTCCTCAGGCGGGACAAAACTGAAATCGCGCGCCACCATGTTATGGGCAAAAACCAGAAAAAGGTGATCGCCGTTGATGCTTGCCAGCACTGTTCGCCGAATATCACTGGCCTGCTGACCGATAAATATCCTTTTTGCATCAGGGCATTTTTCCCGCAGCAGACGCCAGTTTTCAGCAGAATTTGGCTCATCGACGGTGAGAAAGAGTATATCCATAGTGACTCCTGTCAATTTCAGCGCCATTCACGCGGCGAGAATCGCACGACGCTGCCATTTATTGGATGATCCTCTCTAAAAATCTCTCCAGCGCCAATCGGCTCATCTTGTTGCCCATTCGCGCCTGCACGAACACATTGTCAGGTGAAAAAACTGCAATACAGGGATTTCCGGCCAAAAAGTAGCGTTCCATGGCCGGCGTCCTGTTTTCCACGACATAGATGCAGTCCAGGCTTTCGCATTGGCTGAGAGCATTCCGCACGAGATCCATTTCACGCCGATCACTGTGTCGAAAGAGGAGATAAAGAGAGACATTCCAGCCCGAATTGATTTTTATCAGCTCAAAGAGCTCGCTAATGAATGTCTCTTCCCCGCACGGCATGCAGAGAGAACGATAGAACAAAAATATCTTGACTGCGTTATCCATCTGCAGGTCAGAGTACGTCAGCTGCCTGTCGGTAAAAGCATTCATAATTTTCAGGTCACCGGACAAGAGCGCCGCCAGGTCGGGCTGATGAAGAGAGAAATCCAGGCCAAGCCGACGCAATATCGACGAAAACTTTTCCGGAGAGCCAAGCGGTCCGACATATTTAACCTCACCCAAATTTACCACCATAGTCCGCTAAGTGCCTGTTAATTAACATCTTGTAATTTCGTATGGGGTACTACGGATTTCAATCTTCGT
>JAFGJB010000188.1 GCA_016929295.1 Candidatus Zhuqueibacterota bacterium | reverse complement strand
TCAATCGAAAAATGATGGCGCTGCAAAATTCTTGGGTCGAGCAGTTGCCGCACGAGCGGGTCTGTTCGGAATAATTGTGATTTGGGAATTGTATTAAAAGCGATAGTACGCCCAATGAAAAAAAACAGGAAATGTCACAATTAAAATCAAAATTTGTTGAGAAATCGAATGCGTATGCCCCGCTGCTCATCCGGTTCATGGTCGGCCTGGTGTTTCTTTCCGAAGGAGTACAGAAATTCCTGTTTCCGGCCATTCGCGGCGCAGGACGGTTTACCGAGATCGGATTGCCGGCGCCGGAGTTTTTGGGACCTCTTGTCGCCTCTTTCGAAGTGGTTTGCGGTGTGCTGGTTCTGCTGGGATTGTGCACGCGTTATGCGTCGATCCCGCTGGTGATCATCATGCTGGTGGCGATTGTCTCCACCAAAATTCCCATTTTGCCGGCAGACGGCTTTTGGAGTATGGCGCACGCCGCGCGCACAGACTGGTCGATGCTGCTCGGCTCGCTCTATCTGTTGCTGACGGGCGCCGGAAAAATCTCGCTCGACGCTTTCATTCAAATGAAAACAAAAAGATGAAAAAACTGCGAGAGGTTTCCTTTCTATTTTTAAAATTGGGCTCGATAGCGTTTGGCGGGCCGGCCGCGCATATCGGCATGTTCGAGGACGAGGTCATTTCGAAACGGAAATGGATGACTCGCCAGCATTTCCTCGATCTGATCGGCGCCACGAACTTGATTCCTGGCCCCAATTCCACTGAGATGGCCCTGCATTGCGGTTATCACCGTGCCGGATTTGCCGGGCTGCTCGCCGCCGGTTTGAGTTTTATGATGCCGGCCGTGATCATCACCGGCGTGCTGGCGCACTTTTATTCGCGCTATGGCCATCTGCCGCAGGTTGAGCCGTTTTTGTACGGCATCAAGCCGGCCGTGATTGTGATCGTTCTGCAGGCGGTGCTCAAACTCGGACGCAAAGCGGTCAAGGATTGGGCGTTGGCCGTCATCGGCGCCGCCGTGGCGGTGATGCTGGTCGTGGCCGTAAAGCTGGGCGTTGAGGTGTCATTCGATGCCGCCGGCGGATTCAGCTGGAAAGCGATGTTGATTTTGGCTTTGAGTTTGGCAGCATCTCTCACAATCAAAAAAATAAACTCGGCGATGATCGTTCTCGGCGGCGCTGTTGCCGGTTATCTTTTGTATCTCATGAACTGATTTCACGAGGAGAAAGTCTCATGACGATTCTGTTCATCATCAACGATGCACCCTATGGTACAGAAAAAGCCTATAATGCCTTGCGTCTGGCGATGAGCATCCAGAAGGAAGCGCCGGAAACGGTACTGGCCATTTTTCTGATGGCCGACGCCGTAGGGTGCGCGTTGCCAAATCAGGCGACGCCGCAGGGCTACTATAACATCGAGCGCATGCTCAAGGCCGTTTTGAACAAGGGTGGAGTGGTGAAATGCTGCGGTTCCTGTCTAGAGGCGCGCGGCATGGCATCGCTCAACCTGGCGCAGGGCGCTGAAAAAAGCAATATGAAAGAGCTGACCGAGCTGACGCTACAGGCGGACAAGGTTCTGGTCTTTTAGCTGACATAAAAACGGACGATGCCGCTTGCCTCCCCTATTTGAATGCGAACGTGGCAAGTGAACGCTGTCTTTTCGGCTTTGCCAGAAAAAAACAATTGACAATCTCTAAGAACCTGTCTATATTTAAGACAAATTAGTCTTAAAAGGAGTGCGATGTTATTTTCCAAGGCCTGTCATTACGCGATAAGAGCGGCGCTTTACATTTCGTCGCGCAGCGAAAACATTGTGCCGATCCGGGAGATCAGTGATGAGCTTGAAATTTCATTTCACTTTCTGACGAAAATATTGCAGCAATTGACCAGACACCATATCCTCACCTCCTTGAAGGGTCCAAAGGGCGGAGTCGGCCTGAACAAGCCGGCTGAAGAGATCAGTCTCAAGTCGATTGTCCTGGCGATTGACGGTCAAGACTTTTTTGAGGGATGCCTTTTGCGTCTGGATAAATGCAGCGATGCGCATCCGTGTCCGATTCATGATGAATGGAAACCGGTTCGGCGTCAATTGCTGAACTTTTTAGAGTCGACAACGCTCGATCAATTTCAATCCAAAGTAAAATCAAAGAAATTCCGTATGAAAGTCTGACAGCACCCCGCCGGGCGCCGATGAAATAATAAATTTTGTGCATTAATAAGATAAAATGCTCTTAATACTTAATATTAACAAGGAACCAAAAAAGAACTTACTTGGCCGAGTTCTCATCGTGCATCAATCTGCAGCATGGCGATGGAGCTGCATTATTTTTGATGCGAACCATAAAAGGAGCAAAATCTCATGTTAAAAAAAGACCACGAGCTTTTCATGCGTTTGCTGACAAAGCATCTTGACTATTTGTACACTAAAGCCATTCACCTGCTGCTCAATGCTGAAAAAGGAGATATTTTGGTACAGCAAACCATGCAGCTCGCCTATGATCGGTTTCCACAATTCAATCGAAAGAGCAGTATGAAGAAATGGCTGGATGATATTATAATGACTGCTCATTCGGAACTGTCGCCTTAGCCTTGTGGTCTGAGCATACCGTCAAATGTCAGCCATTCAACCGAACCGAGTTTGAGCTGGCCATTGAAACTATAAAAGGAGAAAAATACGATGACACCAATCAAACTTGCCGATACAGTGGGCGATGTGGTGACGCGGTTCCCGATGCTCTCGCGCGTGTTCGAGCAGAAGGGAATCGATTACTGTTGCGGCGGTAAGAAGACTCTGGACGAGGTTTGCCGGGAGCGAGCACTCGACACCGACACGCTGCTCGCGCTGCTGGAGGAATCCGCCTCTGACCGCGATGCCAGGATCTTCGATGCAGCCAGTCTGTCACTCACCGAATTGGTCGATCACATTGAGCAGACGCACCATGCCTACCTGCGTGCCGAATTTCCGCATCTGGATGAAATGACGGCCAAAGTGGCGTCGGTCCACGGTGAGAAAGAACCCCGTCTGCATCAGATCAGGGAGACATTCCTTTCGCTCGCTGATGAGCTGCTTGCTCACATGCTGAAGGAGGAGAGGATTTTGTTTCCCATGATTCGTCAGCTCGACACGGCGGCGCCGCTCTTCCACTGCGGATCGCTCGCCAATCCGATCCGCCAGATGGAAATGGAGCATGACCAGGCGGGATCAGTGCTGGAAAAGCTCCGGGAACTGTCCGACGACTATGCTGTGCCAGAGTGGGCCTGCAACACCTATCGCGCCCTGCTGCATGCCCTGGTCCATCTCGAATCTGATCTGCATC
>JAFGJB010000187.1 GCA_016929295.1 Candidatus Zhuqueibacterota bacterium | reverse complement strand
TTGTTCGGCCGCATCGATGAATATAAAGGTCAGCATCTTTTGCTGCAGGCAATCGAACAGTTGACCACCGAGGGATTGAACATCGATGCCGGCATCGTCGGCGCGGCGTTTGACCGCGACTATGAGAAGCGGTTGCGAGAGACGGTGAAAAACAAGGGCCTCGAAGACAGGTTTCATTTTTTTGGCTTTTACGACAATCCCATCGAATTGATGAGTTGCTTTGACACCATCGTACTGACGACCAAGAACGAAACCTTTGGCCTCGTTTTAATCGAAGCCATGCTGGCGGGCATCGCGGTGATTGGCTCGAACGCCGGCGGCGTGCCGGAAATCATCGATCACCAACAGACAGGACTGCTGTTCGAAACATGGAATGCCAAAGCTTTGGCCGATGCTATCAAAAGCCTCGCGCAGAATAATGAATTGCGCCTCGCATTGGCCAGAGCGGGACAAGATAAAGCCCGCACGCACTTTCATCTGGAGACACAATATAAAAAATTTTATGACGCAATCGTTGGAACGCTCGGCTCTAACCGATCGAAATGACATATAATTTTCTCGGTGCTCCTCGGCGGACTCGGTGGTTGGCTTTAATCCACTCAAAACACTGTAGAGCCGAACACTTTTTTCCAGCAAGGCCTTTTACATTGGCCTCGATCTGACCAGCGCTGTCAAACCAAGATTTTGTCACTCGAAAAGAGATGAAAATCCCCCTTTTTGTTCGCAAAGTCTATCGGCCAAAATAGTCACTGGCTGATATCATATTGATCGTGACATCTTTTTCCTGCATTTTCACATCCACGATATCTGCTCGCGTCGTATCGTCCACCACGGTGAAATCAGCCAGTCTGCCGGCCCCCTGAATGAGCGACATGCGAATCCACGGCGGCATGCCGTTCGGCGAGTAATTCTTGAAAGCGCTGCCGCCCAGGCGTTCATCGATTTTGATCGATAGATGGGTGATCCCCATGTCAATGAGGCCGCTGTCAGATTTATTTTCAAATATCGTTTCGATGAGATGCCGTTCGTTGCGGTACATCATGCCGGATAGCACGCCCCAATAGCGATACTGTGTGCCCTTCGCCCACTGGCCGTATTTGGAAGCGACCGTAATATTGGTGCTTTGCCCGACATTCAATTCGATCGCTTTGAGGATATATGATCCTGCAGGCGCATTTTCGATCTTGAAATAGCCGTTTGCATCGGTTTTGAGCTTGTAAGTGTACATTTTGGGCTTTGCATCTGCCGTGAAATATTCGACCGCAACTCGAATCGGCAAATCACTCTGCACTGGTTGACGATAGAACCAGTAAGAGCCGAACAGATCGATGAGCACGCCGCCGACGACTGTGCTCTCCCCCACCGGAGACTGAGCCCACGACAGAGCAAAGCTTGCCAGCAACGCAATGACAGCTGCAGCTGGATGCTGGACTGGTTTCATGTGGCAGGTCCTCTCTTGTTTTTATGACATCATCTCATGATTGTGACGCTGGAGCTGCCTGGTCATTTACAGATCTCAGCGCATCGACATCTCGACAGCACGCGAACTCAATTGTCAAGCGCCGCTATTCTCTCTTCAGCAAACCCGAGGTGACGGCGTTCAGGAAAGAAGATATTCCTGCGCCAACGATGTATAGGCGCGGACCTGTTCTTTTTGCCATTTTTTATTCATTTTCATCTCGGCGGCCATCAGTTTGGCGACAAGCGGCGCCATCTCAATGCTCGCGCGGGCATCGAGCAAGAGCGCCCGCAATCGGCGCGACAGCACATCTTCAACCGTGCGCGCCATCTCTTCACGGACCGCCCAAATGACCTCGGCGCCTGTATAGGGCAGATGACCATGCAGCGGTCTGGCGAGTTTTATATTTTCACGTTGCAGCTTGTGAATGCCGAGTGCATCCGAACCGTAGTAGTGCAGCGGATCGTGCAGATCATAATTCTTCAGCCAGCCATGAATCCGCATCTCCTCACTTTTGCAGGGGCGCTCTTCCAGTCCGGCGACGATGGCGGCCTGATCGATCACATCCTGGCCCATTTTGCGATAGGTCGTCCACTTGCCGCCTGTGATGGTGACCAATCCCGATTTTGAAATCATGATCAGATGATCACGCGACAGCGCCGCCGTGTTCTTTCCTCCTCCAGCTTTTACCAGCGGGCGCAGTCCGGCAAAGACGCTCAGCGCGTCCGACGGAACCGGATCTTTGGTCAGATAGCGCGCTGCATGGGTGAGGATGAAATCGATTTCTTCCTGCAGCGGCCGAGGCTCAAGCGAGACCTGATCGACAGGGGTGTCCGTTGTGCCGACGACAACTTTATCGCGCCACGGAACGGCAAAGAGCACGCGGCCATCATCCGTATGCGGCACCATGATTGCTGTGTCGCCGGGCAGAAACTCTTTGTCCAGCACGATATGCACGCCCTGACTTGGCGAGATAAGAGCTTCGGCAGTTGGATCATCCATTTTCAGCACACCATCCACAAACGCACCTGTGGCGTTGATGACGACGCGGCCAAAGACCTTCATCTCATCTCCGGTCTCCATATCGCGGGCGATGACGCCGTTGACGACATGCCCGGCTTTTTGCAGTCCGGTCACCCTGACATAGTTCGCCGGCGTGCCATTCAGGTCAACCAGCGTCTGCGCCAAATTGATAGCCAATCGGGAGTCATCAAACTGGCCATCATAATAAATAACACCGCCGATCAGACCGCCCGGTTCAACTGTGGGGAGGCGCTTTTTGGTCTCTTCCTTTGACAGCCATTTCGAAGGGGCAAGTCCCAGTTTGCCGGCCAACATGTCATACAATTTCAATCCGATGCCATAAAATGGCCCCTCCCACCAATCGTAACTGGGCACAATGAATGGCTGATGCCGAACCAGATGGGGTGCGTTTTGCACCAAAAGTCCGCGTTCGCGCAAAGCCTCCAATACCAGCGAGACATTGCCCTGCTGGAGATAGCGCACACCGCCGTGCACGAGTTTTGTGCTGCGGCTTGATGTCCCTTTGGAAAAATCGTGTTGCTCCAGGAGCACGGTTTTATAGCCGCGGGACGCCGCCTCAACGGCCGCACCCAGGCCGGTGGCGCCTCCGCCGATGACGATGACGTCCCAAAAGCCGTCATAGTTTTTCAAAATATCAATGGATTGTTCCCGTTGCACGCTCTTCTCCTCATGGTGGCATGGCCATTTTTTGTGATTGAGTGACCGTGATAATCATCTACTTTCATTGCGCTCCTAAATTAATATCAACGGTCGAAAAAACAACAGAAAAATAGTTGCCGCTATTTTCTTTCTGATTAATTTTTTGTACTTTTAATCTGAATTACCGCAACGAAAGGGAAAAGCCATGCGATCGAAAGTGCTTTCAATACTCCTGTTCCTGCTGATGATATCCCATGCAGTGAAAGCCCAGAACAGCGGCGTCGGCATCGGCATCATCCTCGGTGAGCCGACCGGCCTCAGTGTGAAGAAATGGCTCTCTTCCAGCAATTCTCTCAATGGCGCTGCCGCGTGGTCTTTTGTTGACAGCGGCGCTCTGCACCTGCATGCTGATTATGTTTTTCACAATTTTGACCTCATTCATCCGAATGTCGGCAAGGCGGCCCTCTATTACGGCCTGGGTGGTCGAATTAAAATTATGACCAACAGTCGAGTCGGCATTCGTGTTCCAGTCGGCCTCAATTACATGCTCGAAGACAATCCTCTTGATCTATTCATCGAGATTGTGCCGATGCTGGACCTCGTCCCGACAACCTCTTTCAGCGTCAACGCAGCCATTGGCATTCGTTATTTCCTTTAGCAATGTCAACATCGGCTCGCCGAGAGGATGGTCATCCAGGTCGAACAGCATCACATCGTGCCTTTTTCTGATCTCCTGCATATAGTCCGCACGTTTCTGCACCACGATGAGAGTTGCGATGTTCGAGTCGAGCAGACCATTGACGGCCGATTTATAGTTTGACGCTGCACTTTCAATCGCGCCAATTTCATCAATGACAAAGAGTCGCGGGCGCCTTGGAAGACATGACAGGATATAGTCCGCCGCCCGATCAAACGGGGCAAGATCAACTCCATACTTGCCAAATCGTCTTGTACTGTCAATATCAACGTGGGCAAAGACGTGCAGACCAGCTCTTTCGACCATTCGCAGGCCGTATCCCACAACCATTTTTTCGCACAAGATTGGCTCGCAGAGAACGCCCATAAAATCAACGGCCAATTGTCGCAGCATGCGGCGCACGAGCGTGCTCTTGCCGCAGTGCAAGCGGCCGGTGAGAATGAGGTTAACGCAGCGCGTCACTGTTTCCGCACCGCTGATGGATAGAATCCGAATCCAATGAGCCTGACGGCAAAAGCATAGGAAAAAAATGCCGCCACAAATCCGGTGAGCGCGTGGAGTATGAGCAGAACGGATATGATGAAAATCCCGCTCGCTTTGGGCAATCCCAGCAGCAGACTGCCGCCACCGACAATTCGCGCCCAGGCGTCAAAAAGGGTGAGCCCCATGAAAATGGGCATGGAGAGAAAGGGATGAAAGAGAGAGTAACAGACCGCCAGGGCGCCGGCGATGGACAGTTGCCAGCGGGAGGGCGTTGGCGAAAAATAGACCAGCTCGAGGAGGATCGATTGAATAAAAATAGCGATGACCGTCGCGAATGCAATGCCGCCGACAAAGAGCAGCTTGAGGAAGACGACCACCACAGCCACCAGCACCGCCGAACCGCGCATGCGGGTGATGCATCTGGCGATTGTCTGGAAGAATATGCCAAAAGCCATCATGATCAAACCGACAAATGGAGCGTCGGTCGCATGCAGGAAGGTGCCGACGTGCGTCTCAAAAATGCCCCAGAGGGTGCCGAAAATTGAAAGGATGATATAGTTTCTCTTCATGATCTATTTGCACGTGCGCCCGATTCGTGCGCTGGCCGCACATCCAATCTCATGATAATGCGCTCCTTCGCCGCATCTGTGGCTATGCCAAGATCTCGCGCCTGCTGCTCGAGCTTGAGCACGAACTCATCGCGTCCCTGCAGGTGCGGATGCGCATGACGACTGACGATGCTAAAACCAAGCTTTTCCCAAAACGTATGACCGGCGCTGCCGGTTATTTCATAGATGATGGGCAAGTCCTCGAAAGCATCCACCTCCAGTCGATCCCAACCGTTATCGGCCGCCCATTGAATCAGAAATTTGACCATGGCTGACCCGATGCCCTTGCGCAGATAGGGATTTTCCGCCTTTTGCGATGGGGCGATCATGCAACAATGAATGATCAACGTTTTGTCACTCATCTTGTCCAGTGACGGGAAATCATGATCGACCAGGTCAGCAGTCGGGCCGGCGGGGAAATCCTGTAGCAAACAAAGGCCGCCGGCCTCCAACAGATCGCACACAGCTCTGGGATAAAATCGAAGTTGGCCGATGACCTCATCGCCGATATGCGCGAGGATGGCGCACGCGCCGTACATGTCGGTGAGCTTGCGTAGGAGCGGCAGGTTGCGTTCGCGATAGTTCTCCCAGGGTATTTGACTATCCTTCGGCCAGCTGTTTATCGACCTGCTCGATAGCGGCCCGGCATGTAAACAGCGCCACAAAATAAACTGGTTGGTCATCGCTGAAAAAATGGTATTTTCCATAATGCCCCCTATATCTCATCTCCGACAAAATGTAT
>JAFGJB010000186.1 GCA_016929295.1 Candidatus Zhuqueibacterota bacterium | reverse complement strand
TGGCGCAAATTGGCGGTGATTTTTATGATATTATCAGGTTGAATGACTCGACCTATGGATTCCTCATTGCGGATGTAACTGGACATGGGATTCCGGCGGCGTTACTGACATTTATGTCGTCGACGGTCTTTAAGAATTCAGCAGTTGGCGTCTACTCGACGTGCGAGGTCATCGGAGAGACCAATAAAAGAATAGTCGGCAAAATGCCGGCAGGTATGTTTGCCACCATGTTTTATATGATTTATGATCAATTGTCGCGGAAACTGTTATTCACCCAGGCTGGCCATCCACCAGCGCTGCTCATCCGACCTTCTACTGATCAGATCATGCCGCTGAGAACTGAAGGATCACTCGTCGGCATCTTTGACGATGGATTTATCGAATATGGTCAAGGATCGATCATTTTACAGTCGGGAGATCTGGTGATTTTGTACACTGATGCAATCCTCGAATCCATCGGTCGCACTTTTCTTGGCAAAGAACTTGATCAACTCATAGCGCTCATCCGACAGCGGCTGGGTGAATCAATTGAAACATTGCTGGAGGACATTTATTGTTATGGCCTGTCCTGCAACAGCAGCGCAAAATATGAGGATGATGTGACGTTGCTCGGATTTAAAGTTCATAAATAACAGACACATTGATGCCAAGACCTGAAAACAAATTTAGGCCAAAATTGAAGAAAGAATGATACGAAAGCACGTCCTGACCGTCCTTTTTGTCTTATATTTTCACCCGAATATTGATGCACAAGCGTTGGTCAAAGCGCGCCCGCAACAAGGTGAGGGTGTCTATGCGTTGTTGCGGCGTTATCATCTGCCGACGAATTCGAACAATATCAACAAATTTCTCGAACTAAATCGAGATGTTTTGGGCGCGACCACCGATTTGAATATTGATTTTTATTATCATATGCCCATCCATATCCACTCATTTAACGGCATCAATATCCGCTCCACACTCGGCATTACGGATTACCAATTAGCAAAGTCCATTCAGAACTATAATGAAGAACTGCAGCGCAGTGGCATCCGTGCGCATCATTACACGGTCGACAAGGAGGTGTGGGTGCCCATTTTTTTGCTGCCTTCTGATTCGCCCGATCAGCCGCCGGCCGCAATTCCGAAGAGCAGGAGAGTCGATGCCGTCAATTTCCCCATGTTCGGACCAGGGTATCGATCCGTCGATATCATCGATTATTCGCTGCGCGGATATCATTTTTATCTGGTCAGCGGCCACGGCGGCCCGGATCCAGGTGCTTATGGCGTGTACGGCAATCAGCGTCTCTATGAGGACGAATACGCTTATGATATCACGCTTCGCCTCGCCAGACGACTCATCGAGCATGGCGCGACCGTGCATATGATTGTGCTCGATCGGAACGATGGCATCCGCGACCAGGCTGTCCTGCGGGGTGATCATGATGAATATTATTCTGACGGCACGAGAATATCCAGAAATACCAAGACCAGGCTGGCGCAGAGAGCGAACATCATCAATGGCCTGTATCGGCGGAATCAGAATAGTGCGAAGGGACAGTATACGATCGTCATCCATGTTGATTCTCGTTCCAATTCGCAGAGAATCGACATTTTCTATTACCATAAGAAAAATAACAACGCGGGACGGCGTTTTGCACAGACGTTACATCGGCGTGTGCAAAAAGAATATGCCGAACATCAGCCCGGCCGCGGCTATGGCGGCACCATCACCTGGCGGAGTCTCTACATGCTGGAAAATGTCCAGCCGACAACTGTCTACATCGAGCTGGCAAATATCCGCAATAAACGTGACCAGGATCGATTGGTCATTGTCAATAATCGGCAGGCTGTCGCCAACTGGCTGTGCGAAGGTGTCAAAGATTTTGTGCGTGAGTGACAACAGGGAGTTGAGATGGAAAAATTAACCGGAGCGCAGC
The DNA here is from genome assembly GCA_016929295.1 of Candidatus Zhuqueibacterota bacterium. Classification (GTDB taxonomy): domain Bacteria; phylum Zhuqueibacterota; class Zhuqueibacteria; order Residuimicrobiales; family Krinioviventaceae; genus Kriniovivens. The sequence continues at coordinate 18,706 of JAFGJB010000186.1, read as the reverse complement.
GTCGTCATCTGCGCAGTTTGGCCAACGTCATCAAGTCGCACATATACATCGGCAAAAACGGTTTGTCCGAATCCGTCATCGCGGCGATCGACGAAGCGCTGGATTTTGAGCTGGTGAAAATTCGATTTCTCGAATTCAAAGAGCAGAAGAAAGAGTTGAGTGAGCGCATTGAAAATGCCTGCCGCTGCGAGATGGTCGGCATGGTGGGGCATGTCGCACTGTTTTATCGGCAGCAGGCTGACCCGCAAAAACGATCGATCGCGCTGCCATGATGTTTCATCCTGCCTGAGCTGGTATCTTTCGGTGATGACGTCGGAGTTGCGGGCGAAGCGACAAAAGCCTTTATCTACGCAGAGGCGATCTGCGCGGTCAAAGAGTTGTCGATGCGAACGACCGCACCGTTTCTCATATAGACGCGCGGCAGGCGCCTCCCGAATTGCGCAATGACGTCGTAGGAAACTGAACCGATCAGGGCGGCGATGTCGTGCGGAGAGATGTTTTGCTCACCGTCAAAGCCCATGAGCGTCACCGGGTCGCCAATTTTAGCCTCCGGAAAGTCAGTGATCTTGATAAAGGTTGCATCCATGCACAAGCCGCCGATGATCGACGCTCTCTTGCCATGCAACAAGACTTGGCCGATTTTGCTGAGCGCTCGGTCATAGCCATCCGCATAGCCGATGGGAAGGATGGCGATGCGTTCATCTTGCTTTGCCATGAATTTTCGCCCATATCCCACTGTGTCGCCGCGCTGGATGTCTCGAATGGCGACTATTTTTGCCTTGACACTCATCGCCGGCTCAAGCTCAAATGGGCGCTGCACATCAAAGGACGGCCAGTAGCCATAATTCAGCAAGCCCACGCGCACCATGTCAAAATGCGCCGACGGCAGATCCAGCACCCCACCGCTGTTGGCCATGTGCCAGAGAGGAATGACAATGGCCTGCGCCGCCAGGTCGCGTTTGATCTCCCGCATCCGTTCAATCTGCAATAGCGCAAAACTCTTGTCCACGCCATCTGACATGGGGAAATGCGAGAACAGTCCCATCACCCTGATGTTGGGCAGGGTCAACAGACGTTGAATTTCCTGCACGGCGCGCGAAGGGTGGACACCGTATCGGCTCATTCCTGTATCGACTTTGAGATGGACGCGCGCCGCCGTGTTGGCCCTTTGGGCGGCCTGCGATAGAGCGGCCGCAATCTCGTACCGATCTATCATCTGCTCGATATCGAGGTCGACGACATAGTCGGCCTGGTCAGGATAGATCGCGGCGGTATTGACGATCGGCGCAGCGATGCCGGCGCGGCGGAGCTCATAGGCCTCGTCCAGCATGACGACGCCCAGGTAATCGGCGCCATTGGCCACGACCTCCCGCGCCATCATCACCGCACCGAGGCCATAACCATTTGCCTTGACGACGGCGAGCAGTTTCACACCGCCGAGATGACGTTTGATGGTTCGCACATTGTGCGCAACCGCATTCAAATCGACTTCAACCCAGGCGGGCCGCAGCACTTTGTTATAATTCAAAGAGAGCATATTTTCATTTCTTCGTCGCTTGTCCTCGCTGTGCGCAGATGCTGTCGCGCAGGCCGGTATGATAGCAGTAGGTCGGAAAATCGATTTTTTTGACGTTGTACAACGCCTCGAGTCGAGGGAGCAGTTCTGATTCCGCGGAATAAGCCAGCTCCTTAAATCCGCCACTTTTTATGAACGCTTCTTTCTTGCCGAAAAATGTCGCTCCGACGCAACACCTGGAGATATGAATTTTTTTATCGGGATGGAATGCATCCTGCACATAGTGCGTTTCCGGTGGTCCGATGATTTGGACGCCGCCGTGGATGATGTCGATGTCAGGATTTTTTTTCATAAATGCGAGTCGCAGTTCGAGATGATCAGGGCGATATTCGTCATCCGAATCCAGAAAAGTGACGAAATGCCCGAGCGCCGCATGAATGCCGATATTGCGCGTCGCTGACAATCGACGCTGTGCATGTTTCATGTAACGGTAATTGGGGCGTTCCGCCACCAGGGGCAAAATGTCCTGTTCCACAGCGTCCCAGCTGCCATCATCAACGATCAGCAATTCCCAGTCATCTATGGTCTGCGCCTCGACGGAATTGATGGCGCGCATGACGAGCTGCCGTCTGTTGAATACCGGCATGACGACCGATATGAGCGGATTGTTCAAGTCAAATGCCATGCAAACACCCCATAACGTTTTTTCGACGCCGGAAAATACGAGAAATTATGTATCTTGACAAATTGTTTTTCGTTGCCTATATTTTATCTCAGAAAAAGAGGTCTGCATGAAACCCAAGATTATCATCGGCATTGTCATCATTGTCGGCGCGCTGATATTTTTACTCTATAGTGGTTTTGAAGACAATGCCGCATATTACCTGACGATCTCAGAACTGTTCGCGAAGGAGGATATCGGCCCGGAGGATGGGGTGCGAATTCACGGCTACGTTGATCCGGCGTCGATCAGATGGGACGCGCAGGCCATTGAGGTCACTTTTCTTTTGCATGAAGGGGGTGACACGCTGTGCGTCTATTACCAGGGCGTCAAGCCGGATCAACTGGCCGCTGCGCAGCGGGTCGTTGCTGAAGGTTATCTGCGCGCTGATGGCGTCTTTCAAGCGCGCAAGATCATGCTCAAATGTCCTTCCAAGTATGAAGTGAGCTCGCCGCAGAGCACAAAAACGGCAGAGCCCGTTTCCTCCTGATCTGCTTGCTGGCAGAGCGCGATAAAGATCATACCCGGCTTGAACCGTTTTCCCGTCCGAGCAGCGTCATTTCAATCAAATAGTCCTTTCAAGCGCTTCTTTGCTTCATCTTGAATGCTATCCTTGGCTTTCTGCTTTTCTTCTTCGATCCGCGCTTCAAGTTCTTTTTTCTTCTCTTCGACCTGCGCTTTCTGCTCGTTCAGCATATTTTCGTATTTTGTCATTTCCGCTTCGAGCGCCGCGGTTTTCGCTGTGACGAATGTATGGAACTCTTTTTTCCGCCGGGTGACTTGCTTATCCACTTCCGCTTCAATTTTGGCGCGCGCCTGTTGAATTTCTTCGCCGATAATTTTTTTCAATTCATTGGCAAAGAGATCATCAAGGTTGGAATCGAGACCCAGTACGGTGTTATCGTTGTCGCTTTTGAGCGAGACATTCAAATCGAGCGTGGATTTGCTAGACAATATTTTACGCACGGTTTTGTCCAGCGGTTTTTCTGATGGAGTCTCGCCAAAGTCAAAGTTGATGTTGCCGGCGATGAATTCCAGGCCGCCCGCCAGACTCTCACTGCCAATGTCGAGTTTGATCTCGAGATCTCCTGTGCCTTTCTCAATGGCATTGGGCAGCAATGGAGAGCTCGACAGCTTGAGATTATCAAGCGGCATTTTTCCAAGCGTGAGGGCAAAATTTTCCATCGGTGATTCCAGATAGTTAAACTCCCCCAGAAAACTGATATTCGCTCCGTCGCTGCGTTGGCCATGAATGTCCAGGTTCGTCGGCTCGTTGATGAGTTTTTGATTCGACACGATATGTTTGAGCTGGCCGCCGATTTGCAGCCCGCGTGTTGTATGACCCGACAACTCTATATTTTTAATCCACAACGTTGGCAACGAGCGCTGCCGGGTGAAATAGATCGTCTGGCCTTTGAATCGAGGCGGTTTTTCCTTTTTTGGCTTGTCGGATTTGAACTTTTCCGAATAGCTGCGAACCGTATTCACCATGCCAAGAATTTGCGTCGCCTGAGAGATAACCTTGTCGCCAAAAATAAATCTGGCAATGTTCTCTTTGTTGATGGCCGGAAGCTTGGCCTGTTCCAACGCATTCTGAAAGTCGCTTTTTATCCAGTCATCGACCATGCCGACTTTGGCTGTCGTCGCACCAAGATCAGAGGCCAATCCCTGTCGCGTTTCGGTCACGAAGGCTTCCAGCGAATCGACCTTGTCGTTTATCTGATTCAGCGTCGTGTAGGCTGATTGCAAACCGTCCAATGTGCGCAGTTCGGCCGGTTTGATGGCTGTGACGCGCGATTCGAGATACCTGAAATCTTGTTCCCAACCGACAGCGGCAAAGGTGCTGTCCCATTGATTATAGGTCGTCTTGAGATCATTCTGCAGCGAATCGAGTTTTGCCGGCGACGTGATATGGAGGAATTTAAGAATGCTGTCGACATTCACCTTTTTCGTGAAATCATCCAGCTGCCAGGCCGGCGCATCTGCGATGTCGGCTTGCAGGCGGTCTATGGTTTTGGTCAAAATGTTGGGCTTTGCTTCTTCTTTTTTTACCTTTTTATCGATTTTGCCGTCCGTCGAACGATCCGTTCCGGATGTCACATTTGTCATCTGAATATTTTCGACGATAAATTTTTTCTTCAGCAACGGCAGCAAGTCAAGATCGAAATCCGTTCGGCCGGAAGTGATAATGTTCTTCATCGTATTTTTTGGATTTGTCACCTGCAGACTATCCCAGCGCATGTGCAGACCAAAGAGAGAAAAATCGAGATCATCGATCTCGACTTTGGCGCCGACAATGGCCGAGCCGAGGCTCTCGAACTGTCTCTCGAGCCATATGTCCGTGAGCAAAAGACTGAGCACCACAACGATGCCAATGATAACAGCGAGCAAAATGATGCCTTTCCAACGCACGACTAGTCTCCTAACTGGCTAATTTTATTGTATAATTGCACCAGCTTGGTGCTTTTAAGAATCTGGACAATTTTCCACTTTTGGATGCGGGCGTCTATTTTGTCTCGATATTGTACCACCCACCATTTGGTGAAAAAGTAAAGTGGAACGACGAGAAGCAGAGCGACCACAAAACTGCCAAGCACGACGGTGTTGTTGAAATTGCACCAGGCCAGCACCGGCGTCGTGCTGATAAACACCCATAACGGCCGCAACCATTCCACATCAACGAGCAACCAATAGCCAAGGCTGTGAAACAACGGGTCGAGCAGCGGAAGAAATGCAAAGACAATGATGTCGAAGAGGATGAATGCTACGCCGGCCATTGCTGCATTCACTTTGAAGATGAGGATCAGGACGATCACCACCAGGTTGTGAAGATTCCACAGAGGCGTCAAACCAATGATCATGCCCAACACGAATCCCCAGGCGAGCTGATTGGGCGATTCGTTTGAACGCAGGGCTTTGAATAACTTGGAGAGAATTTTTAGTACGACCATAGCGTCCCTTTTGATGCTTTTTATATGTCGAGCTGGTTTTTATATCTAACAACAGATTTTTATTGCAATTATTTCAGGAATGTTTCGCATGCTAAAAAAACCGATGTATTAAAAAATGTCGGCGATCATCTGACAGAATTTAAATATTGACACTTTTCATGTTGAATCGATAGATCACCCGCCATAAAATCCAGCACACAGCTGTCAGGGGAATCCAGTATGGCCATGGAATATATCGTATCGTTAGAGCGATCACCGGGGGATAAAAAGCGATCCATTTGACGATATGCCATTGCCACCAGCCCACTTGTCGACTGACCCAGCGATCGCGCAGGGCGTCAGATGCGGTGACTATGACAACGATGACGGCGGTCCAGATAGGATTCATGTTTTACCTCAAAATGATTTCAATGGGCAAATTTCTTGATCAACGTTTCCAAATAACGTGATTTCACCTGTTGACTGGCCAATGTCTGTTTCACCGGCGGCAGTTTGAGGATGATGCCGAGAATGGCGGCCAGCGCTCTGTGACTCCATAATGCGTGATGATCAAAGATGAGATTCTGCAGCTTGCCGCGCTCCAGCGCCATGATGACGGCGCGATGCGCACTGTTGAGCGGAGTGATGACCCGTTCGCGCCGTTCCACGAGGGATAAGGCTTCTTTGCGGCAATTTCGCACACAGACACCGCAACCAAGGCATAAATCACTCTGCAATCTGGCGATTTTCCTCTTTGGCCGCTGCGGATCATTGGCCGAGACCAGCACCATCGCTTCGACCGGACAAGCCTTGACGCAGTCGCCGCAGCCAGTGCACTTTTCGACGTCTATTTTGGGCAAAAAATTGGTCGTATGAATTGGATTGAGATAGGCAAATCGCTTCGCCGCGAGCATGGCCTCGCAACAGCAGCCGCAACAATTGCAGATGAAATTGACGCTTTCGCGCACATTCTCGCCAAACTGCACGAGATTATGCTCATAGGCATGCTGCAGCAAATCGAGACATTCACTGACATCTATCTCGCGGGCATGACCATGTTTGGCGAGCGACTCGGCAGAGCTGTTGAAGGTCATGCAGATGTCCATCGGCGCATCGCAGGCCTGATTTTTATGCTGCATTTTATGTCGACAGTAACACATGCCGACAGCGCGGTGTGTGGCGGTTTTGATGACCTCCGAGGCGCGTTCGTAATCAAGAACATGCAAGGCATTCTCATTGGACAGAACCGGCTCATGCACAAAGGCTCGGCCGAGCTGCGTTTCGCCGTCGGTGAAGAGCTGTTTGATGAAATCTTCTTCCACGTTGAGATATTGATAAAAGAGTTCTGCCAAAACTTTTTGGTCAATATCATCGCGGAGCCGCATCATGGAGAATTCAAAAAATCCCGCCATGGGCGGCGGCAATGTATATACGGATTTCCCGTCCCGTTCTACATCCACCAGAATGGCGCGTCCGGCTAATTCATCCAGCACTTTTTGCGCTTCGGCCATGGGCATCCGCCAGATCTCGCTCGCTTTCTCAGCGGTGAACGGTTTGATTGGCAACTGCGATACCAGCTCGGCTTCCTTCTCTTTGATGATGATTTTGAGGATTTTTTCCAGCGCCTCCGATGGTGGTGCACCTTGCGGAAAACGATTCAGTCGCTCGGTCAGTTTGGCGTAGGATGATTTCAACGTGTGATGGGCCATGCGCAACTCCTGATTTCAGAGTTTATCTCTCGGCTTGTCATCGCCGGGTCGTTTTTTCATTTTTCGAGGAGCTCTTTGAGCTTTTCATAATCCTTTGTCATCGACGACTGCACAGTGTTCCTCAACAGTGGCGCCGCCAGCTTTAATGGACCGGCATCTGCTTCGATAAAGGCTGTGACTCGACAACCATCCTCAGTCGGCTCAACGATGCGGGTGCAGATGATCGGAAAAGTGCCTTTCACGGTCGTCGTTTTGATCAATCGTCCTGGTTCATAGTCGATGACCTTGAATGCAGATACGAACCGGCGTCCGAGAAAACGGCCGACCCGGGTGAATTCTGAACCGATCTGTATCGGCGGTTCGGTGGTGTAGTAAATTTCCACGATATTCTTTTGCCATCGAGTATTGTTGGTAAAATTGGCGATGAAAGAAAAAACGTCAGACGGTCTTCTGCGGATGGGGATGGTGACGGTCACATTGATCATTCTCTCTCCTCATGCGAGCCTGTTCTTCAAGCGTGCAATGCGTTTATACGATTCATCGATGCGGCTTCGGGATATGGCGCCGGTTTCAACCTGTTGTTTTATGATGCTTTTGACGCGGGGCAAAAGATCATTGGCAGTTGTCGCGAACAGGAGAATGTCATTTCCGGCTTGCACCGCCTGCCGCACACTCTCTTCGAGCGAAAAGCGCTCCCTGATCGCGGCCATGAGCAAGTCATCCGATATGATGACGCCGTCATAACCCAGTTTTCCTCTGAGCACGCCGGTGATGATTGCATTCGATATAGATGCGGGATAGACGCTGTCGAGCTTTCCATGATAGATGTGCGCTGTCATGATCGAGTCGACAAGACCTTTGTCAATGAGGCGCTCGTAGGGTCGTAATTCTTTTTTGTCCCAGGATGCCGTGACATCCGAAAAACCGGCGTGAGAATCGCTGGATGAGCTGCCATGGCCGGGAAAATGTTTGAGCGTTGTGATGATTTTCTGTTGCCGATGAGCGCGTATGAATTCAGCTGCATGGGCGATGACGATGTCCGGATCAGCGGAATAACAACGTTTATTGGCGGCGATGGGATTGTTCATATTCAATCGTAAATCGACAACCGGAGCAAGATTGTGATTGATGCCGACAGATGACAGCGAGCGGGCGATTGCGCCGGCCGTCCGTCTTGTCAGGGATGTGTCGTTTCGGTCGCCAAGATATTCGGCAGAGGCGATTGGCGGAAATCCATATTTTTGTTTCAAACGATTGACCGCGCCGCCTTCGTGATCCATGGCAATGAGCAAAGGCGTCGCAGCGGCCCCTTGCAGTTCAGCGGTCAATCTTTGCAGCGATTCCTTTGGCCGTACTGCCGTTGAAAAATTGTTTTCAAAAAGTAAAATGCCGCCCAGATGTTCATCGCCAATCAGCTGTTCAACGTGCGCCGTCATGTGCAAACCGAAAAAATTGGCCATGAGCATTTGGCCGATCTTGAAATCGAGATCGGCTGCCTCTCGAGTGTGGGCTGAGATCCCGACCGACATGATGGCAGAGAATGCTCGAGAGATGAATTTTCGGCGTGAAAGGCTGCGACTCATAACAAGTATTTTTTTATCTGATATTTCTGTGCAATGTCCATTTGCTCCTGGCGTGACAATGAGCTCATGTAGGATTTCCATCCGGGACAAAAACTGATGTGCCAGCGCCATAATCGGCCGAGAAAGGATGTGGGCTTGTTGTCGTATTTGGCGCGGAAGGCGCAATTGGCGCAACCAGGTTCTGGCATGCTGTTCTCCTCTCAATTTCTCATGTTAACCACTTGCTGTTTATCCAAGTTACATTAAATCAACAAAATTGTCAAGATATCTTGATTTAAGATTTGATATGCGGTATATTATATATGGCGAAATGAAAATGAGGTGAAGGCCATGTTGTTTGCGTACAATGAGGTGGATGGTGTCATCGTTCTGCATCTAAAGGACAAATTGATGGGTGGACTGGAATGTAACGAGGTGAAGGAGGAGGTGCAGGATTTGATCAATCGCGGCTATCAAAACCTGGTCATTGATTTCTCCAAACTCTATTGGAGCAACAGCGCCGGGATTGGCGCGCTCATCTCCTGCTATCATAATTTCCGCAAGCGAGGCGGGAGATTGAAATTTGCCCGCCCAACACCCAAAGTGCAGTATTATCTGCGTATCAGCAAGCTCGATACTGTTTTTGAGATCTATGATACGGTCGAGGAGGCGGTGAAGAGTTTCAATGCGACAAATGAGGGGCGCGCTATTTGACGCTCGCGCTTTTGATAAAATCTGCCTTATCATGCGGATTGAACGTGGCGCATCGGTTTTTGCAGGGCGTCATCCTACCAGACAAATGGCATCTGAAAGATGCAAAAATAGCCGAATACTGAAAATGCCACAATCAGGCCGGCGGCAAAAATCCAGCTTGGTTTAAGGACTTGAGCTGCTTCCGGCGATAGCATCTTTGGCATCACCACGTAGAGTCCGAGCAGCACCCATAACGCCTGAAATGGTGTGAGCAGCAAGCCATCGAGGATGGCCGAGAGTTTGACCATGATGACCGGTTTCAGGCCAAAAGTGTAGACAAATATCATGTTGGTGAAGAAAAAGAAGCCAAGGAACAAGCGGAATTGCCATTTCCATTCGAGCTTTTCGAATCGAGGAAAACAGATGCGAAAAGTATCAGCTAATAGACGTGGCCAGCCCGCTAGCTGTCCGACTTGCGTGCCGATCAATGCGCAGGCGCCGGCAAACAGGAAAAGCATGCCACCAAAATTGCCCCAGCGTTCGGAGAAGATGGTGGCCAGGGTGGTGGCGACCGTCGCGCCCTCCGGCGCCAATTCATGCGGCCGCAAAACGCCGGCGCCGGCGAGAAGAAATCCCCCGGTTGTGACCACACCGATGATCATCGCCAGCACTGCGTCCGCATAAACGACATGGCACCAGACTTTGATTTTGTTCGCCAGAGCAGCTGACATGGTGCGTAGCATATTTTCGTCCGCCGGCCGACCATAACCGCGCCCAGCTGCAGCGCCATAGTTGGCGCCGATCACCCAGTAGGTATACCATACCTGGCTGGCAAAGCCGCCGGCCGCCCAGCCAATCAGCGGCAGAATTTCTCGCCAGGGATTGGCCTGTACTCCCGGCATTGATAACGCCCAGTCCGGCACCTCCGGCACATCGAACAGCAAGCCGCTGAAGAACGTGGCGACGTCCGGGAAGACTTTGGCCGCCACATAGAGCACCCCGAGCACAACAACGAGGACGAAAAAGCTCATGACGATTTTAAGCACATTGAAGAGATTCGTCCACACAACTGCAAGTGCGAATATGGTGACGAGCCAGCCGGAGAGTAGTGGAGAAATGCCGACAAGACTATGGACAAAAATGCCGGCGGCTGTGGCAAGCGAACCGATCGAGATGGTGGCGGCGGCAAATTGCGCGACGAGCGTGATCCAGACGCCCCAGTTTTTGGGTCCGGGGATGCGCGAGATCATGTCTATCATGCCTTCGCCGGTGCAGACCGTGTAGCGGGCGCCTGACATGCCGATCCAGAATTTGAGCAGCACACCCACGACAATCGCCCACAAGACCGTCGGCCCCAGCAAGGCGCCCACCCGCGTCGACAGAATCACTTCGCCGGAACCAATAAATTCTGCCGCCCAGATAAATGATGGGCCGACGAGCGCCAGAACAGCCAATCCAGCGGGAGGTGATTTGATGTGGTGCTTGTTTTCCATACGCCTGTTCTCCTCGTCGATCTCTCTCGTCTAATACTACGGCAGAGCACTCCATCTGCTCGATAAAGCGGTGACGAGCACGAGGACAAAAAGGATGGCGAACGTCCACGCATAGGTCCTGAGAGTATTTGGCCGTTTCGTCAGCAGTGGCAGATAGCGTATGCCCACGACGCCGATCGCCGGGAGAATGCTGATCATGTGATGCAGCTTGTGCACCGTCATGCCAAATGTGACGGTCATGAATAATCCCGTCAAGTAGAGCATGAGCAGAGCATAGCGAGTCACCTGGATCAGGGCGCGATCAACCGCACTGATTTTGTCATCCTGCTCACGGAAAAAGCGGATGGCGAAAAAAAGATAAAGCGCCGCTATCCCCAGAGTGAGGATGAGATGAACGGGGACGATAGAGTGTTCCATGGTGCACCTGTTTATTTTTTTGCAAAATTTGTCAAGTGTATGGATTAAAAGCTAAAGAAGCAATGATTTTTACACATCAAATTCGCGGCCGAAATCCCTCCCCCAATACTTCATGCACGTTATTGACAATCACAAAGGCATTGGGATCGATCTCTTTGACTTTGCTGACGAATTTGCCCATTTCATGTCGGCCTAAAACAGTGAATAAGATGTGACGATCCTGCTTTAGATAGAGACCGCGGCCATAGTAGGAGGTGCCGCCGCGGCTGAGGTCATTGAGGATAAAGTCGGCGATCGGCTCCGGCTTGAGCGAGATGATCGTCGCGGAGCGGGCGTAATCGAATCCATCCAGGATCGCATCAACGATGCGACTGGAGACGAACAGCAGCATCAGAGCATAGAGCGTCAGCGTCAAGGCAGGACGCGCTGTGGGGAGCCCTTTGAAGTGAATGGCAAATCCGGCCAGCGCGATGACAATGAAATCGACGATCATGAAGGTCTGCCCCGGCTTCATGCCAAACCGCTTCTGGAAAACGGCGGCAACGACGTCCGAGCCCGCGGTGGTGCCGCGGAACTTGAAGATGATGCCCAGTCCCAAACCCAGCAGCACGCCGCCGGCCAGGACAGTCATGATAAAATCATTCTGGACGAGGTAGCGAATGGATGGATTATCGTGCAGAGAAATACCGCCGACGAGCGGGAATTCACCGCGAAAAAAATCGATAAAAAACGAGTTTGTCGTGAAGCCGACAAACGTTCGCGCACCAAACTGCTTGCCGAGCTCTTTAATTCCCCAGATGAAGAGCGGAATATTCAGCACCCACATCATGACGCCAACAGGGATTTTGCCGCCACTGAGGTAGTGGACGGTCATGGACAAGCCGCTGACGCCGCCGGGCACTACTTTGGCATCAACCAAAAAGGTGCCGATTCCAAATCCCATGATCGCCGATCCAACGACAATAAAGAAATAGTCCCGCCAGATGCCGCGCTCGTGTAATCCCAAAAGCTCTGTCAATTTTTTCAAAGGTCACCTCGGTTTCCGTAAAATAAAATCGGCAATTATACAAAATTAGAAATGCATTTGCAAGGATTACAGCGCTGCGGCAAGTAATACGTCAGTCGCTGGCAAAAACGCAAAAGATCAACCTGGCGCGGCCTTGGGGCGCAACCAAACAATGTAGCAATTACGAAAAGCTAAACGCAAAGGCGCAAAGGACCGCAGAGGTTCGCCGAGAAAAATGGATGTGCTGCGATATCGTAAACCTGTCTACATCAGCGAGGCAATGAAAAATCAATATCATTTCTTCGCGAACCTTTGCGTTTTCTGCGCCTCTGCGTTGAAAAATATTGAAAGAATATAGGCGTATTTGAGGAGCGTCATCTCTGAAATGACGGAAAAAGTGCGGTGAAAAGCAACACGGATTGATCGTCGGATCATTGATGCCGCATCCCAAACCATCGACAAAAATCATTAGAATGTGCGCGGGCGACTTGGTTGGGTGTGCCTTATTAATAGAGCTGTCGAATTGTGGTGTTCGCATAATAATGTTTGAGGATGTCGCCGGCATTCTTCCCCTTGTCAGCCATGATGGCCGCGCCGATCTGGCACATGCCGACGCCGTGTCCCCAACCCGCGCCCTTGATGATGAACGCCTCGGGCATGCCAGCGCTTTCTCCGACTTTATCGAAGACAATGCAGGCGCTGTACAGCGTCGTGGGCGAGAGCGCCTTGCGGATGCGCAACTCTTTGTCAATCGAGAATGTATTTGAGGTTCCTGTAACTGCAAGCTCGATGATGCGCCCCGATACGCCGCGGGAAATCGGCTTGAGATCCAGCAGCGAACCGAAATCGACGCCGGTATAGTTTTTAATGTTTTGCTCCAGCTCCTGACGAGTGAAACGATTCTCCCAGCGGAAAAATTTTTTTGCATAGCCAGCATAATCAGGTGAGCCAGCTTTTTCGACATTGCAGTGCACGTCAGGCAGAGATTCGATCCATTTTCGCGCATTGACTTCCTGCGACAGATCAAACCTGGTCTCGAACTGCTCGGGATGATCGAGATCAAAGACGCCGGTCAAGTAGGGAAGCGTTTCACCGCTCCATACATTGCCCGAGTGTTCGGTGTGACCACCGCACATCGCCGAAAAAGGTGTCGAGCACAGTTCTTCATTGTATTGCAGCACCAGACCACGCGTCTCGCGAATTGCTTTGTCAATTTTGTCGTTGCTTTTACCAGAGCCGACATAGACCTGGCAGTGCACGTCGGCGCAGGCGTCGAAGGGATCATCAATGTGGACTCTATTAAAATTGTAGAGGAAAAAGGTGCGCGCGGCAATGGCCTGCGCTTTTAGCGCTTCGAGTGGAAACAAAGCCGACATTTCACCCGGCAGCACACCCTGCAAATAGTCTTCCAGGGGTAAAACATTGATCGCGACGAGGTTGCCGTTTTTGTTCACGCGTATCTCCAGCTCCCCGCGATAGGTGCGCTTTTCAGTGCGCGACCAGTGATATCCTTCGCCGACTTTGACTTCATGGATGGTGAATTCTGTGCCCGAGAGTCGCATGGCATCCTTGATGGCCAGCTCATCTCCTTTTGGCGAGATGAGTACGAGATCGCCGGTCAAAGGAGCGTCACCGCGAACCACGCGCGCACCGGCCAGCGCGGCGTTCGCACGCTGTGCCGCTGTGGCCTGCTCTTCGGTGGCAAATTTTTGTGCTGCATAGACGCGATGCACGGATGAACCGGAAATGAGCTTGCCGCCGTACCACAACTCGTCTCCTTCCTGCGCTATTTTCGTTTCAATGCCTTTCAGGCCAAATTCTTTTGCAGATTTTTTAGCGTCCGCTTTCTTTGCAAATTCGGCAAGCAAAAGTCGGCATGGTGAAGGGGTGACGCTCCCCTCATTGACGCGAATTGTCCATATATCCGTCTGCTCCGAACGATAGCGATCCTCACCTTCTTTTGGCGTGATGATCATTTTTTTGTCCGGTTGAAACTTTATTTCCTCGGCATCGAGGACAATGCCGATGCGAATGATCGGACTCAAAGGCGGTCGCGGCTGAAAGTAAGAGCTGGAGCACGAGAAAAACAGCATGGATGCCATGAAAAAAGCCGTATAAAAAATGATCCGCGCAGTGACAGATCTTTTTAATGTGCAAAATCGTTCTGGCACAATTCACTCCATTTTTGATTTTCTACATGGCCCGATGATCATAACCAAACTCTTTTAACAGAGCATCTTTTTTGCGCCACTTTTCGCGTACCGTGACAAACAGATCCAGGTAGACAGGCCGTTGCAAAAACTTTTCAATTTCGCGGCGGGCGTCTTGACCGATCCGGCGAATAGCTGTGCCGTTTTTGCCGATGACGATCTTTTTTTGCGACTCGCGCTCGACGATGATGCGAGCCTTGATATAATCCTTGCGGCCTTGGCGTTCCCTGAATTCATCGATCACAATGGCGGTGGAAAAAGGCAGTTCGTCACTGAAATTGAGGTAGATTTGTTCGCGCACCAGCTCACTGACGAAAAAGCGCTCCGGGTGTTCGGTGACCATGTCTTGCGGGAAAAACGGCGGACCATATGGCAGATTTTTCCGGATGACAGCCTTCAACTCTTCGATGTTTTCCCCGGTGAGCGCGGAGAGGGGTATGATATCAAGGAAATCGACCGTCGTGCGGTAAGCGTCGATGAGCGGGAGGATGTGTGCTTTTTCGACGAGGTCGATCTTGTTGATGCCGAGGATAATTGGAACACCCACGGTCTTGAGCATGTGCAAAATTTCAATATCTTTGGGTTTTGGGTTAACAGACGCCTCGACCAGAAACAGATTGATGTCCGCATCATTGAACGCCGAGCTCGCCGCCTTCATCATCCACTCCTGCAGTTTGTATGCAGGATCAATGAGCCCGGGCGTATCAAGGAAGATGATCTGAGCATTTTCCTCAGAGTGAATGCCGAGGATACGATGACGCGTCGTTTGTGGTTTGGCTGTGGTGATGGCGAGCGGAAATTTGAGAATAGCGTTTGTCAAGGTCGATTTACCGACGTTGGGACGACCGATGACAGCGACATATCCGGATTTAAAAGCTGAATTCTCTATTGTTCGCTCCTCGCGAGGATCAGGTCCGCTACGATTTTTATTGACGAATCGGGCACGTTCTTTCAAAACATGTCATCAAAATAATGCTCTTCGAGCAGCTTTTGGCCGATCTCCTCGGAGTCGGTGAATTGCAGCTTGTGAAAGTGACAGCCGTTGCGCAGACAGGCTTCAACCATGCCGCCGTGCGGGAGATAAATGGCGAATAACGGCGCCAGACAGTCGTCGCACAGCTGGCCGTGTTCGGATAATGGCACACGACATGTGGGACAGAAAAGCTCAACGCACTCGCCTTTTGGCACTGTTATTTCCCACATGTTCTCAAAGCTGCCGTACACCGGATCCAGATAGATGAGCCCTTCTTCATCGCCATATTTCGCCAGTACGGCGATGGCTTGATTGCCATTGATGAGCACTTTTTTATCCATCAAACTATGCCCATTCACGCAGGTCGCATTCTTGATGCGAATCGCTTTGGTCGGGACAGTGATCTCGACTATTTCCTTTTTCTTGCTATGCATGCTCTTCTCCTTCATGCATCAACATGATGATGATTTTTTGCACGGACACGTTTGGCTAATATGATTTGGCAACCAGCACCCGTGTATGCGATGGTTTGCCACAGACAATACAGGCGCCCTCCTGTTTTCTGCTCTCATCCAACGGAATGAGGCGGATAGTGGCCTTGCCTGTCTCCTGAAATTTGTTTTCACAATCAGGCGAGCCGCACCAGTGCACCCAGAAAAAACCGCCGGGATCATCTATGCGCTTTGCGAATGCGGCGAAATCATCTTCATCGTGCGTATTCGCATCGCGAAATTCCAGCGCCCGATTGTACATATCCTGTTGTATGGTTGCCAACAATTTATCAACGCGCTCGAACAAATTGTCCTGTGAAACGGACATTTTTTCACCTGTGTCGCGACGAGCCAAAACAACCTGATTGTTCTCGATATCCTTGGGTCCGATCTCGATACGAATGGGCACGCCTTTTTTCTCCCATTCGTTGAATTTGTAGCCGGGACGGTATTGCTCCCGATCATCCACCTTGAAGGTCAGGCGTTCTTTCCAGCCATCGGTGATGTCGGCAACTTTCGCCCGTATCATGGCAATCTGGGAATCATCCTGCCAAATGGGGATGAAGACGACCTTGGTCGGCGCCAATCGCGGCGGAATGACCAAACCTTTATCGTCGCTGTGCGTCATGATCAGCAGGCCGATCAGACGGGTGGACACGCCCCAGCTCGTTGCGTAGACGTATTTCGTCTCGCCCTTTTCATCCTGAAACGTGACATCAAAGGCTTTGGCAAAATTCAGCCCGAGATAGTGGGATGTGCCGCCCTGCAACGCCTTTCTGTCCTGCATCATCGCCTCGATGCAATAGGTGTCGATGGCGCCGGCAAAACGCTGCGCCGCTGTCTTGATGCCGGTGAACACCGGCGCGGCTAAAAACTCTTCGGCAAAGGTCCGATAGACGTTGAGGATGCGCAGCGTCTCTTCAACGGCTTCCTCCTCGGTGGCATGCGCCGTATGGCCCTCTTGCCAGAGGAATTCGGCGGTGCGCAAAAATAGTCTTGTGCGCATCTCCCAGCGCACCACATTGGCCCACTGGTTGATCAATATCGGCAGATCGCGATAAGACTGGATCCATTTGGCATAGCTCGACCAGATGATCGTCTCCGATGTCGGGCGAATGACCAGAGGTTCTTCCAGCCTCTTGCCGCCGCCGTGCGTCACAACCGCCAGCTCGGGCGCAAATCCTTCAATGTGTTCAGCCTCTTTTTTCAAAAAGCTCTCGGGGATGAGCAGCGGGAAATAGGCGTTCTCGTGGCCTGTCTCCTTGAACATCCTGTCCAGTTCGCGCTGGATATTTTCCCACAGGGCATAGCCGGTTGGTTTGATCACCATACTGCCGCGCACGGCCGAGTGCTCAGCCAGATCTGCCGCCGCAATCACATCGAGATACCATTTTGCATAGTCTTCTGATCGTTTGGTAATTCCTTTTGCCATATATCCTTTCCTGGTTACATCCTAATAGAGCACAAATCCACCTTGTCCGCTGTGGAAATGTAGCACACCTGCGGATCGACAATCCCCTCCAGACAATAGAGCGAGCGTTTAAACTGCTTTTGTCCATCGACATATTCGATGGTGTCGATCAACGCGCCATACGGGCATTTTATGCAGCTCTCCGGCTGCGCCTGAAATTCTGTCGCCGCGGCGCGCGCGACCAGTGCCCGACTGTTATTCCACGTCGGTTTGCCGGAGCGCTGTATGTAATTCACCGCCCACATTTTGTTGAACAGCACGCGAGCGTGATCGAGATTCATGCGACCGCGCGCTTCAAATGTGTCGCCGGCCGCGAAGCGAAGTCGGTCCTGTTGCTGCGGTGAGATCTTGGCGTAGAAATAGTCGGCAAATTCGGTCGTATCGATGTAGCCGTGCGACAGGACCAGTAGATAACCGTCGAGCCGCAGCTGTCCTTTGCCGTTGGCAATTGTCTTTTTGAATCGTGGTTTGACGCTGCTGATGGTGCCCAACAGGTCGACATCGCGATTTTGAAATTCAGCGATCCATTCGTCAAATTCTTCGAGCTCCTCCTGAAACGCCTCGAACTCGGCGGCGCTGATCAAAATGCGCGGCTGGTAATGAATTTTTTCATCGAGAAAATGGGTGCAGCCTTCGCAGAGGCGACCGATATAGTTGAAGCCGCGATAGCACGATTTGCCCTTGTTCTTGAGCTCGCATGACCACTTGAACATCAGACAGCCCTGCGGATAGCAATTCTTCTGCCGCAAGACGTGAAATACCGAAACACGATTGCTGAATTGCGCGTGACCCTGATAGTTACAGGCAAATACGTCTGTCCGCTTGTATGGATTTTTCATAAAATACAATCTCGTTCAACTTGAACAGAAATGTAAAGATAACATCAAGTATAAGCAAGAAAATTGTACGATCGGCGCCAGGCGATCAGCTCGCCAGCGTATTCACCCGCGCCGGATGCCTCTTTTCATATTCCTGCACAGCGGCGGTGAATTTTTGCAGATAGCCGAGCTGATCTATGCCCTCGAGCAGACAGGTTTTGCTGAACTCATCAATCGGAAATTCGATCTGCCGGCCATCCGGCAAGACGACGATCTGAGCCGGCAAATCTATGCGGATTTCGGCATTTTTTTTCCTCTCATGCAAGTCGAACAGATGGTTCAGCGTCCCAGCATCGACAATGACCGGCAACAGACTGTTTTTCAGAGCGTTGCTGCGAAAAATGTCGGCAAAGCTGGTGCTGATGATGGCGCGAAAGCCGTAGCCGGTGAGCGCCCACGGCGCGTGCTCCCGACTGGAGCCGCAGCCAAAATTGTCGCCGGCGACGAGGATTGCTGCCCCCCGCGCTTCCGGCCTGTTTAGAACAAAGTCCGCCTTCGGCGAACCGTCGCTATGGTATCGCCAGTCGCAGAACAGAACGTCGCCCAGACCCTTTTTATCGGTCACCTTGAGAAAGCGGGCCGGGATGATCTGGTCGGTGTCGATATCATTGATTTGGATGGTTATATATCTGCTTT